>JAZKRQ010000115.1:0-7669 GCA_036628575.1 Halapricum sp.
AACGTCGCTGAGGGGCACTTCGCGATCACCCGCGTCGAGTACTCCCTGACGCTTGGCTCCCAGCCCGGGCTCTACCGGCACGGATCACAGGTATTCGGACGGAACTACGCGGCTGCGGTCTTCTCGGTTCCGTTTTACTGGTTGCTGGAGGGCGCTTCAGCTCTGGCTGAGCTTCGTCTGGTTCTGGCAGGTGGCTGGAGTTTGCTCGCCGCTGCATTCGCCTCCCAGCTGGGACGGGTCCTGGATCGATCGGGCGTGACTCTCGTAGGGACACTCCTCGCGTTGGGAGCCTTCCTTGCGAACATCGTGCTAGCGACGCCGCTGGACTCGAAATGGACGGGTCTTCTCGCGCTGCAGCTCCTCACCCTGGTCGCTGCCGGGGTTGTCGCCGTTGCCCTGTACCGACTCGGAACGACGCTCCACGGCCGGCGCGTTGGGGTTGCCGCTGGAGCGCTGGCGGCGCTCTCGCTGCCGATCGCGTTCTGGTCGACGGTGCCAAAACGACACGTGTTCTCGGCGGCGCTGATCGCTATCGTCCTCCTGGCATTCGCCCGTAGCCGTCGACCCGGCACCCTCGCCGTTCGAGCGAGTGCGTACGCTGCCGTGGGCGTGTTAGCCTGGCTGCACGCGGCCGAAGCGCTGGTGGTGTTCGTCGTGCTCGTTCCAGTCGATCTGGCGACGGCCCCAAGCAACGATCGGCGAACCCTCGCAGTCCTTGGATTTGCGTTCGCGCTCTCGCTGTTCCCGTTCGTGTTGACGAACGTCGCGGCTACCGGGAACCCACTGGAAACACCGCGGATGCTACCGAGCCTCGGCAACGCTGGTCAGATCAGCCCTGACGGCAGCGTCTCCGTCGATACCGGGGGTGAACCGACGCCTGAACCCACGCCGACCCCCGAGCCGACGACGACCCCGCCACCGAACGAGACGGTCACACAACCTGCGACGCCTGCCGAGCAGCCGACAGCCCCGACAGATCCGTCCGAGTCCGGCGACTCGGGACCGTTCGGGACTCTGGTGGGACTGCTCGCTGGCCTGATCGGGACGCTCGCGGCTGTCGGGACGGCGGTACCTGCTCGGCTCGGTGATCTGTGGTCGTTCGCCGGCGAAGGCATTGATATCGTGACCGGCGATCCGGAGCGGCTATATCACGTATTCGTCCGCAGTGGTCAGATCCCCGGTGTCAACTATCGGGTCAACGATCTGGAGGCGATCGAGCTGACAGTCATCGAGTCTGCCCCGGTACTGGCAGCACTGGTGACTCTCCCGGTCGTCTGGGGGCGACAGGCCGTCAAGTCAGGTCCGGACTCGATCCGGACGGTACCGACAGCGATCCGGCGTGCCCTGGCCGCGATCCGGTCAACGCCGCGGTACGCGACGGACCTCCTGGCGGGAGGGATCGTCGTCGCGTTCACGCTGCTGTATCTCCCACGGTTGCCGCTGTTTTCGATGATCACGGTCCGGTATCTGGTGCCCGTGATGCCGATCGCGCTGTACGGCGTGATCAGGCTCCCGCCGGTACGGACGAGCGTCGATCGCCACTGGTCGCAGTTCGTGCGGACCTACGTGAGTGCCACGCTCGTCGGGATCGTCGGGATCGCGGTGACGTTCACGTGGCTTCGCCCGGCGATCGGTGAGGCGATGCAGTTCCACGCCCTGCTGAACCTCGCCGTCGGAGGGGTGGCGGCCCTGCTAGTCGCCGTTGGCGTCTTCGGTCGCGGGCGGCGACACGTCGCGACTGCGGTCGGTGCCGTCGGCGGGGCCGGGACGGCACTGTTCGTCCTCGCCGGAATAGAGTATTTCACCTACGGCGAGTACGCGCTGCCCGTCGCCAGGTGGTTGTCGTCGGTGCTACAGGTGTGCTGATCGGTTCGGAATTCACCACACGTGGGTGCTATCAATGACGATAATCCGGCGGAAGCATTTATTTGGTGAATTCCGCAATGTACGGAGTAATGCCAGAAGTATTGATCGCTGACGACTCGGAATTCATGCGCAACCTCCTGCGAGAGATCCTAGAAGAGGACCACCAGATTGTCGGAGAGGTCGAAAACGGCGTCGAGGCTGTCGAGACGTACAAGGAGCGACAGCCGGACCTCGTGATGATGGACATCGTGATGCCGATCAGAGACGGGATCGAGGCGACCGACGAGATCAAAAACACCGATCCCAGCGCGAACGTCATCATGTGTACAAGCGTTGGGCAAGAAGAGAAAATGAAAGAAGCGGTCAAGGCGGGGGCAGACGGGTATATCACTAAACCGTTCCAGAAGCCGAGTGTGATGGAAGCCATCGACGACGTCGTCCCTTCATAGATGAAAGTCGACATCCAGTCGCTGGAAACGTTCAATCAGCTAGCCCACGAGGGTGCCCAGCAGGCAACCGCGTCGATGAGCCAGATGACGGGTATCGACGCGGCCGTCGACGTGACGAAGATATCGCTGGTGAGCCGCGATGACATCGGCGAGGAACTGAACAACAAGTCGTTCGTCGGGGTGGAGTTCGATTACGAGGGCGAACTCGCCGGGGAGACCGTCCTCGTCTTCGGTCGGGACTGCAGCGACTCGATGGTCGAGTCGTTGATGGGCAGCGCCGACGGCGAGATGGCCAAAAGCGGTGTCAAGGAGATCGGCAACATCATGATGAGCGGGTTCATCGACGGGTGGGCCGACTACCTGGAGACATCGATCGACCACTCGCCACCGACCTACACCGAGGGAGTGGGTGCGAACATCCTTCCCGCCGCACCGGCAGGAAGCGAGAAAGACTACGTCTTCGTGTTCAAGAGTCAGATCGAGTGGGTCGACGAATCCCTTGAGTTCTATATATACATGCTCCCGGAGTACGAACCGCTCGCTGAAGTGATGACGGCCCACGCCGACACCGGCGACGATGCGATCCCGGTCGATAAACTCGAAGTATTCAACGAGATGACCCGCAGCGGGACCGAGAAGGCAGCCGAGAACGTTACTATGATGACCGGGATCGAGACCGAAGCGGAAGTCTCCCAGATCAGCTTCGCTCCGATCACGGACGTCCCCAAGCAGGTCAGCGAGGAGACGTACGTGGGAACAGTCGTGGAGTTTACCGGGGTCCCGAGTGGGTACATGATGGTCCTATTCGACGAGGTGTCGGCCCGGAACGTCGCCGAGGCAATGATGCCAGTCGACGTCGAAGGCGAGGGGCTGACCGACCAGCACAAGATGGCCATCGAGGAGCTGGGAAACATCATGACAAGCGGGTTCGTCGACGGCTGGGCGAACGTCTTGCAGACCTCGGTCGACCATACGCCGCCGCGGCTGGTCCACGACATGGGACGGGCGATCATCGACCCGCTAGCCGCGCAGGTGGGCCAGCACCAGGAGCACGCCTTTATCATCGACTCGACGATGAAGACGGACGACATCGAGTTCGAGGCCGAGATCCACGCGCTGCCGAACGAGCAGGAGCTTCGCGAGGCGCTCGACGAACTGCTGGTCGAACGGGCCGACGAGACCGATGCCGACCCAGAGAAGATATTCCAGGGATGAAAGTCTACGGAGAGCAGTCGGACGCCGAAGAGAGCAAGCCGGACCGAATCAAAGTAGGGATCGCGGAGTACGACGTATCCAAAAACGGGGCCGAACTGACGACAAGCGGTCTGGGGTCCTGTATCGGGGTTGCACTCCACGACGACGCCGTCCCGGTGTCGGGACTGGTCCACGTCATGCTCCCGTCGGCCGACGAGATGGAGGACGGCAATCCCGCGAAGTTCGCCGATACGGGCGTCGAGACTCTCATTGAACAACTCGAATCGGAAGGCGGGAGCAGGGACCGGATGATCGCGAAGATCGCCGGCGGCAGCGATATGCTCGACTTCTCAGAGAGCGGATCCGGGATCGGCCAGCGCAATGTCAAGCAGGTCAAGGCGACGCTGGATGCCCACGATATCCCTATCGTTGGCGAGGACGTCGGTGGCGATCACGGCCGGTCGCTACGACTGGAGGGTGCCAGCGGTGACCTGGTGGTCAAGAGCGCGAACGAAGGCTCTCGCACTCTCTAATTGTTATCGAAAAAGAGAGTTGGGCTATTTCAATACCAGACCCCAAAATCGTATCCAGATACTGATATACAGGCCGAAAAACCGACCGACGACACGTCGTCAATACAATCCACGAGACCCGTACGGACCGACAGACGGCACCGATCCACTTCGGTGTCAGACGCTTGTTTCTACTTAAAGAGTCGTGAATACACCCATCAGTTATCAGATACGATATTCTAGACGGTACATTGAAGAGTCCAAAAGTCGATTCTCATGGTAATGAGCGATTTTGCCACCGTCGCTGCACTCGTGGGTCTGGTCGGTGCGGCGGCACCGCTGGCCGACGTGGCTCGTCCGCTGGTGGCACTACCGGTGGACCCGGCCGTGTTGACGTTGTTCTCGGCCGGCGTCGTGGGGATGAGTATCAAGAACGTCTTCGATTCGATCCTCTCCGACGACGAGGACGGCGATGCGGAGAGCGGTGAACAGATGGGCGACGGTGCCGGCCTCATGGGTGAGGACGGCGGCGACGACGATCTGGGCGGGCTCGGCGGTCTCGACGAGGGCGGCGACGACGAGTTCGGCGACTTCGGCGACGACGAGTTCGGCGACATGGACGGCGGGGCCGACACCGACGAGCTCCAGCACCGTCTGGACGAACTCGAAACCGAGGTCGGGAGCCTCTCCTCGACGGTCAACACGGTCCGCAACGAGAACGAGCAGATCAGCGAGACTGTCGACGACGTCGAGGAAAACGTCCGCAAGCTGCTTGACATCTACGAGATGGTGACTCGCGGTGTCAATCCCTTCGCCGACGACATCGACAGCGGCCTTGGCGGCCCCGGCGAGGGCGAGTCCTTCGGGCTCTTCGAGGGCGGTGACGACGAAGAGGAAGACGAAGACCTCGACGAAGATATTGCCAACGCCGACGCGGAGGGGTTCTTCGACGACGATCTGGTCGAAGACGAGGCCGACGACGGCTTCGGTGGCTCCGTCGAGGACGTGATGGGCGGCGGTTCCGGCGACGGTCCCAGCGCCGAGGACGCCTTCGAGGACGAGTTCAACGACGACGCATTCGATGTGGAGGACGACATGGAAACGGACGACTTCGGGGACGACATGACGATGGAAGAGGACTTCGACGACAGCGGTGGCGACGGTGGTGACGGCGGTGGCAAATCCTTCCAGGAACTCAAAGACGAGTACGAGTCCGGCGACGCCGAGTGGGCTGAAGGCGACGAATCCAACGGCGACGGATCCTCGGCCGGCGACTTCGAGGACGCTGCGGATGAGTTCGACGACGCGGACGAGTTCGATGATGGAGACGAGTCTCTCGACGACGCGGACGGGGCCTTCGGCGATTCGATCGGCGAGGAAGACGATTCCGCCGACGATGGCGGCGACGACCTCGCGGACGACGACCTGTTCGACACGGTCATCGAGGACGACGACACCGAGTCAGAATCGACAACCGACCCGGAGCCAGCGCAGACGCCCGAACCTGACACGGAGCCAGAGCCCGATTCAGAATCCGAACAGACGGTAGAGCCCGCATCCCGGCAGGCTGCTGAATCCGAGCCGGAATCCCAGGAGACGACTGAAACCACATCCCAGGGGACGGCCGAATCCAGATCGGAACAGGCAGCGTCTTCGGGCGACGGCAAGCCCTATCTGGCGACGATGCCGGAGGGGTTCGGCACGGAACTGATCGTTATCGAGTGGCTGGAGTACCTCGTCGAGGAAGTCGGCGTTCGATCGACGGCCGAGGCCATCGACTACTACGAGCGCATCGACTGGATCAGCGAACCGGTCGCCGACAGCCTGCAGGACTACCTGCGGGGCTTCGACGGCAGCGGTGCCGACGGCGACCTGACGATCGACCACCACACCAAATCCCTGAAGTACATCGGCCAGCTCGACGGTGGTGCATCCCAGACCGCGACGATGGGGCACCTGTTCTCCGGAGGTGGATCCGATGGGCTTCAGCGTTAGCGGCTCGGCGGCGATTGTCTTCGCCGGGATGTTCATCGCCTTCGGGATGTTCTACAGTGCCAGCTCCAACACGATGGAGGAGGTGACTGACGCTCGTTCGGACTGGCAAGACCAGACGCTCGCCCAGCAGAACACGGACGTCGATATCGCCGAGGCGACGTACAACGCCTCGACCGAGAGCCTCATCGTAACCGTCGACAACAACGGCTCGACGACGCTCTCGGTGGCAGAGACCGATCTACTGGTGGACAACGCCTACCAGACGACGTTCCAGAACCGGAGCGTCGACGGGGACGCGACGACGGATCTCTGGACGCCCGGCACCCGGCTCACCTACAACGTGAGCCTGGCCAGCCAGCCAGACCGGGTCAAAGTCGCGACCGGGACCGGCGTCTCGGCGACGGAGGTGGTCGTCAGTGGCTAGCGTCTCCGCGTCGCATCTGATCCTGTTTATCGCCAGCGTCCTGGTGGCCGCGAGCGTCGCCGGCACGATCACCAGCACGGTCGGGCAACTCAGTGAAGGGGTCTCCCAGCAGGGGAGCGATCTCAGCGAGGATGTCCGCACGGACGTCGAGATCATCAGCGACAGCGGTGCGCAGGTGTACGACCGGGAGGGGAACGGGAACGTCACGCTGTTGGTAAAAAACACCGGGTCGCACCAACTCGCCCCGACCAGCAGTTCGATGGATGTGCTGCTGGACGGCCTCTTCCAGCAGTCGGTCGAGGTGACCGTCGTCGACGGGGACAATCCCAACAGCTGGCGCCCGGGTGAGGTCGTCAGGATCGAGGTCAGCGCCCCTGATATGGAGCCCGGTGATCACCGCGTCAAACTGACTGTCAACGGTGACGAGGAGGTGTTCGAGTTCAACACATGAGCGTCGCAACGACTGATCTCTTCTCGCTTGGACTGGACGAACGGGACCGACTGAACAAGGAACTCGGTGGCGGCATCCCGCCCGGCAGTATCGTCCTCATCGAGGGCGATTACGGAGCCGGCAAGTCCGCGATGAGCCAGCGGTTCACCTACGGCCTCTGTGAGGAGGGCCACCGCGTGACGATGCTCTCGACGGAGCTCACAGTTGGCAGTTTTCTCGACCAGATGCATAGCCTCAATTACGACATGGTCGAGCACATGCTCGACGAAAACGTCCTCTTCCTGCACGCTGACATCGGCGACTCGAACACCTTCTCCGACGAGGAAGACAGCGACCGCAAGGACCTCCTCAAGCGCCTGATGGACGCCAACGTCATGTGGGACGCCGACGTGATCGTCGTCGATACCTTCGACGCGATCCTCCGTAACGACCCCAAGTTCGAGGCGCTCGTCCGGAAGAACGAGGAACGACAGGCGGCCCTGGAGATCATCTCCTTTTTCCGAGAGATCATCGCCCAGGGGAAGGTGATCGTTCTCACAGTCGACCCATCGACGCTGGACGAAGACGCGATCGGACCCTTCCGATCAATCGCCGACGTCTTCCTCGAACTGGAGATGATCGAGGTCGGTAACGACGTCCGTCGCCAGATCGCAGTCAAACGCTTCGCCGGCATGGGCGAGCAGGTCGGGGACTCGATCGGGTACTCCGTCCGCTCGGGCACCGGTATCGTGATCGAATCGCGGAGCGTGGCCTGATGGAGGCAACCCATGACTGAACA
>JAZKRQ010000116.1:0-7500 GCA_036628575.1 Halapricum sp.
ATCTCCGGTACCTCGAAGTCGACCATGGACGTGGGTGTGAGACGGCCGTGAATAAGCTTTCCTAACTTCGCCCGAAAGTGGTTCCCCGGGACTGTTTTCATCGCTCATCACGTAGCTAGCCCATGAGCCAGACGGCGAGTCATCTCGTCTGTTCGTATCCGGCTGATCTCAGCGACTGGGGCCGTCACCGGGTCGATTCGCCGGCCTTCCGTGCGTACCTCCGCAAAGCTCACGACGTCGCTACGGCCGGCGACACGTGGACGGAGTTCGTCGGCGTCGGCTGCTGTGGCAGCGCCCTGGACGTCCCGATCCGGGTAGAACGCGTCGAGGGCGGCGAGCGGATCGGCCCGGGAACCGGCATCGAGTTCACCGTCCGCGAGGCCTGTGATCTCGACGGCGGCTGGCAGGTCCAGAGCGCCGACGGCCCGCCCTAGTTCGGCAGATACCTGACGCTCAGAACGCCATCTTCGGCCCGGACCTCGACACGGTCGACGCCCAGCCGTGCCGCCCTGGCGACGGTCTGTGGATCGTCGACGACGTCCGAGACAGCCTGGTCGGTCCGGTCGGTCGGGACCGTCAGGACGTGGATCTCGCCTTTGCCGGCACGTGGCTCGCGCGTCAGTTCGCCGACGTCTTGATCGGCGGCAATCTCCCGCTCCTGTTTGGTTGGTGATTCCGGGCTGTGTTCGACGGGGATCGTCCGTCGCGTTTCGACGGATTCGAGCGTGTAGACCGCTGTCGTGGGCGGTTCGGCGATCAGCGCCGCCTCCAGGACCTCGCCCTGTTCGAGTGGCGGCTCGGGCTGCTCGCCAAGCGTGTGCACCTGGCTGTTAGCGACGTCGGTGAGGATCGCTGTCCCGGCGTCCGATTCACTGACCAGAAAGGTTCCTTCTGTTCGTTCCATGGGCGTCCGTACGCGAGCGCCAGGATTTGCCCTTTTCGACTATCGGCGCCAGCGGTGGACCAGGTAGATCACCGCCGCGGCCAGAATTGGTGGGACGAGTCCGTATAGCGGATCGAGACCGTAGAGGAACTCGATAGCGGGTGCGAGGACGCCCTCGGCCGGGTCTCGACGTGCGGGCGGGGCCGAGATTACCAGCATGAGATACAGCGAGAACAGGTACGTGTACCCCGTCGCGGCGAGCGCCCGGTCGTACCCAAGATCAGCCTCGCTTCGGCGGTGATGGCGGGCCACCAGCAGGACCGGTGCCAGCAGGGGCGCGGTCACGAACAGGGCAACGACGACGTAGAAGCTCCGGGAGAAGGTGAACACGCCCGCCTGCGCGCTGGCGGATCCACCGACGAGCAGGATCAGCGCCAGCCCGAACAGCGATGCGACCGCGAGCGCGGCCAGCCCGCCGACGACGACGAAAGATCGGAACAGTCGCGAGTCGCTCCGACGGAACGCGTAGGGGAACGCCCCGAACAGGCCGCTGTAGGTCCGTTCGTCGCGATCAGCGGCGGCGCTTACGTCCGTCATCGTCCGCCGTTAGACCGGGAGTGAATTAAACCCCCTGGCGTCCCGAAAAACCAGTGCAGTCATACGGCCGGGCACCCCTAGTCTTTCCCAATGGATACGGAATATGTCGACGTCGCAGATTCCGAGATGCGGTTGCGGGCAGTCGTTCACGGGCTCGGTATCGTCGTCGCAGCGTTCCTCGTCGGGGGGCTCGTTCTCTCGACCGTGGGCGTCCTGCTGCTCGCACCGTTCGTAGACATAACGCTTCCCGATGGTAGCCTGACCCCGATCGCCAACGCTGTCGGGATGGCATCTCAGTTCGTCGGCTTCATCGCCGTCGTCGTGGCGTATCTCTACTGGCGCGACGAGTGGTCGCTGATCGGCGTTCGTCTCCCGACGCTCCGGGATCTCGGACTCGTTGTCGGTGGCTTTCTGGCGCTGTTCATCCTGAGTGCTCTCCTGAGCGTCATCATCAGCGCGATCGGCGTCGATATCGCACAGAACGCGGTCGTCGGAATGGGCCAGGAGAACCCCGAACTGTTTCTGTATCTGATCCCGATCAACCTGCTGCTCGTCGGACCGGGTGAGGAACTGCTCTTCCGCGGCGTCGTTCAGCGACTGTTCAAGCGCGCATACGGCGTCGTCCCGGGAATCCTGGTTGCGAGTGCCTTCTTCGGCGTCGCGCACTTCGTTGCGACGCTCGGGCAGGGCGCAGGGAGCATCGCCACGTACCTCGCTATCGCGGCGATCCTCGGCGTGGTTCTCGGCACGGTCTACGAGGTGACTAACAATATCATCGTCCCGGCGCTGATCCACGGTCTCTGGAACTCGATGCAGTTCGCCGCGCAGTGGTACACTGCTACTCACGACCTCCCCCAAGAACTGCTGATCGGCCTGTTTCTCACCTGAAGCTGCGTGCGACGAACGTCTGACGGGTGTTTATGCCGTGTGATTATGTAACATAGCATATGCCGACCCGATATACGGTCGTCTGTGACGACGATCTATCGCGGGAGGTTCAACAACTGGCCCACGAGAACGGCCTGACCGAGGAAGAGGTTCTACAGCAGTTGATCGACCTCGGTCTGGATGCACTCGAAGCAGAGGCGGTCTAGGCCGGGTTCTTCCTGGTGAGGTCGCTCCCGCAGATCGGACATCGATCGTGGTGCTCCTCGAACTCACGGCCACAGCCCTGGCACTGGAAGTGCCAGTCGCGCTGTTCCTCAATGCCTTCCTGGGCGATCACTTCGACGGTCACTTCGAGTTTGTCGGCGACGTTTTGCATCGCGTAGTCGTCGGTGACAAGGGTTCCGTCGAGTTCGAAGGTCGCGGCGATCAGGCGGATGTCCGTCCGCGAGAGCTCTTCGAGATCGCCGGTCTCGCGGGCGGCCCGCTCGATCCGCTCGACGGTTTCGCCGTCGGGGATATGCAAGTGCATGCCCGACCCCTCCAGCGCGTCGAACCGGTAGGCGCTCTCGTCTTCGAGTTCCTCGCGAACGAGCGGGATCGTCGCGAGGTCCCCATCGGTGTGATACTCGTTGATAAACGCCGAGGAATCGAGAACGAACATTTAGCGATCGATGATCATGTGATCTTTGACTGCCTGGACGCGGTTGACAGGGACCAGGATTCGCCCCTGGTCATCGTAGTCGAATTCCACGTCGCCGACGTGCTCTTCCGGGTCGATGACGAGGTTCGCCAGTCTGCCGGATTCGAGATCCATCGTGATGTTGTACAACATGCCGAGCTCGGCCCCATCGGTACCCATGACAGCTTTCCCGGAGAGGTTCTCGGCGAGTATTTCGGCCATACCGGACCTTACCGAGTCAGCTTACATAAACGCCACGGGCCGCGTCTGACGGACGTCGTCTGTCTGAGGCGGCACCTCGCTGTCCACCCGGTCAACGGGAGCTGATGGTATTGACTGCCGGTACGAGGTTCGTCGTGCACTTGCACTCCTCGCAGTCCTCACAGCCACCGGCGAGACTGATCCGGACGATCGGGTTGTCGATCGGGACAATAGTCGTTTGCAGCGACGCTTCGTTGGGACCGGTAGGGCCGTCAGCGAGCGCGATCTTGATCTCCTTGCCCGTCTGTGGGTTGTGGCCGCCGATGCTTGCTCTAGCTTTCCTGATAAGTTCCGCGCGGGTCTCGCCATCGCGGTGGCGTGGCGGCAGGAACGAGAGCGCGCTCTCGTTCAGTTCACCGTCGTACACCTGCGAGCCCAGTTTACTCCGCCCGCGGATCAGCCCCGAGGTGATCGTTCGTCGCATCTCTTCGACGCTGCGGTCGTGGGCGACAGTGCCGAGTTCGGGGACGCCCTCGGCGACGAGTACAGTCACGGCGTTGTGATACAGCGCGTTGTCATCGAGGATCCAGCCGCCGGCGAAGACGTACTGGTCGTCGTGACGGATTCGGCGGACGTACAGCAACGCGGGCATCGGCTCCGGGCAGTCGTCGGGCTGTGCCGTCACCGACAGGATGACTGTCGGCGAGACGTCGATCCCGTTTTCTACCCGACTATCGCCCCACGCGTAGAGGCCGCGACCATCGGCGCGGCTGACGGTGCCGTTGGAGACGTAGACGCCCTCATCAGCGGTTTCGACGCCGTCACCGTCGTCGTCAGTGTCACCGAAGCCGTCGGTTCGCGGATTCAGCGCGAGCGTCGCGTTGTTGACTCCCTCACCCTTGTATCCGAGTGCCAGCAGCTGCTCGTTGGGATTGTACGGGCCGGTTCCCGTCGGGAACGGCCACTCGATGTCCGCTTCGAGTCCCGGCTCGTTGCGCCCCCACGCGTACACTGTTCCGTCGGAATCGTCAGCTCGACCGGTGAGATACTGCAACACTTTTTCCGGTGTCAGTTCGTCGAGCATTCCTTCCCTATCCTCGCCGAGTCGGGCGTCCGGGACGGTGAGGACGAATCGCTCGCCGATGGTCGCCTCGCCGTCGAGGTACGCCGCCAGTTCCGTCCCGTCATCCAAACCGTCGGCGTCGGAGTCGGCGTCCAGCGCGTCTTCCAGCCGGTCGATATCTCCAGCGACGATCTCTTCGACGCGGCCGATCGATGTCTCGGCCTGTTCCCAGTCACCCGTGTCGACGGCGTCGAGGGCGGTTTGTGTCGCTTCCTTCCGGGCGTCGGCGTTCTCACGAACTGTGGCACACACCTCGGAGGTGCAGCGTTCGAGTTCGGCCTGGATCGCCCCGACCGTGTCGTCGATGTCCCCGAGTTCCATCCTCCCCGTCCGGGCCGAGCGCTTACTGATGGAATCACTCGCCGTCGCGACCTGCGTCGACAGCTTTCGTTCCAGTTCGAGGATGTCGGCGAGGCCGTCGCCGTCGCTGTCAGGGCCGGTCCGAGCAAGCGAAGTCCTGTTCGACCGCGTCGTGTTGTGGTTGTTCGCTCGTAGCTGCGACGTGGTGACGTACCCCGAGAGGTCGACCGACGAGTCCAGACCCTCGTATTCGCCAGAGATGGTGATCGGAACGTGCTCGAGTGTATATCCTGACTCCGCTCTACTCCCCGCCGGTCGCTCATCACCACCGTAGAACGCCGCTGGCGTCGCGTACCTGTTCGTCACGGCCGCAGAAGCAGCCTCGCCAACCAGTCCCTCTATCACGTCCGTACAACCTGCGAGCCCGGCGACGCCGAGTGCCCCACCCGCCGCGAGAACTTCCCGCCTACTCACGCCCTTTTCGCTGCCCCGACTGCTCGTCATTTCCTTCATCAACGCTCACAGGATACGAGCCGTATTAATACTATGTAATGTGACAACTTTCGTCGTTCGGGCCGATACGGAAGCGGGGCGACGGTACCCCCAGTATCGAAAGCCCAGCGAAGATCCAAGCATGCGTCATACGACGCACTTAACTACGGTCCTCGATTGAATTGTAATACCAATTGTTCGAGGGTGGTACGCATGTCTGATTCTGACGCCAGCACTGAACCGACCGAAGGACAGTTACGCACACCAATCGTCGCCGTTCTGGGCCACGTCGACCACGGCAAGACGACCCTATTGGACACGATTCGCGGGTCCGCTGTCACCGAGGGCGAAGCCGGCGCGATCACTCAGCACATCGGCTCGACGGCCGTCCCGCTCGACGTCATCTCCGACATCGCCGGAAAGCTCGTCGATCCGGACGACTTCGACCTGCCTGGACTGCTCTTCATCGACACTCCGGGCCATCATTCGTTCTCGACGCTACGCTCGCGTGGCGGCGCGCTGGCAGACATCGCCATCCTCGTCGTTGACGTCACCGACGGCTTCCAGCCCCAGACCCTGGAGGCGCTGGACATCCTCAAGCGGACCCAGACGCCCTTCGTCGTCGCCGCGAACAAGGTTGACACGCTGCCGGGCTGGAACCCCGACGACACCGAACCGATCCAGCAGGCGATCGACCGCCAGCCTGACAGGGTCGAGTCTGATCTCAACGAGCAACTTTACGAGATCATCGGGGAACTCAGCGACAACGGCTTCTCCGCGGACATGTACTGGCGCGTCCAGAACTTCCAGAACAACATCGGTGTGGTCCCGCTGTCGGCGCTCACCGGCGAGGGCATTCCCGACCTGCTGACCGTCCTGATGGGGCTGTCTCAGCGGTTCCTCAAGGAGGAGATGTCCATCGACGTCGAGGGGCCCGGTGCGGGCACCGTTCTGGAGGTCACCGAAGAACGCGGGTTCGGCACCACGCTGGACGCGATCGTCTACGACGGGACGATCCAGGAGGACGATCAGATCGTCGTCGGCGGGGTCAACGAGCCGATCGTCACTGAGGTGCGGGCGCTACTCAAACCCCAGCCGCTGGCGGAGATCCGCACCGAGAAACAGTTCGAGACCGTCGGGGAGATCGCCGCCGCGGACGGCGTGAAGATCGCCGCCCCCGACCTTGACGACGCGATGGCCGGGGCGCCGATCCGCGTCGTCCGCGATCGGGACGTCGAGGCGGTTATCGAGGAAGTCCAGGCCGAACTTGCGGAGATCGAGGTCCAGACCGAAGAGGAGGGCGTCACCGTCAAGGCCGACACGCTGGGGTCCCTGGAGGCCATTTCCGGGACGCTCGAAGGGGAAGAGATCCCGATCATGCACGCGGAAGTCGGCGACGTCGCGCCGCGGGACGTCCGGATGGCCGAGACCGCGGACGACCCGAAACACCAGGCGATCCTCGCGTTCGGCGTGGACGTGCTGGACGACGCCAGGCGGATGGCCGACCAGGAGGACGTCGATATCTTCGAAGACGACGTCATCTACCAGCTCGTCGAGGACTACGACGAGCACGTCACGGCGATCGAGGAGGCTCAGCAGGACCAGATCCTCGAAAATATCACTCGTCCCGCCCGCTTCGAGATCCTGCCCGATCACACCTTCCGGCAATCTGATCCGGCCGTCGTCGGCGTCGAAGTGCTGGGCGGGTTGCTCCGCCGGGACGTCAACGTCGGTCGATTCGAGGACGGCGAGTTCGAGCGCGTCGGCCACCTCAAGACCATCCAGGACGAAGGTGAGGACGTCGACGAGGCCAGCCGCGGCGACCGCGTCGCCGTCTCTATCGAGGGACCGACTGTCGGCCGCCAGATCGAGGAAGGCGAGAAGCTCTGGGTCGAAATCCCCGAGAAACACGCCAAGATCCTCGAGCAGGAACTCAAAGAGGAGATCACCGGCGGCGAGCGCGAAGTCCTCAAACGGTACCTCGACACGCATCGCCAGCGGGATCCCTTCTGGGGCAAGTGAGGACGTGGTAATAATATTTAATTATATTGCGCTGCACGTGTCCAGTACGTGCCAGACACGTCCCCGTCGCCGGCCGACTGGTTACTCGCGCTGATTCCGCTACCGCTGGTGCTCGGCACGGTCGCGGGCGTGGCGTCGTCGGTGTCGCTGGCGATCGGAATCGGTGCCGGATCACTCCCGGCATCGGGACTGGTCGGCTACGCGCTGTTCTGTACGTCGGTCGCAGAATGAGCTACATGCGGGGCAGGCCGAGGCGGTTCACTGCGCCGCGGGTGTTTCGTCGTCGGGGATGGCCCGCTTCACCTGTAGCGCGGC
>JAZKRQ010000117.1:0-7424 GCA_036628575.1 Halapricum sp.
ACGTCGTTGATTGCCCGGTGGTCACGGTACTTCGCCGTCCTTTCGGGGTCGATCCCGACATCGTCGAGCGACAGCGCCAGATCGTAGTTTATGTGCGCGTTGATCCCCAAGAAGGCGTCCTGGACGATCAGCGTGTCACCCCGGATCGCAGTGCCGAACGCGACGCGCCACGGGCCCGGGACGTCGTCGAGTGCACCACGCTCAAAGGAGAGAAACGCCCGACGGTAGTAGTCCGCGAACGCCAGGACGTACGACTGCATCCACGCCGGATCCTCGAACGTCCCCTCCTCGATCCCCACCCTGACCTCCCGGGTCATCCGTGTATAGATCGACAGAAAGACTGACCGTCGATCCGCCCGCTCGCGCAGACGTTCGTTGAGTCGCGAGAACCGTGCTTCGGTGTCCGGAAGGGATTCGAACGGACGATCGATCACTTCGATCAGTTCGGGATCGGGGTTCTCGGGCGGGTCGAAAGAACTCACGTCCGCACGGATCCCACGCAGGATCGCGCCGCGGTTCCCGCTGTCTAACAGGCGAAGCGGATCGAGCGGTGAAGCCATGTGATTCTATGACACGATACTTCGAGGAACGACAAATAGGTTCCTACGGATCGCCAGAGCGGCGATCAGTACGAGCGTTCCTTGGGTTCGTAGGTCTGCTCGTCGCCTTCGAGGACGACCGGTTTGTAGTAGAGTTCGGGCGACCCCTCGTTCCAGGTGAGCATCGTGTGCTTGATCCACTCGTCGTCTTTCCGTTCTTGATGAGCCTTCCGCCAGTGCGCGCCCCGGAACTCCTCGCGAGCGAGCGCGCCGACGGTGATCGCCTCGGCCAGATCGAGGATGTTGCGGGTTTCGATAGTGTGGATCAGGTCGGTGTTGTACGTCCGTGAGGGATCGGCGACGGCGACATCCTGATAGGCTTCCCGGGCGCGCTGGAGCTCTTCCAGCGCCTGTTTCAGGCCGTCTTCCTCCCGGAAGACGTTGACGTACTCTGTCATCGTCTCCTGGACGTCCGCTCGGACTTCCGCGTGGTTCGTGCCGTCGTCCTCCAGCAGTTGCTCGACGCGTTCCCGTTCACGCTCGACGGCGATCTCCATCACCGAGTCGGGGTCAGTCATCGCGCCGTCGGCCGCGACGTCCTCGTCGGTGCTTTCGATCGCGCCGAGTTCGACCGAAGCGTCGACGTCGGCCCCCTCGCTTCTGGCGGACGGACCGGTCTCGATCTTCGCTTTGGCCATGTCACCACCGGCAGCGTGTTTGCCGGCGCGAGCGCCGAATACGAGCAGCTCCGGCAAGGCGTTGCCGCCGAGGCGGTTCGCACCGTGCAGTGAGACACATGCGTTCTCCCCGGCAGCGTACAGGCCGTCGATACAGGTCTGTCCGTTCTCATCGGTCTCGATGCCGCCCATCGCGTAATGCTGGCCTGGCTTGACCGGCATCGGCTCGTCCAGACCGTCGACGCCTTCGAAGTCTTCCGCCAGATGCAAGATGTTCTCCAGCCGGTCGATGATCCGTTCCTCGCCGAGATGGCGCATGTCCAGATGGACGTACTCGTCTTCGATACCTCGTCCTTCCTGGACTTCAGTCAGTTCGGACCGAGAAACGACGTCCCGCGAGGCCAGCTCTCCTTCGTTGTTGGCGTAGCCGTGTTCGAACATGAACCGCTCGCCCTCGTCGTTGTAGAGGATGCCGCCCTCGCCGCGGACGCCCTCGGAGATGAGTACACCGGTAGATGGTAGCGTCGTCGGGTGGAACTGGATCATCTCCATGTCTTCAAGGGGAACGCCGGCCCGGTAGGCCATCGCAGCACCGTCGCCGGTGTTCGCGACAGCATTGGTCGTGTGATCGTAGACCTGTCCGAGGCCGCCCGTCGCCAGGATCACCCCGTCGTTGGCGTGAAAGCCCTCGACTTCGCCGGACTTGATTTCGTACGCGACGACGCCGTGACACCGCCGGTCCTCTGGGTCGTCGTGATCCGTCACGGCGAGGTCCATCACGTACCACTCGTCGTAGACGTCGATGCCGCGCTTGACGACCTGCTCGTACATGGTGTGTAGCAAGTGATGCCCGGTCTCGGCACCGGCGTAAGTCGTCCGCGGGAAGGAGAGGCCACCGAACGGCCGCTGGGAGACCCGACCGTCATCTTCGCGTGAGAACGGCATCCCCCAGTGTTCCAGCTGGATGACCTCGTCGGGGGCGTCCTGGGCGAAGGTGTCGATAGCAGGTGCGTCGCCCAGATAGTCCGACCCTTTCACAGTGTCGTAAGCATGTAGTTCCCAGTCGTCACCCTCCCGGAGCGCGGCATTGATGCCGCCTTCGGCCGCACCGGTATGACTGCGAACCGGGTGGAGTTTCGTCACGAGGGCGACCTCGGCCCCTTCCTCGTGCGCTGCGATAGCTGCTCTGAGGCCAGCGCCACCCGCGCCGACCACGATCACGTCGTATTCGTACATTGATTATCGTCCATACGGATCATCGGGACTTCAGGTTTTGCACTGCATATCCACTCGGACATGACTCTGTTACACGGCGCGACACCACAACAACTGGTATAGGCTGTGACAGCCGATATCTGTGACAGCATGTCTTAACTAAATCACGTCCGAGTGGATAGTGCCCTCTGATCGCAGTCCGCGTTGTGTGCTTGCGTATCCACAGTTTCGGCGAAGTGGCGGCCAGCAGTACCAGGAGAGGCGATGTCAAGCGTTCCTGACCCACGAACTTCGGTAGTGCAACGAGAGTGGCCCCGACTAGAAGCAGAACACGAACGGATACATCAACGCGACGCGATCTCCGTCCTCGAGTTCCGTGTCGAGTCCGTCGAGGTATTCGTTGAACTGCCCGTTGACAGTGACACGTGCGAACGCGCAGGTCTGTTCGCCTTCTGAATTCTTTTTCCATGTGCCAGGTGGGTCGCCGTCGATCGACGCCCAGCCGTGCGCAGTGGCTTCCGCTTCCGTTTCGGCAATGAGCATGTCAGCGACGTCGTACTCCTCGAAGAACGCGTCGAGAAACTCCCTGAGCGTCGAGATCGGAGCAGGACTGATATTGACTGTTGGTACGTGTTTACCAGTATGATCGCCCGACTGCGTGCGGTCGATGTGGAACAGACCTACAGTAATCACTATCAATTGTCGCGCCCGGATCGCTGTGCGTACCAGTCACAGATTTGAGGCCACAGTTCGTCGTGGGCAGTCCGCGCGACAGAGAGGCCCACATGACCGGTCGGGAATTCGATGGTGGTCGTATCGTCGCTGGGAACGGCCTCTACGAACGGTCGGCTCGCTTCCGCAGGAACGAATCGGTCGTCACTACCCAGTACATTCAGGATTGGCATCCGGATGTTGTCGACATCGACGCGTTTGCCGTTCAAACGCAAGTCTCCCGTGATCAGCTGGTTCTCTTGGTGCAGGTCCACGAGGAACTGGCGATACGTCTCGCCGGGGACATCGACAGTATCGAACGCCCAACGGAGACGGCGTGCGAAATGTTCGACGAACGCCTTGTCGTCGAGACGTTCGAAAAGCCGGAGATACCTCGCGATGTAGTATTCGCCAGGATCACGTAACGAGAATCCGGCCAGCAAGAACTCACCGGGCGCGTTCCCGAACGCGTCGATCACCAGTTCTGGATCGTACTGTTCGTCTCGTCCCTGGAACTGGAAAATTCCATCCTCCGTATCGAAATTGAGGACAGGGGCGAGCAGGCCGAGCGCGTTCACTCGCTCCGGATACAGTGCCGAAAAGATAGTGGCGAACGTTCCGCCAGTACAGTATCCGAGTAGATTGACCGTGTCGCTTCCGGTCCGGTCACAGACCGCTTCGACGCAGTTTTTGAGGTACCGATCGACGTAATCAGCGATCCCGAGAGAGGTGTCGAGACGGGATGGCTCGCCCCAGTCGACGAGATACACGTCGAATCCTCGCTCCAGGAATTGCCGCACGACGCTTCGGTCCGGCTGGATATCCAGTATGTACGGTCTGTTGAGAATCGCGTACACAACGACTAGCGGAGTATCGGCCGACTGTTCGGTAGCGGTCGGTTCGTAGTGGTGTACGGTGAGCTTGTTCTCCGTGTAAATACGTTCGCTGGGCGTCTGCCCGACGTCCACTGCAGCGGTCGCCATCTGCCCGAGACGCTGCGGTGCAACGAGAGTACGTGGAACGACCGCTGCAGTATCACGCCCCCCACGAAGTAGTGAAATCGGTGTGATGCCGTACATGGTTTCTCGACTCTCCCCTGTATACAAAATGTACTACCAGACGTAAAGAGACACCGCCTCCATCTATTCTACTACGGCGCTATTGAACTTATATTATTCTGTACCGTCCCTACGTCGTATTGCGGTCCCGTACGTATTGGATACAGAGAAATAGAAGAAGATTCAAACTAGAGTTTACCAAAACTTAAGATTACTCTTGACGGCTTCGCGTTTGAGTTCCTGAATGTGTTCGGTCAGCGGGATGTCCTTCGGACAGACGTCTGTACAAGAGAACTGCGTCTGACACCGCCAGACGCCGTGTTCCTGCTCGACGATCCGTAACCGCTCTTCCTTCCGGTCCTCACCCTCGCGCTCGTCCATCGCGAACCGGTAGGCCTTGTTGATTGCCGCCGGCCCGAGGTACTTGTTGTCACCCGCGGCGATGTTACAGGAGGACATACACGCGCCACACCAGATACATCGGGTCGAGAGCTTGATTTTCTCGCGGTTCGCTCGGCTCTGGCGCTGCTCTTCGAGTTCTCCCTCGGGGAGGTCGTCCGGATCGAAATACGGTTCGACCGCCTCCATCTGCTCGTAGAAGTGTTCCATATCTACGACCAGGTCCTTGACCACTTCTCGGTGGGGAAGCGGTTCAACCCGGATGGGGTAGTCCAGGTCAGCCAGCTGGGTCTTACATCCCAGGCGCTGGGTACCGTTGATGAACAGCGCGTCCGAGCCACAGATAGCCTGCTGGCAGGAATGGCGAAAGGTCAGCGAGGAGTCGTACTGGTCGCGGGCGTAGATGAGCGCGTCCAGCACGGTCATCCCCGTGTGGAACGGCACCTCGAAGGTATCGAACCGGGGTTCTTCTTTCCCTTCGACCTCCGGATCGTATCTGAAGACCTTCAGTTCGACCGTCTCCTCGGCGGCGATCGATTCCTCGGCGGCGCGTTCAGCTGCCTCCCGCTCTGATCTGCGGGCAGCCTTCTCGTCGAGCCGCCGCTGCTGATGACTGCTGACCACCGGTTCTGGTTGCACGTCCGATTCCTCGGCGTCGGGTTCGGTGTCTGTATCAGTACTCATCGCTAGATCACCCCGGCCATTGCGAACGCGACGCGGATCCCCTGGACGATCAGAAGCACGCCCGCCAGCGCCAGCACACCACCGACGACACGCTTCTGTGTGCCCTCCAACCCCTGATTGATCAGGGCGTTGTAGACGCCGTTGACGCCGTGAAAAGTCGCCGCGATCAGGAACAACACCATCAGCGAGAAGTATCCGACCTCGCTCATCCGTGCCTGTGTTCCCGCGAATCGGATCTCGGCGGCGTGGTTGACAAAGTGTAACAGGAAGAAATGGAAGGCCAGCGTCCCGATCAGGAACACAGCCGTCAGCCGCTGGAGTAGCCAACGTCGCCCGCTCCGGTCGAAGGAAGTGTAGTGTTCGGCCATCTCAGAACGCCCCCGTGAGGAAAGTCGGCACACTGGCGACCGCGATCGCGCCGGTCAAGATCAGCGACGCGTAGAAGCTCTTGTCCTGTGCCTCCAAGCCGATTCCCAGATCGACGAGCAACAGGCGGACCCCGTTGAGAATGTGGAAGACTGCGACTGCAAGCAGTCCCACCTCGAGGATCCGGACGATCAGCAGGCCCTCCAGACCCGTCAGTGTGTCGTTGTACACGGTCGGGTCAGACGCTGTCGCCGTGCTCAACACGGCAATGTGGGTGAACAGATATCCCACGAGCACCCAGCCGGTGAACTTGTGGAAGATCCAGGCCCACATTCCGGCCGAGAACTCCCGCCACCGGCCGAAGTCCTCGACCGTCCCACGGTTGTATGTCTCACTCATACACGGTCCCAAGAGTGGCTTCGGTTTAGCTTCTGCGGTGGTGCGATCGTGTCTTGGCCGCCCCGTCTAACTCGTCGATCCGCGTGACACCACGATGCAGCTGCTGGTAGGAGTCGATCGCGTCGCTATCGGCAGCCCGATAGACAGCACGTTGGAAATCAGTCCCACCGTCGGCCACGAGCCGGGCCGTCCGACTGTCCATCTGCTCGGCGTGACGTGCCCACCGGACCTTCTGGCCGGTAGTCCGGTCCCCGTCGAGCAGTTTCCGCCCGGTCGCTTCCGAGATTACTTTCCTCGCAGTGAGCCCGCGTGAGAGCTGATACCCCGTGTCCGGATCGGCGCTTTGGGCAGGCGTTTCGCCCGTGACGCATACCTGGCGGCTTTGCTCGTAGTCATAGGGATTAGCGTAGAAATCCATAGATTCCGCCCGGGAACAGCGATCCGGTCGTCCGATCGGAGTGAGAATTCCGCCGATCGGCTACGCTAATCCCTATCAGATAGCTGTGTCGGCCCGGAATAGTCTTCGACCGCTTTCCCTACGTCGAGAGGCCGAGATGGTCACGGAGTCGTTGCTTGTCTTCGTGACGGTATTTGAGCCCATCACCGGACGCGACTAGCCGCATACTTCCATCCGAGAGCGTGTCGACCCGCCAGACTGGCGCGGATTCCAACCGCTCGCGGCCGATATTCTCACAGATCGGTGGCGAGAGCAACATCAACCACGACACGTCCGGGAGTTCCGGCTTCTCGATATGCTGTTGTGTCACCGTCGTCTCGTGTTCGTGCTCGTAGGGTAACTGCGAGAACGCGAACGCTGACGGCAGGTGCTCGTAGACATGAGTCACTGAATCGACAACATCATTCAAGATGTCTGTCCCGTCTTCGTCCGGGAAAATGACATCCCGGAAATGGACTCGATACCAGAACAGACCAAGGCCGTCGATGTTTGATTGGCCCCATTCCCCAAACGGTCTGTTTGTCAGAAGGAAATCGGTATGTTCAGCATAGATGTTTAAATAGGCATCCTTGTTAGAGACGAACTGTTCGATAGCATGCTCAGTTGGATACCATTGTGGATCAGACGTTCTATCAAAGTACGAACATTGGTCCAGATCTCCATCGTATGTCGTTGACCAGTTATGCTCAAATCCCGCTTCGAGCATCTTACGGATCGTCTCTGACGAAGGATCTCCCGAACAGGGGACGATGAACCAATATAGCTCCGGATCGAAGGGGGGGGGTGGTTCTGGTTGAGACATGTTATGTATCCATATATTGGGTCAGATTTTCCAATTGTCAAGCGACGACCTCTCCGAGTAGTTCTGATTCGAATAGTGGAGAAGCAGAAATGATATTCGATGAGCTAGATCTACTGA
>JAZKRQ010000118.1:0-7331 GCA_036628575.1 Halapricum sp.
TACAGTAGTCACTATAGCACAGAACACCTATACCGCCCGGTATTCTACAAGTGCGTGTGGCGACACCGTTGCGGTTTCGGCGATCGAACGAACGCTGGACAGAAGGGCGCGTGCGGGCGGAGATATATCAGTCACTAGATCAAAATATCGGGGTAACGATGTCCACGCCGTGGTACAAACCGCCGGAGAGGTACGAGGCCCGGCGCTTCGATATGGATAACGGCGACGTCGCGTTGTTCGCCTGGGCCGACAACGGGGCCTACTGGATGGGAAACACCGAGACTCCCGAGGCGTTGTGGGGGACAGACAAGGTCACGTTCGATGAGGCACCGGCGCCGATTTCCGAGTGGGTAGAGCGCGAACTCATCGCGCAGTTGTACGAGGAGGATCCGTGGCTCGAAGAGACGCCGACGCTGGCGTGGTTCTTCCTGCCGGTCTTCCTCTCGAAAGACGGTCGCGAGAGTTCTCGGGAGTTCTTCCGCGACCACGCGGCCGGCTTCCCGAACGCCAACCGCGAGGAAGCACTGACTTTTTACGACGAGTTCCTGGCGACAGGTGTCCTCGACCCGTATCGGTACGTGATGGCGTCGAAACTCGGCACCTCCGAGCGGCTCCATCTCACCCGGATGGCCGCGACGATGAGCGAGTTCACCGTCGCGAAACTCCTCGCGGAGCAAGGCTACGAGGTGACTCCCGAGATCGAGATCTCAACTGGCCACTCCATCGACTTCAGAGTCGATCGGTCCGACGCCGAGACGGTGCTGGTCGAGGTGACCCGGCCCGTTCCGCCGGACGACCGGGCAGCGAACTCGGCGGTAGCGGCGATCCGTCAGACGGCCGCAAACAAGACCTCGGGCCAGCTGGAGGTTCACGGCGGCGGCGTCACGCTGTTCGTCGACTGCTCGTCCTTCAGCGCGGATCAATGGGCCGAGATCGAGGGTTCGACTCCGGAGGTCGGCCATCGGCCGGCCGTGGTCTTCCGGGCGCGACCCGACGGCTCGACCGACGGCTATACCAACGGCTCCGTACCCATCGATCTCCCCGTCGGAATCGATACATGACCGATCGACCTGCCTGATGGAATCGACACCGAATCAGCCGGGCTTTCGAGTCGACACCCGTCGCTTCGTCAACGATCGGATTGTATGCCCCAAAGCGACGATCAGTCGTCGACCTCCCGGATCACCCGCGCCGGATTGCCGCCGACGACCACGCCATCGGGAACATCATCTACGACCACCGCGCCGGCGGCCACGACCACATCGTCGCCGATAGTGACACCTGGGTTGATGAGGGCCTGTCCGCCGACCCAGGCGCGATCACCGACCTCGACCGGCTCGCCGAACTCCGTCCCGCTTGTCCGGTCGCCCGCATCGAGCGGGTGAGTCGCGGTATAGACGTGTACACCCGGGCCGAGCATGCACTGGTCACCGAAGCGGATTTCGCAAACGTCCAGGAAGACACAGCCGAAGTTGGCGTAGAAGTCCTCGCCCACGTGGATCTGCTGGCCGTAGTCACAGTGGAAGGGAGCTTCGATGGAGGCCGTCTCGCCGCCCGATCCGAATAGCTCCGAAAGGAGGAGTTGCCGGCGGTCGGTCTCGTGGGGCCCAGTATTGTTAAACAGCCCGGTCAACTGCCGGGCTGCCAGCCGGTCGGCGACCAGTTCGGGATCACGCGGATCGTAGTCCTCGCCGGCGAGCATCTTCTCGCGCTCGCTACTCAAGCCAGATCCCCCCGGACGGCGTCGGCAGCCCGACGACCGCTCTCCATCGCGCCCTGGATCGAACACCAGCGCGTGTAGTCACCTGCCAGGACGGTCGAACCCTCCGGCGCGTCGGCGTCCGGGAGCGACGAGCGGAAGCCCGGTGGCTGAGGGAACTGCGCGAACTCGATTCGGTCGGTGTGGAGGAGTTCGATTCCCTCGACGTTGCGCTCGGGGTACCACGAAGCCAGTGCCGTACGCGTCTCGTCGGCCAGTTCCTCGTCGCTCTCTTCGAGATTTCCCAGGAACGTGGCGCTCAAGAGTTGCTTGCCCCGCGGGGCGTACTCCCCGGCGACGGCCGACAGCGGCGCGATCTGGTTGGGCCGGTCGTTCTCGGCGTTGAGCAGGAGTTTCTTCCCCGTATCCAGTTCCATATAGGTGTCCAGGGTAAAGTACTGCGTGACACACCCCTTTGACTCGGTCGGGATCGACTCGACTCCGGTTAGATCACTGGCGGTCTTCGGGTCGGTCGCCACGACAACGGCGTCGGCCTGGACCGTCTCACCGTCGAGTTCGACCAGTCCACCATTGACGGACGTGACCTCTCGTCCCGTCTCGATCGTCGCGCCGGCAGCCTCGACGCGGGCGACCAACTGCTCCGGGATAGCCCCCATCCCCTCAGCCGGGATCGCCGTCCGGCCAGCCGAGAGAGCCTTGAAGGTGTACTCGAATACCCGCGAGTCCGTCGAGAGCGTTCGATCGAGGGTGATCCCTCCGTAGAACGGCGCGGCAAAGCGCTCGACGAACGCTTTCGAGAACCCCCTGTCAGCGAGATACTGTTCGATGGTCTTGGCCGACCGGTCGCCGTCGAGAATCTCCTCGAAGTCGGTGCTGGCGAGTTCCCGCTGGAGATTGAATATTCGGAGCTTGTCACTCGTTCGGACTTCGCGGTTGAACACTGTCTCGACGGCGTCGCCGGGATTCCGGAGCGGATCGGACAGCACCGACCGGTGGTCCGGTCGCGCGATGGTCGCCCCCGGCGTGAAATATCGAAGGTTGAGCGCGTCCAGGTCGAGTTCCCGTTGGACTGCGGGATACGCGGTAAAGAGAACCTGAAAGCCCCGATCGAAGGTGTACCCGTCGGCGCGAATCGTTCGAACCCGGCCGCCAACCGTGTCCTCACGTTCGAACAGCGAAACGTCGTGGCCGTCCTCAGCAAGATGACGTGCGGCGACGAGTCCGGCGAGTCCACCGCCGGCGACAGCGACGTCGGTCATGTCCGGACCTGCGGGCGGCGGGCACAAAACGACTGCGACGGTCGCGTGGGACAGGGCTTTGCCGGTGGCCGCCCCAGGGCGGGACATGGAGATGACGGAAGCGTTCGCCGGACTGCGGTGTACCGACTGTGGCGAGTCCCACGACGCTGCCGAGGCGACCCATCGCTGCCCCGACTGCGGCGGGATCCTCGATCCGGTCGTCGAGATCGGGGAGATGCCGGTCGAGCGGGAGGATCTCACGGCCCGGCCGTTCGACGGGATCGATCGCTATGCCGAGTTGCTCCCCTTCACAGCGGAGACGCTCGTGACGATGGACGAGGGGACGACGCCACTGGTCTCGGCCCCCGATCTCGCCACGGAATTGGGCGTCGAAGAGGTCCTGGTAAAAGACGAGGGTCGCAATCCGACGGGATCGTTCAAGGACCGCGGTGCGGCACTGGCCGTGACCGCGGCGGTCGAACACGGCGCTGAGACTGTCGCGCTCCCCTCGGCGGGCAACGCCGGTCAGGCCGCTAGCGCTTACGCCGCCCGCGCAGGCCTGGATTCAGAGGTTTTCGTCCCCTCGCGGGCGACCTTCGACAACAAGGCGATGATCAACGTCCACGGCGGGGGGATGACCGTCGTCGACGGGCGACTGAGCGACGCCGGCGCGGCCTTCGAGGACGCGATAGCCGACGAGGAGTGGTACTCGGTGGCCACCTTCGAGACGCCCTATCGCCACGTGGGAAAGAAGACGATGTTCTACGAGATCGCAGAGCAGCGTGACTGGGTGAGTCCCGATCACGTCGTCTACCCGACTGGCGGCGGCGTCGGGCTCGTGGGGATGGCCAAGGCCGCCCGCGAATTCCGAGAGTTAGGGTGGATCGAGGAGGGGCCGGCCTTCCACGCAGCCCAGGCCGCTGGCTGCGCGCCGATCGTAGACGCCTGGGAGGCTGGCCGAGCGGAACACGAGCCAGTAGAACATCCCGACACGATATGTGGAGGGATCGAGGTGTCCGACCCCGGCGCGAGTCGACTCGTGCTCGACGCTGTCCGGGAAAGCGGCGGGACGGCTGTGTCGACCCCCGACGAGGAGATCCTAGACGCGGCTGTGGAGGTCGCACAGACCGCGGGGATCGAGATGGGGGCCACTTGCGGGGCCGCCGCTAGCGGCGCGCGCGAACTAGCCGAGCAGGGGGTCTTCGGGAGCGACGACACGGTTGTCCTCGTCAACACCGCGACCGGTAACAAGGAGTCAGACGTTCTCCGGAGCCGCCTGATGAGCCGGGGGATATAGCTGTCCTCGATCCGAGTGTGTGAACAACTAGCAGAAGGGATCACCGCAGTCCGAAGATTCTTTTGCCAGATGAGGGGTTTTCTAGTATGGACGACTACGGTGTCGAGATGACCGACGAGGAGATCAATTCGTTCCTCACGCGGCGAGGGCACGGCGTGTTGTCCTTTGGCGGAGACCGTCCATACGCCGTACCGATCTCGTTCGGTTACGACGCGTCGGAAAACAGGTGCGTGTTGCAGCTGGTGAACGTCGAAGACAGCAAAAAGCAGCGATATCTCGACGAGTCGTCCACGGTCCATCTCGCCGCTTACGAATGGCAGGGCGTTGACGACTGGCGGAGCGTCCTGATAGATGGGCATCTGTCACCTATCCCTAGCGATACGGCCGGCGAGATCGACGCTGCCGACATCTTCTTCGAATACGCCGATGCGGTCAGTCTCACGATCTTCGATCGACCGACGGCCGAACTCGAACCCGAGTGGTACGAACTCCGGATCGAAGCGATGAGCGGGCGCAAGTCGCCGTCAACCGGGTGAACCCGGGACGACCACCCCGTGTTCCCGGAGGCTGTCGAATCCTCGAAAGATGTCTGACTGAAGGTTATGAGCTATGGCCACAGTCACCCTAGTAGCATGAGCGACGAGCGGACGATCACGGTCGCGGAGGTGAGCGACGGTCCCGGCGGCAACGGCGATCCCGGCTCGGAGGTCTCATTGCCGGTCGTCGAGTTGCTAACAGGTCGTGGATTTGTCACTGGGAAATCAGGATCGGGCAAGAGTAACACGGCCTCCGTCGTCGCCGAGAACCTGCTGGACGCGGGGTTTGGCCTCCTCGTCGTCGACATAGACGGCGAGTACTACGGTCTCAAAGAGGAATACGAGATCCTCCACGTCGGGGCCGACGAGGAGTGTGATATCCAGGTCACGACCGAGCACGCCGAGAAGATCGCCAACCTCGCCCTGGAGCAGAACGTCCCGATCATCCTCGACATCTCCTCCTTTTTGGACGACGAAGAAGCAGAGGCACTCCTAACAGAAGTCTCGAAACACCTCTTCGCGAAGGCCAAAAAACTCAAACAGCCGTTCCTGATGCTGGTCGAGGAAGTCCACGAGTGGATCCCCGAGAACGGTAGCGTCGGTGAGGTGGGCAAGATGTTGATCAAAATCGGCAAGCGCGGCCGCAAGCACGGCCTCGGGATGGTCGGAATCAGCCAGCGACCCGCCGACGTCAAGAAAGACTACATCACACAGTGTGACTGGCTGGTCTGGCACCGTTTGACCTGGAACAACGACACGAAGGTCGTCCGCCGGGTACTGGACGGGGAATACGCCAGCGCTGTCGAGGACCTGGGCGACGGCGAGGCCTTCCTGATGACCGACTGGTCGGAGAGCGTCAGGCGGGTGCAGTTCCACCGCAAGCAGACCTTCGACGCCGGTGCGACGCCCGGTCTGGACGACTTCGAGCGGCCGGAACTCAAATCAGTCAGCGACGACCTCGTCTCGGAACTCCAGGAGATCAGCGAGGAGAAACAGCAACGCGACGATACGATCGAGGAACTCCGTGAGGAACTGGACAAGAAGAACTCTCGAATCGCCGAACTAGAGCGTGAACTACAGGACGCACGGGATCTGAGCAGGATGGCCGACCAGTTCGTCGACGCCATGGTCGATCACGTCGATGGGGCCAGTCCAGGCCGGACCGAAACCGAGCGGATGCGAGCGCGTCGAAACCGCCGCAACGGGAAGAGCCCTGCGGGACCGGAGCCCGCCGATGGCACGACGACCGGGACCGATGAAGCGACGGCCACTGGCGACGAGCAGATGGTGGACGACGAACAGACAGCGACGGCTGACGGCGACGGCTTCGCGATGGACGATGCGGCGATGGCCGACGCCGCGGAGGCGTTCGCGGCCGCGATGGATGACGAAAGCGAGTCAACTGACGAAGACGAGCCGACCGACGAGGACAACGGCGGTTTCCCCTCCTTCGAGGAGCCCGAAGACATGCCCCATCTGGAGGAGCCACCCGAAGCCGAGATGGACTTCTCGGCGGCTGATCTACCGGAGTTCGGATTCAAGACACCCGACGAAGACGCCTCGAACGGATCAGGTGCCAACGGTTCGTCGGCAGACGGTTCCTCGAGGAGGTCGACATTCGACGGATCGACAGCGGACGGGATCACGACCGCTGGCTCGGTGGATACTGTGACGACAATGGAGCCCGACGGGAGTGACGACGACGCCATCGCCGAAGCCGTCGGTGCCGTTGACGAGAAGACGCCGCAGGTAGATCGTCCGACGCCGGCGGCAGTGGACTCGATCCGGGCCGAGATCCGCAGTCTCGAGGAGAAAACCCGTCGGATGCTGGCGTACTACGACGAACAGGGACCGGCTACGCCACTGGACGCGCACTTCGTCGCCGGGGGAACGGGCGATCGAACGGACGCCTACGCACGGAACAGACAACTGCGGACGGCCGGCCTGATCGAACACGTCGGACGGGGCAACTACGACGTCTGCGTCCGAAAGCGTCTCGACGACGCGACTGACGGTCGACTCGACGAGGCTGAACTCGATGCATTCAGGGAGCAACTGGTCGCCTCGTTCGGACGGGCCGGCTGACCGGTTCCAGCCGGTCAGCTACCCGGAATGATATCACCGAGTGCCGCACCGATCGACATGGGTACGAACGCGACGACCACGTTCGCCAGCGCGACGACCGGCCGACTCCAGTCGACCCGTCCCCACGCTGTCAGCATCACGAGCGCCATCAGAAACGAGATTGTGAGAACTCCGGCGAGTCGGTGCGGGATCACACCGAACAGCCGGGCCTTGACGCGGACGTCCTGGATTTCGGCGACGTACAGTACACCCGTTGTGAGCGACACGGCGAACAGAGCCGTCCCGGCGAGGATCGGGGGACGGTTCGCGAGGAACTCACCGATCTCCTGTGTCCCACCCTCGACTGCCATCGGGATGCCGAACAACAGGGCTCCGAGCAGGGCCTCGGAGGCGTCCGCGCGGTCGAACCCCCAGATGACCCGCCCGAACGCGGCGTCGGATCGGTTTGCCTCTGA
>JAZKRQ010000119.1:0-7234 GCA_036628575.1 Halapricum sp.
GTCGGCTCGGGCAGGATGTAGTCGGCGTACTTGCTGGTCTCGCCGATCACCGTGTCGAACGCGACCAGCAGCGAGATAGCGTCGGTGTCGGTCATCGCCTCGGGGATCTTGTCGCCCCCGGATGCCGCCATGACGTGGTTTTCCGAATACGGCCGGATGAACAGCGCCTCGATATCGTACGGATAGCTGTCGGCGGCACTGGCGTACAGTTCCTGGACCTGGTGTGGCGGCGCGACGGGGAACCACGGCCGCTCGGCCGGGTAGCCGTCGTCGCGATCGAACAGCGAGGTGTCCTCGTAGTTGGTGCCGGCCCGCAGGATCGGCAGCCCCCAGGGCGACTTGCCCCCGGGGACCGAACCGAGTTCGTACCGACCGCTCATCGTGTCGTAGCCAGCGTAGGGCGTGATCTGGCCGCCCTGCCAGTCGTAGTTGCCGATCAGGTGCTGGAGGGTGGCGATCGCGCGGGTGTTCTGGAACCCGTTGCTGTGTTTGGCCGGGCCGCGGTAGGACATGATCGCCGCGCGCTTGCCGTGGCTGGTGAACTCGTCTGCCAGCTCGGCGATATCGTCGGCGCTGACACCGGCCATTTCGGCGTACTCCTCGAGCGTGTACTCGAAGACCCGCTCGCTGTACAGCGACCAGGCGCTCCGGTAGTTAACTCCGTTGACAGTGATGTCGACGTCAAGCACGCCGCGGTCGACCTCGCTCGCGGGCCGGACTTCAGCGGTCTCGGCGTCGACGGCGACGTACCCCTCGCCGTCCAGTCCCAGACCCCCAGCGCGTGCCTTCGGCTGTGATTCCTCGTCGACGGCGACGAGGTGCGTCGCGTCGCTCCAGGTCGGTTCGTCGTCGGCCGCCGCGGCCCCGCTGTCGGGGTTGCGAAGGTACTCGATATCGTGGCGATTGTGTTCGATGATCCAGCGGGCCATCCCGAGCGCGAGCGCCGCGTCCGAGCCGGGATCGACGGGCACCCACGTCTCGGCCTTCTCGGCGGTCTTTGACATCCGCGGATCGATCACGTCCATCCGCATGCCGTCCTGAATCGCGTTCGTCAACTTCGGCGCGAGCCAGGTCGGTCCCTTGTTGGCGACCATCGGGTTGGTCCCCCAGACGAGGAGATACTCGGTGTTCTCGATGTCCGGGTACTGTCGTTTCTTGCCAGCGCCGTAGGATCGGACGTTGCCGAGCACGCTGGAGAAGCCGCAGGTCCCGGCGTGGTGGTGGCTGTTGACCGATCCCAGTCCCTGCTTCCAGAGCCGCGCCCGGATGAAGTTCCGGCGGAAGCCGCCCACGTCGACGATCTGGTTGGCCTTGGGCCCGAGGTCGGGATGGTCGGTGTCGACCAGTTTCCCCTCGTAGCGGGCGTCGAACTCCTCTTTGGAGAGGTCGCCGTTCCGGACGGCCTCCCAGTCGTCCATGACCTCGGCCTCGGGAGCGTAGCCGTACATCTCCCGGAGGCCGTCGTGGCCGAGTTCGTCATCGCCCTCGACGATTTCCTCGATAGCCTGCTCCCAGGAGATGGTCTGCCACTCCTCGGAACCGCGCTCGCCGACCCGTTTCATCGGCTTTCGGACCCGGTAGGCATCGAAAGCGGTCTGGATACCGGCCTGGCCTTTCAGGCACATCCGGCCGCCGGAGAGCGACCAGCGATCGGTGTCTACGTCACCAGTCCCCTCGAGATCACCCGTGACGACGTCCTCGGGGTCACTACCGTAGGGGACCTGCGAGAACGGCTGGGTGTTGAGGAACGAGTAGGGGTTGCCCGCCAGTTTGCGGATCAGCGAGGCGTACTGCCCGTCCCCGCTGTCGTCGGCCAGCCGGACCTTGATCGGACAGAAGCTGTTGCACTGCCCGCAGGTCGTATGCATGACGTCGCCGGCCTCGTAGTCACCGTAGTCGGTGCCGACGTAGTGTTGCGGGTCGTCCTCCCACAGCGAGGAGAGGTCGAGTCCACTCATGGCTGCACTCGTCGACAGCGAGACCGCGCCCATGCCGCCGACGGCGGCGACAAAGTCGCGCCTGGAGATCGATGCGTCGTCGTTCGAGGTGTCGTCAGTACTCATTTGTCATCACCGAGAGGTTCGAGCGGAAGCAGTTCGACGCCGATCGTGTACAGCGTGAGTCCGACTGCGACGATGCCGAGGCTGGTCGTCCACTCGACGAGGGTCGGGAAGTATTCGCCCGCCGGTAGCCCCTCCATCACGGGGACGATCAGCGGCGGTACGACGATGTTGAAGCGGACGCCGACGATGCCGAGGACGACGCTGATCGCCGCCAGCAACATCACCCAGGGCGTCCGACGCCAGGATCGCTTCGCGAAGAGAGTCAGCGGGACGACCCAGCCGAGTCCGGCCATCACGAGCCAGAACGACCAGGCCATCTCGCCGGTTAGTATCAACAGCCAGGTCTCGACGTCGTTGGGGTGCAGGCTGTTGAGTGCGATCAGCATATCGATCAGGAAGAAGGCCAGATCGACGAGGACGAAGGCGGCCGTCAGCTTTGCGAGCCGATCCAGCAGCGACCGGTCCAGATCTCCGCCGAGGACTTTGCTCCGGAGTACGTACAGCGCCATCACCAGCGCCGCCCCACTGACGACCGCCGAGATGACGAAGATGATCGGGAACAGACCGCTGTTCCAGTAGGGACGGGCCTTCGCGACCGCGAACAGCACGCCCGTCCCGCCGTGGACCAGGAAGACCGCCAGCGGGATACCGAGGATACCGACCCGCTTGAGCCACGTTTCGTCGCGCTCGCGTGCTTGATCGCTCGTGTCCATCCGTCCGAGGGTCAACGAGCGATAGAGCGTCCCGCGCCAGCCCTCGACCCGGGCGGCCAGGCGGGCCAGGTCGACCCGCATGGCGAAGTACAGCTCCGCGATCAGCACCGCGATGTAAGCCACGTACGCGTGGACTTCCCACATCAGCGGCGAAGTGATCTGCCGCCAGACGAACGGATGCCACATCCGATCCATCCGCCCGAGGTCGATCCAGACGAAAAGCAGCGCGACGGCCATGCTGATGACCGCCGCAAGCAGGGCGTCCCGGTCGACCTTCTCCATGCCCTCCATCTCGAAGACGTTCGAGAGCGTGCTCACGAGGAACGCGCCCGCCGAGAGGCCGACGAAGTAGATGTAGAAGGCGACCCACGCGCCCCACGGGGTCGTACTCGTCAGGTTCGTGCTCGCCATCCCCTGCGTGACTCGGAGATACACCGCGTACGTACCTGCGAGTAAGAGGATCGTCAGCAGTCCGTACCAGCCGTACCGTACGCGGTCGCTTTCGAATCCGAAGTCGACGTCGAAATCGAGACGACCGCTGTCTGTTTCTGCTGCCATGGTTACTTGAGGTAGTACACGTTAGGGTCGGTGCCGCCCTCTTCTTTGAGCTGGAAGGCCCGATCGGAGTCTGCCATCTGTGCAACATCGCTCTCGGGGTCGTCGAGGTCACCGGCGTTGCGCGCGTCGCCGACGCAGGTCTCGACGCAGGCGGGCTCCTCGCCACGGTTCAGCCGGTGATGGCAGAAGGTGCACTTCCTGACGTTGCCGACGGGCTCGACGCGGCCTTCCTCGTCACGATCGACGCCGTACTCGGGGCTGGTGATCTCGTCGGCTTCCATGACTTCGTCGTCGTAGGACTCCCCGAAGTCGAAGTACCGCGCGCCGTACGGGCAGGCGATCATGCAGTACCGGCAGCCGATACAGCGCTCGTAGTCGATGTTGACGACGCCGTTGTCCATCTTGTAGGTCGCGCTGACCGGACACACCTGCACGCACGGTGGGTTCTCACACTGCATGCACGGCCGGGGGATGTTCGTCCGCGAGACGTTGGGGAACTCCCCGTGTTCCTCTTCCATGACAACGTTGTAGCTGACCCCCGGCGGCGTCCGGTTCTCGGCCTTGCAGGCGACCGTACAGGAGTCACACCCGACGCACTTCTGTAGATCGATCACCATCCCATACGTCGGGTCGTCGCCGTTCGTGTCGGTTTCCGATTCAGCGGCGGCCGACTCCTCATCGATCTCCGCTGCGACCGAGTCCATCGATCCGACCGAACACGAGAGGTCGTCAGCGACCGTCTCGTCGATGGTCTGGTCGTCACTGTCGACGGCGGGGTTGGGCGTCGCCTCGTATGTTTCGCCGAACTCCGCGCGTGCGGCCTCGTCGTATTTCGCCCAGAACTGCTCGCTAGACAGTTCGCCGTGGCCGACGCGTTTGGCGTCTTCGGCCATCGCCAACCCCAGGTCGGTGCTGTGGTCGGTCTCCGCGAGCACGTCCGTCGGGTCCTCGCGTTCGTTCTCGACCATCCGATCTACGTCCATCGCGTCGACGTCCGGAACGCCCGGCGTATTGGACTGGCTCATTGGGAGACACCCGACCAGCCCGGTCGATGTTGTGACATACACGTATAGATAGCACGGACACTGAGGAGAGCGTACTACCAATAACGCTTGGGTCAGCCTGAACTGGGAGGACCCTTTATTACAAACGGCCCAATACAGCTCGGTCTCACGACCTGGGAACGCGTGAGCGGCATTTATTCTTGCGCCCCGGAACTATGTACCATGACCGACCGTACCGACACGCTAGAGACCGCTCCAGAGGTGTGTCCCCATGGCTGAGTGGCTGCCGCTGGGCATCGCGCTGCTGTCGATTACCCTCCGCGTCGTTGGAGTCGTCTACTCCGGCGTCTTGCTCTACCGCGTCCGGGACCTCCGGTTCGGATTCCTCACGTTGATGTTGACGCTGATGGCGGTCCGACAGGCACTGACGCTGGGCGTCGCGAACCCCGGAATCGAAGAACTCCCGGGGCTGATCGTCAGTGGTCTAGCGGTCCTGACAGTCTATTATCTGGCCCAGTACGTCCGGCAAGAACAGCGGACGAAAGAGCAACTCACGGCCAAGAACGACCAGCTCAGGGGATTCCGCAAGGCGATCCGTCACGCTGGACACGGTATCTTCATCACTGACACCGACGGCATCATCGAGTACGCCAACCCCGCAATCGAGGGGTTGACCGGCTACGACCGGGAGGAAGTCGTCGGCCAGAATCCGCGAATATGGAAGTCCGGCGAGCACGACGGAGAGTTCTACGAGGAGATGTGGAAGACTATCGCGGACGGCGAAATATGGGAGGGCGAGATCATCAACGAGCGCAAGGACGGCGAGCGCTGCTGGGTGGATATGACGATCGCACCGATCACCGATGAGAGTGGCGAGATCGAACGGTACGTCGCAGTCGATACCGATGTGACCGACCGAAAAGAACGTGAACGGCGCATCCAGCGCCAGAACGAACAGCTCCAGCGGCTCAACACCACCAATCGAATCCTCCGTGACGTCAACCAGGCACTAGTCCAGGCAGAGAGCCGCGGCGAGATCGAGCGGGCGGTCTGTGCGGAGTTCGCCGACACTGATCCGTACAGTTTCGCCTGGATCGGGACGCGGAACATGGTCAACGAATCGCTCCGTGCGAGCACTCACGATGGGATCGACGACGACGCGCTCGGGACCGTCGTGGACGCACACAACGACAGCGACGACGAAGACATCCTGCAGCGAGCGATACGGACAGAGTCCCCACAGATCGTCCACGATATCGGTGCCAACTCAGAGGAGACCTGGCAGGCGACGCTCACGGAACGAGGCTATCGCTCAGCTGCAGCGGTCCCGCTGGTCTACGACGATATGGTCTACGGCGCACTGGAAGTCGTCTCGTCGGATCCGCGAGCCTTCGAAGCGATCGACTGCGACGTGCTGACCGAACTCGGCCACACGGTCGCATACGCGATCAACGCCACCGAGAGCAAGCAGGCCTTGATGGCTGACAGCGTCGTCGAACTGGAGTTCCAGCTCGACGGTGGTGGTGGCGTGTGTGCCCTTGCACGGGAGTTAAACGCCGACGCGACGCTCGAACGCCTCTCTCGATCTCCTGACGGTCGGCTCGTCGCATACGCCACGCTGACAGGCTGTGACAGGACGGCAGTCGAGTCTTCGGTCGCCGATGTTCCGGCTATCGCGGACGCTGCGTTCGTCTGTGATCACGACGACGGCGGGCTCTTCCGGCTGGATCTGGCCGATGAGTGTGTCGAGTCGACACTCGTCGATCATGGTGGGGTCGTAACGGGGCAAACCGTCGAGGACGACCAGGGACGTCTGACCGTCGAGTTCCCTCAGCGGGCCGATGTCCGCTCGCTCGTCGAGTCAGTGACGGAAGCCCACGACGGGATCGATCTGCTGGCCCGCCGCGAACACGAACGGCCGGCCAGAACGGAACAGGAAGTCCGCTCGCAACTGGAGGAGGAGTTGACCGACCGTCAGCTCGAAGCGATCAGGACGGCCTACGTCGGTGGGTTCTTCGAGTGGCCACGCGAGAACACTGGAGAGGAGATCGCTGAGTTGATGGGCGTCTCACAGACGACGTTCCTCCAGCATCTCCGAACCGCACAGCGCAAGACACTCTCGCTACTGCTGGACGACGAGCGATCCAGTAGAAACGCGGCTTCTGTCCAGTGAGCGCTGAACGCACGCCGCTAGCTGATAAACTCGTTGTTGCGCCAGTCGACGCCGTTTTTGTCCTGATCCTCTGAGGGATCCTCGGTGACCGTGATCGTCGCCGGTTTCCGCTCGCCGTCGACGATCCGGACGGCTTCGAGATCGTTGTCCTCGTTGACGACGATGGCCGTCAGCGTCCCCTTCTCGGCAATCGTCGCGATGTCGACGAGGACTTGAAACATCGGGTACTGGACGGCCGTGTTCTGCAGAACGGTCTCACGGTCGCCCTTGAAACAGGCGTATTCGACGAGTTCCGATTCTATCTCCTCTTCTTCCTCTTCGAAGGCACCCCACTGCGGGCCACCACCGCCCCGGGTGGAACCGGGGCCCTCCATCTCCTCGGGGTCTTCCTCGTAGACCCTGTTTTCGGTCACGCTGGCCTTGAGTTGGGCTGTCGGCGTGTACTTGCTCATGCTACTGTCGGTGGCAACGGCGCTCAAGATGAGCGTGTTGTTCCGACGAGTGATGTCTACGTCCTCGATCTCCTCGGGGAGGTCGGGGTCCTCGAAGTGTGAGTACACGTCTTCGAGCGGCAGTTCGAGTGTCGAGTGGAGTCGGTATACGCGACTGGTCATATTTATGGGGAATCGGCGGTCGTCGTAGGCCGCCCGAGTTGGGAGTCACTCCTACGTAAGGCACGGTCGCTTATATGGCCTATCCTTCTGAACGGAGGGCGGTGACAAG
>JAZKRQ010000120.1:0-7167 GCA_036628575.1 Halapricum sp.
AACCTTCGGGCCTTGGGTGCCCGTACCCCCGGTTCAAATCCGGGCGACCCCATTTGCTGTCGCGAACAAACCCGTGAGCGATAGCAGCGTACGAGACCGGATTTGAGCCCTGGCAGACGAACATAGTGAGTCTGCATCCGGTTCAAATCCGGGCGACCCCATTTGCTGTCGCGAACAAACCCGTGAGCCACTACACCGTCTCGGGGAGCCATCCGCCGTCGACCTCGATGTTCTGGCCGGAGATGTAGCCGCTGTCGGAGTCGAGGAAAAAGAGCATCGCCTGCGCCAGATCGTCGGTCGTGGCCCACCGACCGCGGGGCGCTTCCGCTGGGAACTCGTCGGAGTTCTCGACGACGTAGGGGGAGACAGCGTTGACGGTGATGCCGTCGTCCTGCGTGTCGGCGGCGAGCATCCGCGTGTACATCAGGACGCCGGACTTGGCCACGAAGTACGGGAAGTTCTTGGTGTTGACCAGCCCCTTCTCGCTGGAGGCGTAGCCGATATTGACGATCCGGCCGTAGCCTTGCTCGCGCATCGCCGGCAGGGCGGCCTTCGAACAGAGATAGGTGCCGTTGATGTTAGTCTCAAGTACCGTGTTCCAGGTCCCGAAATCGATACTCTCCCAGTGTTGAGGCGCGAACGCGCCGACGTTATTCACTAGAATATCCACGGTCCCCAGATCGGTCTCGAGGGCCTCGAACAGCGCTGCGACCTCTTCGGGGTCGGTCACGTCGGCGGCGATCGCTGTCGTCCGGACGCCCCTGTCGCTGGCTTCGCGTGCGACCTCGGCAGCCGCCTCGGCACTGGTCCGGTAGTGGACGGCCACGTCCGCCCCACGGTCGGCCAGTTCGAGCAGAAGGTCTCGACCAATTCCCTTTGCACTGCCGGTGACAAGCGCGACCTGTCCGGAGAGGTCCGGTTCGATCATGGCACCGCTTCGACCCGAGCCAACAAAAGACTCAGTCTTCCCCGGCGCGCTCCTTCCAGGCCTGCTCCTGTGCCCGCTCGGCAGCGTGGCGCTGGCCGTCAGCCAGGCGCTCGCGAACCGTGGTCTCGAAAAGATCCATTTCGGAAAGGACGCCGTTCTCGAAGTCTTCGACCACGTCGTACGACCACCGATCCTCGTCGACGACACCACGCGGAAGGTGCTCATCGCGGATCGCGTCCGCCAGATCGGTGCATCCTGCCTCTCGCAGGAGTGGCTCGGCTTCAGCGAAGTGATCCATCGCGTGACCGACGCCGTGGTGGAACGCGAGTAACTGCCCGTGTGCACGGTGAAGCCACTCCATGCCGAGCGTGACACGATGGAGGGCCTCCTGCTCGGTCTCCGTGAGGATCGATCGTTCAGTACTGTTGTCTGTTGCCATGTTACACGTTAATATGTGACTATCCTTCAGGATGTCGCAAACCCGTTGGAAAAATTATATGAGCTCGTCAGTTGAAGCTCCAGTATGGAGTACGACATCGACCACAGGCCGTCCTACGCGCTCGTCACGGCCGAGTTAAATCAGGGAGAAGAGATCGTTGCCGAGGCGGGGGCGATGGTGAGCCACACCGACGGGATCGAGATCGAGACCAGCGCCGACGGAGGTATGCTGAGTTCGCTCAAGCGCAAGGCCTTCGGTGGCGAGTCGTTTTTCATGAACACGTTCTCGGCCGAGCGACCGGGTCACGTCACGCTCGCGCCGCCGCTTCCCGGCGACGTGGTCCAGTACGAGATGAATCAGAACACGCTCTACGTCCAGTCGGGGTCGTACGTCGCCTCGGAGCCGCACATCGAGATCGAGACCGAATTCGGCGGCGGCAAGACCTTTTTCGGGGGCGAAGGTCTGTTCCTGCTGAAGTTGTCAGGCTCCGGCTCGACGTTCCTCTCCAGTTACGGCGCGATCGATGCCAAGGAACTCGAGCCAGGCGAGTCCTATACCGTCGACACTGGCCACATCGTCGCCTTCGAGGGGACGGCCGACTTCGACGTAAGAAAGGTTGGCGGACTGAAATCGACGCTTTTCAGCGGCGAGGGTCTCGTCTGTGAGTTTACCGGTCCGGGGACAGTGTGGCTACAGACTCGTAGCCCCGACGCGTTCATCTCGTGGCTCGCTCCGAACCTCCCCAGCGAGAGCGACGGCGGCGGCCGCGGCGGCGGGTTCGAGATCGATTTCTAGGAGAGTGCGTTCTCGACGGCACCGGCGACCGCGCGGGCCTTCTCGGCCAGCACTACGGGGACGTCTCCCGCTTCGACGGCGGCGTCGAGTTCGTCGTCGTCGACCCGTTCGACCGTCCCGTCGGCGTGCTTGACCACGTCCACGTGGAGATCCACGTACCGAACGCTCGTCGGGAAAATCTCCACGGGCGTGCAGACGTTGACGTAGGTGCCGCGTTTCTCACCGTCCGAGCCTTCGTAGATCGTGGGATACCACCACTTGCCCTCGGTAAACTTCGTCCGCGCGACGTCGCCGGCCTGCCGATCGACGCCGAGGGCGTCGTAGGTCCCGCCGGGTGACATCTCCCGCTCAACGCGGATCGTCCCCTCGGAGTCGTATTCGACGACTTCGCCGCGTCCCAGACGGATACAGTGACCGGCCGGCTTGCCGTGATCGATCGCAACAGTGTCACCTTCGGTCGGTCCGAACTGCCGGGAGACCGCCTCGAATGGGAACTCACCGTCGCCGTCACAGACCGCTTCGACGAAATCGACCGCGGCGCTGGCCCGCTCGTCGCCGGCTTTAATCCGGTGGTGGCCGGCCATCGTTTCCGTAACTTCGCGACGGTACTCGTCAAGCGCGAACCGCGATTCCCGTCCGAACCATGCCCAGACGGTCGGCTGGCCTGCGACGACCGTACGGGGGGTCTCGGTGACCTCATCCGCCGCTTCGAGCGCGTCTTCGGTGTCTTCGGCTCGTTCTACGGCCGCGTCGAGCGCGTCCCCGAGCGCGTCCAGACCGGCATCGTCGGCTGCGTGCGCCCAGCGGGTGCGCCATCCCTCGGGCGGGTCAGTCGAGAGAAGGTCCGCGAGTTCGGGCTGACCGCTCGATCCGAGCGCGCCGTCCCGGACAAGCGTCACCAGGGGGCGCTGGACCCGGAACGTCGTGTCCAGAACCGGTCGGCCGTCGTCCCATGGCGGACGGGGTTCGATCACCTGAACCCGGAGATCATCACCAGTCGAGACGTGCTCGTCACTGTTGGAAAACGGTAGAAACCCCGACCGCTCCCCCAGGTCGAGGATAGCTCCACTGCCTTTCGTCTCAGTGACGGTCGCATCGACGACCGCGCCGCGCGGCGCGCCGTCCCCCCACGTGAGCGTGTCCCGATCCACGCCCGTCAGGCGGTCGCGAACGGATGGAGCTGCGGGACCGACGACCCCGACACCCTGTCGGTCGTCAGTCGTCCAGACGGTCGCATCAGCCGGAGAGCAATCGAACTCGCGGTCGAAGCGATCGACGATCGCCGGCGAGGCCTGGACCACTTCGAAACCGTCCCGCAAGGTGAGGGCTCGAGTCAGTGCTGTCGTGTAGATGCCACGGACTCTGACGCGAGTAGCCCCACTCATGGCTCGTTGGGTCCAGGCGTGAGCTGCAGTCGTTCGTACGTGGTAGAGAGAATCGGCTCCGTGGTGTCGAGAGGCGACGAACGGAGCGCCTGCTGTGTCAGCTGGTCGAGGTGCATATGCACCGAGGTTGCGGCCCAGTCGTTGAAAACGTCGCGATCCTGGTCGTCGGTTCCGTCGTCAGACAGTGGCGTTCAGGATGAGGACGAAGACGCCGAGCATTGCGCCGAACGCGACCACCGTCTTGGGGTCGATCCGAATGGCGTTGCGGTCCTCGGCATCGAAATACCGGACGAGGCCGGCACTGGACATCAGACCGCTTCCGTCGCTTGAACTCATACACAACTATCGGTGATTCGCCGGCCTAAGTGTTTCGACCTCGAACGGGGGAACAGTGAAAACCCTTATCAGAACTGCTTGGCAACTAACGGATCGACGCATGACTGTCACGCTTATGGACTTCCATGCCGACTGGTGTGGCCCCTGCAAGACGCAGGATCCGATTATCGACGATCTCGCGGAGGACTATCCCGACGTCGAGTTCGAGAAGATCGACGTTGACGAACAGCAGGACATCGCAAACGAGTACCAAGTACGCTCGCTCCCAACGCTCATCATCGAGAACGAGGACGGCGTCGTCGAACGCTTCATCGGCGTCACCCAGGCCGACGACATCGAGGACGCCCTGCAGGAAGCCGGAGCCTAGATCTTCTCGACGCACGAGTCGCCACTGGACATCGGATCTGTTCTCACGACCGACATCGGACGAGACGGATCGGAAAATCTCATAGTGATTGCTGTAAGTCTGTTCCGGGTCGACCGCACGGAGTCGTGCGGTCGAACCGGTAAATCGTTACAGCAATCACTATCAGGCGAGCGGACTATGCCCGTCGATCGGGGTTACCGAGTAGTCGACGGTTGTCGTGCCCTGTGTCGCACGGATCTTGCCGACGAACGTCGAGATGTCCTCCAGGTCCCCTTCCAGAACGAATAGTTCCATACACTGATGGTCGCCCACGTGGCTATGGAAGTTCGACGCCACCAGTCGGTCGTACTCGTGGCGTAGCTGCATCATTCGCTCCTCGGCATTGGACGTCTCGTAGTCGAAGAGCACAGTCACGATTCCCAGGAGTTCCCGGTCTTCGAGCTCCCGGTCCTCGAATTCGCCCATCAGATTCCGGGCAGCCTCCCGGAGAACTTCGCTCCGTCCCGTGTAGCCGTGCTCGTCAGCGAACTCGTCGATCCGGTCCAGCAATTCCTCCGGCATCGAGACGCTTGCGACAGTCATATACTAACTGATCGGACCGGAGTTAATAAACATCAGTATTCCTTACTCGAACCGAACGCCGAGGTCGTGCAACCCGTCGTTGTTCTGAGCGACGTTGATCAACAACGGCGTGATTCCCTCGACCTCCGCCGCATTGGCAAGTCCGCCAGCGTCGAGCGGACGCAGGCCCTCGATGTCCGAGGCGATGGCGGCGACAGTCTCCTTGGCGTCGGAATCGTCACCGACGAGCAGCGTGTCGATCCCCAGTCTCGCGTCGAGATTCGCCAGGCGACCGGCCGCAAGGTTGTGGAACGCGCCGACGATGGCGACCTCCTCGGGTGCGGCATCGGCCGCCAGCGCAGTGACGCTGCCTGCCCCGGGACGGTTGTAGTGGAACCCGGCCTCGTCTCGTTTCATTCCGACGGCAGGGCTGACCAGGATCGCGGCGTCGTCCAGTTCGTCCGCGACCGCTTCGATAGTGTCTACGAGGTGGTAAGCGGGCACCGCGGCGACGACGACATCGGCCTCTGCCGCCGCGTCGGCGTTCTCTGCCCCCGAAATAGCCACGTCACAGCCTCGGCTGTTCAGCTCCGTTTCGTATTCGTCGGCCCTGGTCCGTGCCTTCTCAGCCTCCCGGGAGCCGATCACGATCTCGTGATCAGCGTCGTATCCCCAGCGGAGCGCCAGTCCTTCACCGATGTCACCCGTACCGCCGAGTATCGCGATTCGCATACCCCTGTCTTCGGCGAAAGGTGGTTAAGCGTTCCGCGATGGGTTCTCCCTTCCAGTCGCAAGTAACTCGGGCAGATCGTTCACCGACTCGACGACCGCGCTCGCCCCGGCACCCTCGAACTTCTCGCGGCCCGTATCACCGGAGAGTCCGCCGGTCAGGACACCGATCCCGTGGTAGGCCCGGTCCGAATCGGCAGCGGCGGCGTTCTCGGCCGTCCGGACGTCGTCGAGCGTGTCACCGGCGAACGCAACGGTATCACTGTCGAGCCGTTCCGCGAGTGTCACGAGCGCCGAGGGGTCGGGTTTGCCTTCCTCCCAGTCGTCCATCGTGAAACGGTATTCCTCGGAGATTTCCAGCCCGACGCGGTCGAGGGCGATCTCGGCTTCCGGAGCAGGCCGACCGGTGAGGATCCCTACGGCGAAGCGGTCGGTCAGCGCCTCCCGCGTCTCGGGTTCGAGCAGGACCTGTTCGTCGTGGATGTATCCTTGCGTGTAGAGTTCGGGCGATCCGCCCTCGATTTCGCGGTAGAGGTCTGCACCGAGGTACAGTTGCTGGAAGACATCTCGCAGGCGATCGCGGTCCCAGGCGTCGAGAACCCGCTCGCGCTGTGCGGGATCGAGTTCGTCGTCGACGACTGATCTGGCAGCCGCCACTCCCCCGCCGGAGGAAGCGATGCGGTCGGTGAACGTCTCGATGCTCAGGGGAAACCGCTCACGTCCGGCCAGCACGTACAACGCGACTGCGTAGGTGAGTTCCCAGTCGTTGTTGAATCCGCCGGCGTCCTTGAACTGCTGGATCGCCGGCTGAGCGATGGTCTCCCCGTACACCCGTTCGACGCTCTCGACAATCGCGCGCCGGTAGGACTCGGCGACATCCACCAGGACGCCGTCGATGTCGAGAACGATTGTGTCGGCGTACATACTCGTTATCTGGTCCCCCACCTTGAAGGCGGTTCCGGCCTCGAACGGTCGTCGACAGCGGGGTTTTTATTTCGGTGTCTCCCATACCAGCGTATATGCACGTCGACATCGTGCCGGTCGGCGACGTCTCCGCAGCGGTCAAACGCGAGGCCTCGGCCAGCCTTCGCTCTGTCTACGACTGCGAGGTGACGGTCCACAACGCTCAACCAGTCCCGACGGGCGCGTACGATACGAACCGCGACCAGTACCGGGCCGAAGAGTTCATCGAACTCGCAAGCCAGGTGGGAGACGGTGAGAAGAACATCGCTATAACGCCCAAGGACCTGTTCTACCGGCGGCGAAACTACGTCTTCGGTCTCGCCTATCTGGACGGCAACGGCTCCGTCATCTCGACGCACCGTCTGCAAACGTCTTCGGACGGCGGCCTTACGAACCGCTCCTCGAGCGACATCTTCGCCGAACGGGTCCGCAAGGAAGTCGTCCACGAGATCGGTCACACCCTCGGGCTGGAACACTGCGACAACAAGCGCTGCGTCATGAACTTCTCGCCGACAGTCCGGGAAGTCGACGTCAAAGAGGAGAACCTCTGTGGGACCTGCCAGCGGCAGATTCTCTAGCTTTTTCTACGTGTCCGTCGTCGTTCGATTCATGGACGAACCCGCAGCCATCGCCGAACGGGCCGTCGAGGCCGGGGCCGGTCTGG
>JAZKRQ010000121.1:0-7130 GCA_036628575.1 Halapricum sp.
CGATCGGCGATCGGGATAACCTCACGCTGGGCCACGAGGTCGTCGGCGTCGTCGATACAGTCGGCGAGGCGGTCGAAGACTTCGACTCGGGCGATCGCGTCGCTGTCGGCGCGATCACACCGGACTGGAACTCCGAGGCAGCCCAGGACGGCCACCCCTCCCAGTCTAACGGGGCGCTGGGCGGCTGGAAGTTCGCCAATGTCAAGGACGGTACATTCGCCGAGTACGTCCACATCAACGACGCCGACGGCAACCTCGCGCACATCCCCGACGGCGTCACGGATCATGAGGCCGTCTACACGGCGGACATGCTCTCGACGGGCTTTGCCGGCGCGGAGAACGCCGACATCCCGATGGGCGGGACAGTAGCGGTCTTCGCCCAGGGGCCGGTCGGCCTGATGTCGACGAAAGGCGCTGAACTGCAGGGCGCCGGGCGGATCATCGCCGTCGAGACCGTCGAGAACCGTAAGGAGTTGGCCCGCGAGTACGGTGCGACCGACGTCGTGGACTTTCAGGAGGGTGACCCGGTCGAGCAGATCATGGACCTGACTGACGGGGAAGGCGTCGACGCCGCTATCGAGGCGCTCGGGGCCGACGAGACGCTTCAGGACTGTATCAAGGTCACCAAGCCCGGTGGGACGGTCTCGAACGTCGGCTATCACGGCGACGACGAGTTCCGCCGCATCCCCCGCGAGGAGTGGGGCGTCGGAATGGCCGAGATCGACATCGTCACCGATCTCTGTCCCGGCGGACGCCTGCGGATCCAGCGGTTGTTGCGCCTGCTCGAACAGGGTAGAGTCGACCCGACGAAGATGACGACCCACGAGTTCGACCTCGACGAGATCGAGACCGCCTTCGAGATGATGGAGACCAAAGAGGACGACATGATCAAACCGCTGATCCACTTCTAGAATCGCTCTTTCTACCGTCTCTCGTTTCTGATCACCTCGAACGCCGACGGCAGCGATTCCGGGTACGTTTCATAGTGACTACTGTAACGATTTACCGGTGCGATCGCACGCTCTCGTGCGGTCGACCCGGAACAGACTTACAGTAGCCACTATCAAGCGGCTGACCAGCGTCTGACGGAAGCAAGACGCGAAATCGGCCCGGAACCCCTCCGTTTCTGATCGAGAGACATTCGTTAACATGTTAAATGGTAACATGAATTCTGAGAACGCCAGAGACGGGACGTAACGGCGTTCATCGCCGACTTCGTGGTTCTCTCGACGGGACTGATTTCTTTCTCGGCTGCAGCCGAAACTCAGTCTCCACTCGAACCACTCGAAACGATAGTTCGCCCCTGGGATCGGCTTTCCGAGGCCAGATGGTGACGGCTGTCGGTCCGAGCCGTGACTGATAGTGATTACTGTAGCGATTTACCGCTACGACCGCACGGCTGCGTGCGGTCGATGTGGAACAGACTTACAGTAATCACTATGACTACTCTCCGCCTAGCAGCTGGTCGACGATTTCCTCGGGGTCGAACCGCTGGAGGTCGTCGTAATCCTGGCCTGTTCCGAGAAAGAGGATCGGCTTTCCGGTCACGTGTGCGATCGAGATCGCCGCCCCGCCCTGGGGATCTGCGTCGGCCTTCGTAAGGATCGTCCCGTCGATCTCGGCGGCGTCGTCGAACTCCCGCGCTCGGTTGACGGCGTCCTGGCCGGCGACGGCCTCGTCGACGAACAGCGTCATGTCCGGGCCGATGACCCGATCGATCTTCTCCAGCTGGTCCATCAGTCCCTCGTTAGTGTGGAGCCGCCCCGCCGTGTCGCCGAGTACGACGTCGACGTCGTTGGCCTCGGCGTACTCGACGGCGTCGTAAATGACTGCCGCCGGATCGCTCCCCTGTTCGTGAGAAATACACTTCCGGTCGAGGTTGCGGGCGTGCTGTTCGAGTTGCTCGTTGGCGCCGGCCCGGTAGGTGTCACCGTTGGCCAGCACCGACGAGAACCCGCGATCCTCCAGATACCTCGAGAGCTTCGCGATCGAGGTGGTCTTGCCGACGCCGTTCACGCCGGTGAAAATAATGACTGCCGGTTTCTCCGCGGCGGCGATCCGCTCGTCGAAGTCGAACTGACCGACGCTGATCACGTCGTACAGCGCTTCCCGAAGCGCGTCCCGGACGAGACTCCCGGTCGAGGACAGTCGTCGACGCGTCTGGCCAGTCAGGTTCTCCTCGACGCCGTCGAGGATCTCCCCTGCGACGCCCATCTCGACGTCGCTCTGTAGCAGGGCCAACTCCAGATCGTCCAGATGATCCTGAAGGTCGTCCTCGTCGATGACGGTCTTGCCTGTTGCCAACAGCTTGGCCTTCTCGGCCAGGCCGCGGTCGTCGGACGCTTCGGCCGCCTCGTCATCGGCAGTCGATTGGTTCTCGGCGTCAGCCGTCTCGTCATCTGCGTCCTCATCGACCGATGACTCCTCGGACGCCTGTGGCTCCTCGACGACTGTCCGATCGCCCGCCGCAGTAGCATCGACACGCCCGGGCGAATCGGCTTCGACCGTCGTCTCGGGTCCGGTGGCGGTCGCTGGCTCGCTCGCCGGCTCGGAATCCGCCGACTCATCGTCTGCTGTCGCTGTCTCGGGGGCCGGCTGTTCGGTCTCTTCGACCGATTCGCTCTCAGCTGTTGGTTCGTCCTCGGCGGCTTCCTCCTCGACGTCCTCTTCGACGTCGTCGCTGAAGCGGCCGAGTTTCTCCTTCAGTCCGTCGAACATCGCCTATTCGTCGCCGCCTTCCTGCTGTTGCTGCATCTGCTGCATCTGCTGCATCTGCTGTTGCTGGAGCTGCTGGGCGCGCTGTTCGAGCTGCTCGCTCTCGGACTCGATCTCTGCGATCTCCTCGCGGACGTCCTCGATGCGCTCGTCGATGGTTTCCTTTTTCAGCTCCAGGGTCTCGATGGCATCGTCCTGCTCCTGCTCGGCCGCGTAGTCGGCTCCGAGCCCGACGATGACCTCGTCGATGTCCTGGATCTCCGCACGGAGGTACGCTCCGCCGCCCAGGGGTACCTGCACGGTCGAGCCGGTCTCGAGGGTCTCGATCGCCTCGATCGCCTCGTCGGTCTCGGCTTTCTCGGTCTGGAGGTCCTCGATGTCGCCCTGCAGCGCCTCCTTTTCCTCTTCGAGTGCTTCGATAGCCTGTGCGATTTCCTGGGCCTGACCGCCGCCGCCACCACCGAGGCTCATGCCTGGACCTCCGTGATCTCGATCTGCGTGCGTTTCAGCCCGTGTTCCGAGCCGAACGTGGCGTAGGTTCGCTCGGTCGCGACGTCTTCGTTCGGTGCATCGATGTCCTTCTCGAACGACTGCGGGCCGTCCCGTGCCTGGAACGATCCGCGAACAGTAAACGTGCTCATAGGCGAACGGTGGTGAGTCAGCGGGAAGAATCTTCCCATCCACCTTTTTGCAGGTGGGGTTTCCTCGCGGTGCTGGGGAGAACCCCCGGAAAAAGATGAGCTAAAAAAGCGGGACCTCGCCTCGATGCCGTTTGGTTCCATGGAACGCGGCGCGACCGCCGCGTATGCGGGGTTCTCCCTATAGACCTATTTCGATACCAACGGTGTCTGTGAACACTCCTGACACACGGAAAACTAGCCCTATATGTATCCCAGCGCGTCTTCGATCCGTCCGAGTTCCGGCCCTGTCGTCTCTTGGCCGGCGACGTAGCCGTTCTCGTTGGCGACCAGTCCGGATCCGACCAGCGGGCCGCCGTAGTTGACCGTCCCGATGTCCGCGGGGACACCAAGTAGCTCTTCCAACGCGTCCAGTTCCGCGTCGGTGGCTTTCGGGTGGGCAAGCACGCCGCTGTTGGTCGCGACCGCGGCTGTTCCGACGGTTTCGACGCCGGCGACGTCTCCGCGCTCGACCGGCACGTCCAGAGCGTCCTTGACGGCCTGAACGGCTTCTCTCGGGAGATCTCGGTGGACGTACGCGCCAGTATCGTTGGCCAGCACGACGTTGCCGGCGGCGTTGATCCGGCCCGGAAGCTCGACGACCGGAAGCTCGACGACCTCTGCGATCCGCTCGCGTTCGCGATCGGTGACGCGGCTGCTCACCAGCAGGCCGTTCTCGTTGCCAGTGGCTAACGCGCCGACCGTTCCGGACCCGCCGACGGTTGTCTCGATAGCCGGCACGTCCAGCGCGTCGATCAGCGTCGCCAGCAGGTCTTCGTCGAGGTCGGGCCGTATCAGCAGGCAATCGTCGGTAGCACGAGCGAAGACACCGACGTACGACGACCCGGAGAAGGCAGCGCGGAGCAACGCTCTACTCGGCCGGCTCGGCCTCGACGATCGCCTCACCCTCTTCCTCGAAGCGGGCGGCGCGAACACGAAGCTTGCTCGGCGGTTTCGAACGGCTACGCGACCAGACTGCCTCGTTCAGCGACGGGTCCAGCCGGACGGCGTCCTCGGAAACGGCGAACTGCTTGGCGAGGTGCTCGCGCATGAGTTTCATCGCCTTGTCCGCGCGTTCCTGTTTCGGTGCCGCCTTTGCGTCGCGGAGCGGGACAGTGACGACTCGCTCCTCGAAATCACTCGAGCTCATTATTCGTCAGTGTCGTTGCGACGCCAGTGGCGTCGCTTGGGGTTTCGCTGCACGTCCCGATCCGTCTTCATAACGACCCACGCCGGGACGCGACTGTTCTGGCGCTCCAGTTTCGCCAGGCGCTTCTTCTTGCCCTTCGATTTCTTACCCATAGTGTCGTTCTCTTCCGCGTGCCCGCTTAAATGTGTGTTCTTTTCGCCCGGGGTTGCCCAGCTGTCACCTCCCGGTCCGGGCCGCCTCCTGCCGTCGTATATTCACTGCTGAAAACTGGAGGGATGGACCTATGTAGGGGTTCGGACGACACCTACGTAATGAGACGTCGTGCGTTCCTAGCGACCGCTGCGACCAGTGTCGTCGTCGGTTCGGCTGGGTGCATAGGCGGAGAGGTAGTGTATTCGAAAGACGGAACCGTGACCGTCCCGCCGGAACGGGGTGAGATATTCGAACTCCCGTCCGAGGGCGAGGAAATCGAATACATCGCACGGGACGGCCAGCCGTTCTCTGTCTACGTGTTCACCGACGAAAGCGACGTGGAGAGCTACCGAACGTATGTCAAAGGTGGCTCGCCGGACGAGCGGCCGAGAGGCGACCGATCGCTGGGCGGACAGGCGATCAAGATGCGGTCGGATCTCTACGAGATATCAACCGAGGACCGGGGCCGCCAGTCCCTAGAGGGGCCCGCGTATTTCGCGATCGATAACTCGAACTACCGGCCGGAGACGCCACTGGGCGACGATCCGGAGACGCTGTCGATCCAACTGGATCTGAAGTTCGTCGCGAGTTCGCTGCCGGTCTAGATGAACGCCAGTGGGACCATCAGCGCGATCCCGAACGCGACCCCGGCAGTCAACTCGCGGCGACCCCCGCCGGGCAGGCCGGTGCCTTGCTCGAGCCCCTCCGGAATGAACTCTGTCAGTACCAGGTAGATCATCGCGCCAGCGGCAAAGCCAAAGCCGAAGGGCAGAAATTCCCGCGCGACCCGGACGAAGTAGAAGGCGATGACGGCCCCGATCGGCTGGGGAAGACTCGAAAAGATCGCCCAGCCGACCATCCGCCACTCCCCGATGTCCATCGCCCGCAACGGGATCGAGATGGCAATCCCTTCCGGAATGTTGTGGATAGAGATCGCGACCGTCATGAATATGGCCAGCAGCGGAACGAGTTGACCGGCGATCACGAACCCCTCGACCCCCTCGAAACCAAGTTCGGCGAAGGAAACTCCAACGGCGATCCCTTCCGGGAAACTGTGGACAGTCAGTATCCCGAGAATGAGCACGAGCTTCTTGAAATCGGCCTCCTCGTACTGTCTCGGGTCAACTTCCGCGCCTTCGAGCAGGCGGTGGCTCACGACGACGAGGCCGACGCCCGTAGCCATCCCCACCACGAGCTTGAGCACGGGATCGCTCCCGCCGTTCTCAAGTCCCTCGGAGATCAGCCCGAACAGCGACGCGGCGACCATGATCCCGGAGGCCAGCCCCCACAACGCGACGTTCCAGCGGTCGCTGATGTCGTCGACCAGAAAGAACGGGATCGCACCCAGCCCTGTCGCCAGCGCGGTGATGAACCCCGCGGCGAACACCAGCGTCAGATTAAACCAGAGATCCATCACATCCGCCTAGGGCCGGAGGTAACTTAAGACTTATCAGCCAAATTAAAACTTTGGCCGGCCTAAGTCGTTTGGCCTCCCTAAATAGGCGTCTGACGCCTTTCGAGAGGCTTGCCGCAGTGATTACTTTCTTATATTTCGAACGATTCGATCGTCGAGTACTGGGGACCGTCGTCGGTGAGGATGCTCTCGGTGAGCCGTACGTCTTCGACCAAAAGAGTTCCGGCGTCCGGGTCCCGTTCGCGGACGACTTCCTGAACGAGGTCTTTCCCGCCGGCGTGGTTCATCCTCGCGAGCGTGACGTGTGGTGTGAAGTCGTGGTCCTCAGGCTCGAAGCCCATGGCGACGGTTCGATCCTCGATGTGCTCCTGTAGTGCGGTCATCTGTTCGCCGCCCTCTCGCACCCCGAGCCAGACGACGCTGATGTACTCCAGAGAGGGAAAGACGCCCAGGCCGCCGAAACGCGCCTCGAATGGACTGACATCAGCGGTCTCGACCGCGGCTTCGAGTTCCTCGATCAGTTCCGGGAGGCGGTCCTCGTCGGTGTCACCGAGGAACTTCAGCGTGACGTGGGCCTGTTCGGGATCGACGAAGTTCAGACCGCTTGCCCCTTCGAACAGCTGCTGGACGCTCGCAATCTCTTCGCCGAGGCCGTCGAGGTCGACGCTGACGAACAGTCGTTTGCTCATACCCCAACGTACGTGACGCAGCCCTTAACCCTCTCGCTGGTCGTTCTCTGTCTGTATTTCCGGATGGTCCGGTCTCCTGATACTGCCGGCAGTATGAGAAGCGAATCGTGGCTATCCCTCTAGGGGCACGCACAGACAAACCGGCAGACGCGGGTCGGGTTGTTGGTGCCGTAGTGATGGATGGCCCAGCAGACAAGACCTACACTGACACCACAGGCGAGACCACCCATGCCAGCACTTGATAGTGATTACTGTAGGTCTGTTCCGGGTCGACCGCACGACTGAGTGCGGTC
>JAZKRQ010000122.1:0-7091 GCA_036628575.1 Halapricum sp.
TTCGAGGCGTCATTGTGATTACTGTAGGTCTGTGCCGGGTCGACCGCACGACTGATAGTGATTACTGTAAGTCTGTTCCGGGTCGACCGCACGACAGCGTGCGGTCGCACCGGTAAATCGTTACAGTAATCACTATGAGTGCGGTCGTACCGGTAAATCGCTACAGTAATCACTATCAGTCGGGATGCGTCCTGATTAGAGTTCGAACTCAGGGACACGTAGTCATAGCTGCCACTATCGGACCGCGTCGGATCTGATCCGGAACTGTTCGTATCCGCCGTGTGAGAGTTCGAGCGCGCCGAGCCACCAGTTCCAGCGCTCGACGAGTGCGTGTCCGTCTGGCGCGTCCCGGAGGTTCGAGACGACGACATCGGCGGTTACTTGGTGGTCGAGATCGGTCGCGAACTTCCCGGAGTCGGCCAGGTCGCGTGCCTGCCGGGCAACGACTCGCGCGGCGCGTTCGTCGGCGTCGAAGGCGTCTTTCAGTCTCGCTTCGAGGGCGCTGCGATCCACGACGGACGTTTGGCGGCCACATGTTTCATACTGCCGGCTGAAATCACGTAGAGATACCTGGCACCCTGGTCCGAATATTCGAAAAGGCCACAGCCGACAGTATCCGTCTGTTTTTCAGAACGTATAGCCGTCGTCGCGGGGTTCGTCCTGCATCGCGGGATCCTGCTGGTCGTCAACGGTCTGGGAGAATAGATCCTCCTCGGCACCGGGGGTCGTCGTCTCTTCCTCGGTGTCGTAGGCGGAGACGCCCATCGTCAGCAGTTCCTCGACCGCCTGGTCTCGGTTGACGAACTCGCCCTGTTCGATCAGCCGCGCGATGTCGTTCTCGATTCGGTCTGGCAACGAGACTTCGATTTTGGGCATATGTGTCGCTCTAGGACGAACGTGTATAAATCCACGGGGGTAGATCGGCGGCAAGTCAGACGGGAACTTCCATCCACTTTTGCACAGCGAGGGAGTCCCCGGCGTCCACGCCGAGGTAGGTGATTTGTACCTCCCGTTCGAAGAGGGAGTATGTTGACCGGACGGTTCCCGGACGCCGGCGAGCGCGACCCACCGGGCTTGCTCGCCGCATATCAGGACGTACTGGCCACCGTAATCGACGACCAGGGCACGGAAGCGGTCGTCACCGAGACCGGAGTCGATAGAGACACAGTGACCGCGCTCGCCGAGGGTGACGCTGGCGAGGTCACGCTTGAAGACGCCGCTGCGGCGCTCTCTGTCGCTGAGGACTATCCCGACGCTGACGCTATCGCCGCTGAGGCCCGGGACATCTTGTTGATGGGGATGACGACCGCGGTGATGGACGTCGATAGCGTGGCGGCCGAACTCGGTGGCGATCTCGATCCGAAAGAGGTCCAGCAGAAAGTCGAGGGCAGACACCCGATCACGCTCGGGGAGTACGCCCGAATCCACCACCTCCTGGAGCGGAAGCCGTGAGTCGCGTCGCCATCTTGGGCTGTGGGTACGTCGGCCTGGAACTGGCCCGGCAACTCCAGCCCGATCACGAGGTGGTCGGCGTCCGACGTTCCGACGCGGGACTCGCGGCCGTCGAATCGACTGGAGCCGAAGCGATCCGGGGCGACGTCACTGAGCCTGAATCCCTAGAGCCGGTGCCGGACGCAGATTGGGTGGTCTTCGCCGCGTCCAGTGGCGGCCGCGACGTTGAGGCCGCCCGCGAGGTCTACGTCGATGGGTTACGGGAGACCATCGACCATTTCTGTGAACGAGAGTCGGTCCCGGATCGGATTGTTTACACCTCCAGCACCGGGGTCTACGGCGACCACGACGGCGACTGGATCGACGAGGGGACTCCGATCGATCCGACGACCGAGAAGACCGCGGTCCTCGCAGACGCCGAGGAGATCGCCCGCCAGCGCCCGATCGACGATACTGACGGGACGGTCGCTCGCTTCGGCGGGCTCTACGGCCCCGACCGCTATCGGCTGGATCGCTACGTCGAGGGGCCCGTGACGGAGGGATATCTCAACATGGTTCACCGCGACGATGCCGCCGGTGCCGTCCGGTTCCTGCTAGAAGAAGACGTGGCGCGCCGCGAGGTGGTCAACGTCGTCGACGACGAGCCCGTCGAGAAGTGGGCATTCGCCGACTGGCTGGCCAAGCAGTGCGGCGAACCCGAGCCGCCAAAACAGACTACCAGTGAGCGCCTCGACGATCCCGCCCTCTCCACCGCTGCCAAACGCCGGATCGAGACGAGCAAGCGCGTGAGCAACGAGAAACTCCGGGATTTGGGCTACGAGTTCGCGTATCCGACCTACCGGGAGGGCTACCGGGCGGCGATAGAGCAGTATCGCGACCGGTGAATCCTCCACTCGTTTTTTCCCGGCACGGGACACACGTGGGGGCATGCAAACGGTGCTGCTCATCGGCGGGACGCGCTTCATCGGTCGACACACAGTCGAAGAGTTCCGCGCACATGGTTACGATGTAACCCTCGCGAATCGCGGTAACCATCCGAATCCGTTCGATGACGAACCCGAGGTCAGCCACGTCACGTGTGACCGCCGCGAGGACGACCAGCTCCGGGCTGCCCGCGACGACGTCGATCCCGACGTCGTGATCGATCTGGTGGCCTACTACCCCCGTGACGTCCGCGTCGCGACCGACGTCTTCGCCGACGCCGAGGCGTACGTCTTCGTCTCCAGCGGTGCGGCCTACGGCCCACACCGCATCCCGAAACGCGAGGACGAGACACCGCTTGCGCCCTGCAGCGAGCGCGAAGCGAGAGACGACTCTCCGGAGACCTACGGCAAGCGCAAGGCGGAGGGCGATCGGGAAGTCTTCGCAGCCGCCGAAGAGGGTGTTCGGGCGATGAGCGTGCGGCCGACGATCGTCTACGGACCGTATGACTACACAGAACGGCTGGACTACTGGCTCAACCGGATCGACAGCTACGACCGGATAGTCGTTCCCGGTGATGGCACCTCGGTGCACCACCTCGTCTACGTCGGGGACGTGGCCAGCGCGCTCCGGATCGTCGCCGAAGAGGGAGTCGCCGGCGAGGCCTACAACGTGGGGGATCGCCACGCGCCCGCGATGGACGAACTGCTCGAGTTGGTCGCCGAGGCCAGCGGGACGAGCGTCGAGACAGTCCACGCGAGCGAGCGAGAACTCGCCCCGGACCTCGACCCCGACGATTTCCCGCTGTACAACGACCGCCCGCATCTCTTATCGACGGAGAAACTCCACGACCTGGGCTGGGAGTGGACACCTCACGCGGAGGCCCTCGAAGCGAGCGTGGCCGAACACCGTGAGAGCGACCGCGACGGAACCGACCGAGGGCCCCGCCGGGACGTCGAAGCGGACGTGTTGGATCGCCTCGGCTGATATATCATAATTTTTCACGATCAGACGGCAAACGGTTATACACTCGGCGAGTGCATACGGGAGTATGTTCCAGAAGTCTACGTGGATTCGGCTGCCGCGGAACGTCCTCCTGGGTCATGGCGTCCTCGATCAGACGCTGGATGCGATTGGGGAACTCCACCTGTCGGGACGCCCACTGATCGTCACGAGCCCGACACCGAAGGAAGTCGCCGGTGAGCGGGTCGCGGAACTGTTCGCCGACGCGGGTCACGATCCCGCGATGGTCGTCGTCGAGAAGGCCAGTTTCGACGCGGTCGAACGTGTGATTTCGGCCGCGGCGGATGCCGAGGCGGGCTACCTGGTCGGGGTCGGTGGCGGCAAGGCTATCGATATCGCGAAGATGGCCGCTGACCACCGCGGACAGGGATTCGTTTCCGTACCCACGGCTGCCAGCCACGACGGGATCGTCTCCGGCCGCGGTTCCGTCCCCGAGAAAGACACGCGCCACAGCGTCGCCGCCGAACCGCCGCTGGCGGTCGTCGCCGACACCGAGATCATCGCGAACGCCCCCTGGCGGCTCACCACGGCCGGCTGTGCGGACATCATCTCCAATTACACCGCGGTCCGGGACTGGAACCTCGCCCGGCGACTCCAGAACGTCGAGTACTCGGAGTACTCGGGTGCGCTCGCCCAGATGACAGCCGAGATGCTCGTCGAGAACGCCGACTCGATCAAGCCCGGGCTGGAGGAGTCGGCCTGGATCGTCGTCAAGGCACTCGTCTCATCGGGCGTGGCGATGTCGATCGCCGGCTCTTCTCGACCTGCGTCGGGTGCCGAACACCTCTTTTCCCACCAGCTCGACCGGCTCGTACCCGACGCAGCGCTCCACGGCCATCAGGTCGGTGTGGGTTCGATCATCACCGCGTACCTCCAGGACGGCGAGCAAGGGATGTGGCGCGACATCCGGGACGCTTTAGATCGCATCGGTGCACCGACGACTGCCGACGAGCTGGGAATCGACGAGACGACCGTGATCGAAGCGCTGACGACTGCCCACGAGATCCGCGACCGCTACACGATCCTCGGCAACGGAATGAGCGAGGAGGCTGCCCGGGAGGCCGCCCGAGTAACCGGCGTGATATAATACTCTGTCGCGCGCAGTTCGACGACCTCCATTCGCGAACCAGTCGGGACGCCTACCGGACTTCGACGACTTCGATCTCGAAAGTGAGGGTTTTGCCGGCGAGCTGGTGGTTGAAATCCACTTCGACGGCGTCCTCTCGGACGGCGGTAACATCCCCGTGCAATCCGTTCTGGGCGTGGACGTGTAACCCGACTGTCGGCGGTTCACCGACCATCCCTTCGAAGGTCTGTGGATCGTACTCCCGAACTCTGTCGGAATCGTGTTCGCCGTAGGCCTTCTCGGGTGGTACTGTCACCGTTTCCGTCTCACCCTCTTCCATTCCGACGATCACCTCGTCCAGCCCCTCGATGATCTCGCCTGCGCCTGCAGTGAACGAGAGCGCGGCGTACTCACCGGGGTCGAGGTCTTCGGGGTCGGCCAGCCCTTCCTCGACGGCCAGTTCCTTTCGGGACGTATCGAAGACCGCCCCGTCCTCGAAGCGACCGACGTACTCGATGGTGACTCCGTCACCGGGTTCGATTGCCATGGCCGTGTTTCCGAGAGTGGCGATTATAAACCCTGCCGCTCGTTCCCGTCAGCGTGGATTCTCGTTTCCTCCCGTGGGCCCGCTTCGACCCCGACGCTTCTCGTTCCACCGACGAGTCGGGCGGCTGGAGCGCCAGAACCGTGGGCGACCGCACGACAGCGTCCTGGCGAATGACGCGAGTCAGGGCTCGGGAGATGGACATCTCCAGGCGTGCGGGCGCACCGGGACATGTTCCAGTAGCCACTATCACACGTGTTCGTCGAGGAACGCGACCACGTCGGTGTAGGCGTCGATCCGGTTCTCGCGCTTGCTCAGACCGTGCCCCTCGTCCTCGAAGATCCGCAGTTCAACGGGGATGTCGTTCTCCCTGACTGCTTCGACTATCTGCTCGGCCTCGCCGACCGGAACGCGGGGATCGTTCGCCCCGTGGATGACGAAAAGCGGCGTGTCGATCCGATCGGCGCGGTTCGTGGGACTGATCGATTCGAGGAACTCCCGATCAGCTTCCAGCGATCCGTACTCGGCTTCCCGGAGTTCCCGCCGCCAGGAGCCCGTGTTTTCGAGGAAGGTGACGAAGTTCGCTATCCCGACGACGTCGACGCCGGCGGCCCACAGATCGGGATACTCCGTCAGCGCTGCCAGGACCATGAACCCGCCGTAGGAGCCACCCTTGACGACGATCCGATCGGAATCGACCATTTCGTGATCGGCCAGCCACGCCGCGCCGGCTCGCAGGTCCTTCACCGAGTCCATCCGGTTTCGGACATCGTCGAGATGGGTGTAGGCCTTGCCGTAGCCCGTCGACCCCCGGACGTTCGGCTCGAAGACGGCGTATCCTCGCGAGAGGAAGTACTGCGTCAGCCCCGAAAACGACGGGCGGCGCTGGGACTCGGGGCCGCCGTGAACGTCGACGATCACGGGTGTCTCGCCGGGAGTTGCGCCCTCAGGGAGCGAGAAGAAGGCGGGAATCTCCAGATCGTCGAAGCTCTCGAAGCCGACGAGTTCGGGTTCGACGAACGATTCCGGGGGGATACCCGCTGTCGAGGCGTAGGTCCAGCGGGTCGCCTTCCCGGTCCCCGTCTCGACCACGTAGACGTTGGTATTGTCGGCCCGGCCGGTGGCCGTGATCGCGAACCGATCGGCGCTGTCGCTCCAGGAGACGCCGCCGGCGACCCCGCCCGGTAGATCCGGCTTCGGGAACTCCTGGACGTCCGTCGGGCCGTCGAGTTCGCCCACCGTGAGTTCGGTGTACCCGTCGACGTTCCGGGAGTAGACCAGCCGACCCGTCTTGTCGTCCACGGCGACGCCGTCGACGTTCCAGTCGCCCCCTTCCGCGACAGGTTCGATCTCGCGGCTCTCGGCGTCCAGCCGCGCCAGGTACAGTGTGTCGGCGTCGCGGTCGGTCACCAGATAGATCCCCCCGCCGCCCGGACTCCAGTTGGCGCTCCTGTACCGGACCTCTCCCTCGTGTGGGGTGAGGTGAGTCAACTCGCCGGTCTCGACGGACAGCGCGTACAGGTCCTGATCGAAACTGGAGTGGGATTCGACGACGAGCAGGCGGTCGTCGTCGGGACTCCACCCCGCGAGCGAGAGCCAGCCGTCGCCCTCGTAGACGCGTTCGGCCTCGTCGCCCACCGCTTTGCGGCCCTGTATGTAGATGTCGAAGACTGATTCGTCACGGCGGTTCGAGGCGAACGCGATCCGATCGCCGTCGTGGTCCCAGCCGCCCCAGCGGTGTTTGGCCTCTGGCCTGGCAGTCAGTTCCTGGACTGCCCCGTTTTCGGCGTCGAGACGGAATAGCTGAGCGCGCTCGTTCCCGCCTTCGTCCATGCTGAAGACGAATTCGGGGCGTTCCGGTGACCACGAGACGAACCCGACCGACTCGTCGCTAAAGGTTCGCTGTCGAGGCCAGCCGCCCGGTTCGTCGAGCGTCCAGACCTGCGGCGTGCCGGTTGTGTCCATCAGGAAAGCCACTCGACCGTCTGGACCGAACGAGGCTCCGTAGGCGCTGCGAACGTTGAGATAGCGTTCGAGATCGAACGTCATTCTCCGGAGTGACGGGCGGCGCAATGAAATGTGTTG
>JAZKRQ010000123.1:0-6968 GCA_036628575.1 Halapricum sp.
CGGCCTTCCGTCACTGGCAGAACAGCGCGAGCAGCTCGAATCGATGAACCAGTCGCAGATCGACGCGGCAATCCGGCAACTGTTCGCCAGCGACAGCCCGTTCGGCGATCAGGCAAACCGTCTTATGCCGACCTACTATGCGCCGGGTGACACGAGCGCGAACGCGACGATGATGATCGTCATCCAGACGACTGAAGGCCAGATGGCGACTGGCGGTGCCAACGAACGGCTGACGAACTCCCAGTTGGCTCTGGAGACGGTCGTCAAGGACGTTACGACAGAGAACGACGACGCGATCGTCTTCGGCGCCGGCAAGATCACCGACGAGATCAACCGCTCCATGTCCGATTCGTTAGCGATCGTCGGACCGCTGGCGCTGCTTTTCGTCGTACTCGCGCTCGCGATCGCCTATCGGGACGTGATCGACATTGTGCTCGGCATTGTCGGAATCGGAGCCGTTCTCGCGATCACGTTCGGGTTCATGGGCTGGGCCGGGATCGCGTTCAATCAGATGTTCGTCGCCGTTCCGGTCCTGTTGATCGGGCTGAGCATCGACTACGCGATCCACACGTTCATGCGCCACCGGGAGGAGCGTCACAACGACCACACCGACAGCACCGTCCGTGGCGGGATGCGTGTCGGGCTCGCGGGCGTCGGCGTGGCGCTGGTGTGGGTGACCGCGACGACGGCCATCGGGTTCCTCTCGAACCTCATTAGTCCGGTCCCGCCGATCCAGGAGTTCGGCGTCGTCAGCGCGGCCGGAATCACCGCAGCGTTGCTGGTGTTCGGTGTCCTCGTCCCAGCGCTAAAAATCGAGATCGACGAGTTCCTCGAAGCCCGCGGGATCGACCGCAAGAAGACGGCCTTCGGGACCGGCGGCGGTCGGTTCAGCGACGCGCTCGGGGCGGGAGAGACGATGGCTCGCAAGGCCCCATACGTCGTGATCCTGGTCGCAGTCCTGATCAGCGCGGTCGGCGCCTATGGTGGCTCGCAGGTCGATACGAGCTTCAACCAGGAGGACTTCCTCGCGGAGGATCCGCCTGACTGGACGAAAGACCTTCCCGAGCCGTTCAAGCCCGGCGAGTACTCGGCGAAGGCGAACCTCGAGTACGTCAACCAGAACTTCCTGCGGGAGGACGCTCAGGCGCAGATCCTGATCGAAGGACCGGTCGCCACGTCGGAGGGGATGTCCGAGTTACAGGAGGCCAGGGCGGCTGCTGGCAACGATTCGGTGGCCCCGAGCGTCCAAGTACTCTCGGACGGAAACCCCGAGATACGAAGTCCACTGTCAGTGATGGAGTCGGTCGCCGCGAACAACGAGACGTTCAACACCACGTATCACGCGGCAGATACGAACGGGGACGGTGTCCCCGATCAGGACATCGAAGCGGTCTACGACGCGCTGTTCGCAACAGCGCCACAGGAGGCCGCGGGAGTTATCCACCGGACTGACGACGGGTCCTACGAGGCCGTCCGGCTGGTTATCTCGATGGAAGGGGGTGCCTCGGGCGACGAAGTGACCTCCCAGATGCGAGACGTCGCCGCGACTGTCGACGGCGAGGGGCTAACGGCGACCGCGACCGGTCAGACGGTCCTGTTCAAGATCGTCCAGGATCAACTGCTCGATACCGTCATCGAGAGTCTGCTCATCACTCTCGTTGCGGTGTTCGCCTTCCTGATGTTCACTTACCGCATCACGGAAGGCAGCGCCACGCTCGGCGCGGTCACGCTGTTGCCGGTGGTTTTGAGCGTTACCTGGATCCTGGGGACGATGTACCTGTTCGGCATCCCCTTCAACATCCTGACGGGGATGATCACGAGCCTGACCGTCGGGCTGGGTGTCGCCTACAGTATCCACCTCAGCGAGCGATACAACCAGGAACTGGACCGCGCCGACACGATGTGGGACGCGATGCGGACCGCAGTCACCGGGACAGGCGGCGCGCTGCTGGGCAGTGCGGCGACGACCGTCGGCGGGTTCGGTGTGCTCGCATTCGCTATCCTGCCGCCGCTCCAGCAGTTCGGGATCATCACTGGTATGACGATCATCTACGCCTTCCTCGCGAGCGTCCTCGTGTTACCGAGTTTGCTGGTCGTCTGGACGAAGTACCTGGACCCGAATCACGACAGTTCCGACAATGCTTCGGCCGCAGAGGCCACGCCCACGGAGGACTGAGATGAGCGAGGACATACCGATCGACGCGTTCGAACGCCTCGGGTTGACCACCTACGAGACACGGGTATTCGTCGCCTTACAGCAACTCTCGACGGGGACTGCCCGCGAGATCGCGTCAGTCGCGGACGTTCCACGCTCGCAGGTCTACGACACCGCGGCGGGACTGGCCGAACGTGGCCTCGTCGAGGAACAGCGATCACAGCCTCGCCGATATGCGGCGGTGGATCTCGAAGAAGCCCAGGATCTGATTCGGGAGCGATTCGAGAACGCCGAACGAACGGCGTTTGAGTACCTTGAATCGGTCCGCCAGCCCCCCACCGAAGCCGCCGAATCGTCGGCGGATGTTTGGACGATCCGCGGCCGAGAGAACGTTGATACCCGCATCAATTCGCTCGTCGAAACCGCCTCCGAAACGATCCTCTACGGCGTTCCCGGCCCTGATCTGCTGGACGACGAAACGGGCGCGGCTCTGACTGACGCTTCTGACAGAGGCGTATCCGTCACCGGTCTGAGCGCCGACGAAGCAACCGTCGTTCGGTTCGATTCGCTTGCGGGCGTCCGATCGCTCTCGATCCCGGAGTCCGAAATAACTTCCAGCCAGGACGGGCGCGTCCTGATCGTCGATGACGACACGGTACTTATGAGTATTATCGGGTATGACGGCGACGAAGCCGCGATCTGGAGCGAGGAATCCGGCTTTGCCTCCGTGCTCATTCGACTGCTCCGTCGGTGGCTCGAAGAGATCGTGGATCTCTGACGCGAGACGTCACGTATCTCTTGAGCGCCGTCTGATGAGCCATCCGACGAACACGAGGGCTGGAGTTCCCCCGAGGAGTACGATCCCCAACAGCCCCCAATCGGTGAGGCCAAGCGGGACCGTTCCGAAATACTCGCTCAGCGGTGTGTAAATGACCGCGAGCTGAAGCATCAGGGACGCCCCGACTGCGGATGTAAGCCAGGGGTTCGTCAGGACGGCCGTTCCTCTGGCCCACCGGACGACGTACAGTTTGACGAATTCGAAGACGACGAGTCCGGTGAACACCATCGTCATGGCGTAGGGCGTGACCGCCGACGCTCCGTCGAGCGTGTAGAACATAAGACCGAGCAGCAGGATCGTCGCGGTCGCCCCGGCCATACCGATGAAGACTAGCATATCATCGTCGATGATACCCTCCGCCTGTTCCCGGGGCGGCCGTTCCATTACGTCACCACCCGGGTCTGTGCCTACTGCCAGCGCGGGCAGACCGTCGGTGAGCAGGTTGACCCACAGCAACTGGACAGCCGGGAGGATGAGATACCCGAACAGCGACGCGACGAAGACGATCACGACCTCCGCAGCGTTGGCGCTGAGCAGATACGCGACGAACTTCCAGATGTTGTCAAAGATGACGCGTCCGCGTTCGATCGCGGTCCGGATCGACGCGTAGTCGTCGTCCAGCAGGACGATGTCGCTTGCCTGCTTGGCCACGTCGGTCCCACGGACGCCCATCGCAATCCCGACGTCGGCGTTCTTCAGCGCTGGTGCGTCGTTGACGCCGTCGCCCGTCATCGCCACGGCGGAGCCGTTGCTCTGCAGCGCTTCGAGGATCCGGACCTTGTGAGTCGGCTCTGCCCGCGCGTACACGTCGACCTCTTTGACGCGCTCGCGGAGTGTCGATTCGTCCATGTTCTCTATCTCGCGACCGGTCAGGACGGTCGACTCGATTCCGATCTGCTCGGCGATCGTCCGGGCGGTCACTGCGTTATCTCCGGTAATCACCTTCACCCCGATGCCCGCCCGATGCGTGTCCGCGACGGCGTCGTTGACTTCCGCTCGCGGTGGGTCCAGGAGACCCTGCAGTCCGACGAACACTAGGTTCTCCTCGGGACCGCCGTCGTCGTCGCGGCTCTTGTATGCGAACCCCATGACTCGGAGCGCGTCCTCGGCAAAGGCATCGACCTGCGCCTCGATTCGATCGCGCGCCTCGTCGTCCAGCACGACGGCCCCCTCCGACGTGAGCACTCGGGTCGAACGTTCGAGGACGACCCTCGGAGCGCCCTTTACGTAGATAACCCCTTCGTGGATCGTCGCCATACGCCGCCGTTCCGACGAGAACGGCACTTCGTCGTACCGTTGCAGGTTCTCGCGGCGGGCCGCGACGTCGATGCCGTATTCGGTCGCTGCCATCACCAGCGCCTGCTCGGTCGGATCGTCCGCTTCAGCAGCAGGGTCCACAGGAGCGTCGTTGCAGACGGCACCGATCTCGAACAGCAGATCTTGACGATTCACACCGTCACCCGAGGTTGCCGTCTCTTCCGCATCGACCGCGACGTCGCCCCCTCCGTCGACCGAAATGCCCCCGTCGTACACCCAGCCAGCCCGGACGCGCATCTCACCTTCGGTCAGCGTCCCGGTCTTGTCCGTACAGACGACGTCGACCGATCCGAGCGCCTCAACGGCCGGCAACGTCCGGACGAGCGCGTTCTCGTCGGCCATTCGCCTGACACCCAGCGCGAGCGTCAGCGTGACGACCGCCGGGAGCCCCTCGGGGACCGCTGCCACCGCCAGTGAGACGGCAGTCAATCCGGCTTGGACGACTCCGCGACCGCCGATCAGTAGCATCGCGACGACGACCACCGAGAGCCCGATCACCCCGAATCCCAGGTTGCGGCCGAGCTGATCCAGGTCAGCCTGGAGCGGGGTCTGTGCTTCGTCCGCCCTGATCAGCGCCGCTGCGATCTCGCCGACTTCCGTATCCATGCCGGTTTCGACGACGACGGCGACGGCGCGACCACGGGTAACGTTCGTTCCCTTATACACCATGTTCTCGCGCTCTGCGAGCGGTGTGTCGGCGTCGACCTGGGCCGTGCTCTTCCTGACCGGGACGCTCTCGCCAGTCAGCGTCGCCTCGTCGACTTCGAGATTGTGGGCCTCCACAAGCCGGGCGTCGGCTGGCACGATATCGCCCTGTTCTAGGAGGACGACGTCACCGGGGACAAGCCCAGTCGATTCGACGGCCCGCTCGGTCCCGTCTCGGCGGACGGTGACCTCGGGAATCGCCATCTCCCGGAGTGCCTCGAGACTCCGCTCGGCCCGGTATTCCTGGACGAATCCGAACACACCGTTCAGGAACAGGATGATCGCTATGAGGACGGCGTCGACGATGTGCCCGATCACGAACGACAGAGCGGCCGCGACGAGCAACACCCAGACGAGAGCACTGGCAAACTGTGCGAGGAGGATACGTAACGGGCCGTAACTCCGGTCGCTGACGATCTCGTTCGGCCCCACTTCAGTTAGCCGATCCTCGGCAACTGTTGCACTTAGTCCCGCCAGCGTCGTGTCCAGTTCGTCGTAGACCTCTTCGGGTGAACGGGCGTACCAGTCCATCGCTGGCACTACCAGCTATACCGACTCGAACGCGTTCGCGATCCCGGGCTGACAAACGTCCCGCCCGCCCCACAGCCGGCGGGACAAGTACCCCGGCAGTGAATCGTCATTGAAACAACCGAACACGGAGAGACTATCTCCCTGTCGGATCGCCGATCAATCGCGAGCATGCCGGATATACCAGGCCGAGATATACATTCGTTTTCCCGAGGCGTGTGGTGACGGCCTGATAGTGACTGCTGTAACGATTTACCGGTACGACCGCCCGACTGCGGGCGCTCGATGTGGCATTGACTTACAGCAGTCACTATGATAGCGACTGCTGTAACGATTTACCGGTACGACAGCACGACATCGTGCGGTCGAGCCAGAACAGACGCACAGCGGTCACGATGAACTGTTTTTCGAGACGAGAAAACGCTTGAACGATGACGAACGGTGTCGGTCGCTTAAGGGGGGTAGGGTCGAAACCTGTTCTATGAGCGTCGCCCGGACGCAGTGTCCCAATTGTGGGTTCGAAGTACAGGACGCCGAAGAATGTTCTCTTTGTGGCACCGATCTCAAAGGGAGCGAAGACGTCGAGTAGCGCCCTCCGACGACCAGGGACAAGTGGGGTAGTTAGTCGAACGTCTCTCCATGGATAGCCAGCAGTTCTTGCGACCTGCCGAGGGGATTTAACGTCGGTAGCACTAGGGGCGCTGTGAAGTCCCCGTACGACGTGCTCGGTATCGATCCCGACGCCGACGACGCAACAGTGGTCGACGCGTACCGCGAACGGGTCAAGGAGGTGCATCCGGACCAGGGCGGGTCGGCGGAGGCGTTCCAGCGGGTGACGGAGGCCTACCAGCGGATCAGGGACGGCAAAATCGCGGAGGCCGAACCGAATACCAAGGAGTCGGAGGTTGTTCAGCGCTCGGGCCGACGCGAACGGACATCGGCTAGCTCTCCCAGCCAGCCCCACCGCAGGGAGGAACCAGTTACCGTAGAGTACCTGGATTACGAAGTGCTCGACGACCACGGTTGGTCGATCGACGACGAGGACCTCTTCGAGCGGGCCAGCGACGCCGATTTGGATCCGGTCGAGTACGGGAAGTTCGTCGTCCAGCCCAACGAGACGCTGCTGGAGGCTGCCGAGAATCGCGGATTCGCCTGGCCGTTCGCCTGTCGAGGCGGGGCCTGCACCAACTGCGCGGTCGCGGTCGTCGACGGCGAAATGCCGCCACCAACCGGACACATCCTCCCGGAAGAAATGATCGAACGGGGAATCCGGCTATCGTGTCTGGCCGCGCCGATCACTGACGATACACAGATCATCTACAACGTCAAGCACATGCCGGAGATGGAAGAGCTGTTGCTCCCGGCGAGTCGCTTCGAAAAGGCCCATTCGGACTGATCATGACTGTCGTATACCGACGGACGTAA
>JAZKRQ010000124.1:0-6968 GCA_036628575.1 Halapricum sp.
GGGTCTGCCGAAGACGTCGCAGTGACCAGGCGCAGGAACTGCCCCGCGTTCGTGAGGAGCTTGTTCTCCGCTTTCCGGAGGTGTTCTTCGAAGGTTGAGCGGGCGACGGCGGTATCCTCGGCCAGTTCACGTAGCGACGTCTTCCGGGGCTGTTCGTAGTAGCCGCGTTCCAGCGCCAGTCGGAGCGCTGCCATCTGCCGGTCGGTGAGGTCTTCGAACAGTTGATCGACCGGTGCAAGCATACTGTGGGGGACTCGCTGTTCCGTGATCGCCGTCTTCGAGAGGACTTCGATGTCCCTATCGGCCTCCAGATCCTGCAAGAGGGCGCGAACGTCGCCCTCGTCGAAGGCGATCACTGAGTAGTGCTCCCAACCCTGGCGATGGATCGTCGGGGGTTGATACAGGCAGTTGTACTCCTCGAACCGCTCGATGATCGAATCCTCCAGCGAGCAGAGACAGGACTGCGTGACGACGTGGAGACCGGATTCGTCGATCGATTTGTGGAGGACTGTCCCTAACTGATCGATCTGTTCGAGCAGTTCGTCAGTCGGCCGCCCCGTCGAGGCTATCTCGATCACCTGGCAGTCGCTCAGGTACCACTCGCGTATGGTGAGATCGGGGTGGTGCTCCGATATCTCTCTATAGGGGCACTCGTGTTTGACCCGGAAGGAGGCCTCGTAGAGACTCATGATAATCTGTTACGGATTAGCATAATTAAGGATACCGGTCATGACCGGCAGTATCCATATACAAATATCGCTCCTATCGGGGAGTACAGATGTCGGATATCACCCCTGACGAACTGAGTGAACGGCTACGGACCGATGGAGAGGATCAACTCGTCCTCGACATTCGTCATCGCGAGGACTACGACGACTGGCACATTCCGGGCAGTGTCAACGTAGACGTCTACGACGAACTGACTGACGACCCGGATTCGGCAAAAGGCGCACTCGCGGAACTGCCCGAGGACAAGGAGATCGTTACCATCTGTGCCGCTGGCGTCGTTTCACAGACGGCAACGGAGGTTCTTCGGGAGCTAGACTACGACGCCTCGACGCTCGTCGACGGGATGAACGGCTGGAGCCGCGTCCACCGCCACGCACCCGCGTCAGTCGATCTCGACGGAACGTTGATCCAGGTCGCACGGCCGGGTAAGGGATGTCTCTCCCACGTCCTGCTCTCTGACGGTGAAGCCGTCGTCTTCGATCCGTCCCACTACGTGGCGGAGTACGAGGCGATTCTGGACGACTACGACGCCGAACTGGCCGGCGTCTTCGATACACACGCCCACGCTGACCATGTCTCTGGCGGTGGGGAACTCGCCCAGCGCCACGGCGTTCCGTACTACCTTCACCCGAAGGACGCACTCTCTACCGACGCGACCCCTATCGAAGACGGGCAGACCGTGCAGGTCGGACGCGTCGATATCGAGGTCGTCCACACGCCAGGCCACAGCGAGGGGAGCGTCTCGTTCGATATCGACGGCGCGGCACTCGTCACCGGTGACACGCTTTTCCACGAGAGCGTCGGACGCGTCGAACTCGGTGTCGAGGCCGGTATCGAGGACTCGGACGTCGAGGAGAACGCCGCGACGCTCTACGAGAGTCTCCAGCGGTTGCAGGAACGACCAGACGATATTCTCGTCCTGCCTTCACACGACCCTGGCTCGCCCGAACCGCCCGTGACGGCGACGCTGGGTGCAGTCCGCGAACGGAACGACGACCTCCGGCGTGAGCGCGAGGAGTTCGTCGAGACGCTCGCCTCGGACATCCCGGATCACCCGCCGAACTTCGAGCGCGTCAAACGCGTGAACGTAGGCCAGGAGTCGGTTCCCGCCAGCGAGCTGGCCGAACTCGAACTGGGTCCAAACAACTGCGCAGCGGAGTGAATCATGAGTAAGGCAACTGAACTCAAACAGGGGATACGCGAGCACAAGGGTCAGTTCTCACTGCACGTCCTGCTGGTCTTTGCGACAGGTCTGACGATCGGCTCGGAGCGAACGGTCGTCCCCGTTCTCGGCGAGGAGGTACTCGGGGTACAGTCGCTGTTTATCATCGGGTCGTTCGTCGTCTCGTTCGGGATCGTCAAGTCGATCCTCAACCTCTACGCCGGGAAGTGGGGTGAAGATTACGGCCGGAAGCCCGTGCTCATCGCCGGGTGGGCCACGGCGCTCCCGCTTCCGATCATCCTCATCTACGCGCCCAGCTGGGGATGGATCGTCGCCGGGAACCTGCTCCTTGGGGTCAACCAGGCGTTAACCTGGAGCATGGCGATCAACGCCAAGATTGATCTGGCGGGGCCCGACCAGCGCGGACTCGCCGTCGGTATCGACGAGGCCTTCGGATACAGCGGGGTCGCAGTCGGAGCCTGGATCACGGGCGTCATCGCCGGCCAGTGGAGTCTCCGCCCGGAGCCGTTCTACTTCCTCGCTATCGTCGTGGTGTTAGCCTTCCTCATTTCGATCTTCCTGATCAAGGAAACGCTCCAGCTCGCCCGGGCAGAAGGCGACGACGATCACCAGGATGCGAACCTGCCGTTCATGGCTGTCCTCAAGCGAGCGACGTACGGCGATCGGACGCTGTTCGCCGCGGCACAGGCGGGCCACGTCGAGAACTTCGTCGACACGCTGTTCTGGATCGCCGTCCCGCTGTATCTGATCGGTGAAGGACTCGCGATCGAGGCGGTCGGCGTCGTGGTCGGCGTCCACAGCGCGATGTACTTCCTCCAGATCGGAACCGGCGGCCTTGCTGACCGAATCGGCCGCAGACCACCTGTGATCGTAGGGATGTTCCTCGCTGGCGGCGGTGTTCTCGGGATGGTGCTCGTCGAGGGCTACCTTCCGTGGGCCGTGCTGGCCGCTGCCTCTGGTCTGGGAATGGCGTTGCTGTATCCGAACCTCATGACCGTTCCGGGCGATGCAGCCCATCCCTCCTGGCGATCGGCCGGCATGGGCGTCTACCGAATGTGGCGTGATTCGGGCTACGCCGTCGGTGCGATCCTGATCGGGCTTGCGATGCAGTTCGTCACCATCGAAGCCGCCTTCTACATGACTGCGATCCTGATGTTTCTCTCCGGCGCTGTCGTGTATATCTGGATGGAAGAGACACATCCCGACTTCGGTACTCACGAGCCACCGGCTCCCGCTACGGCTCGCCCTCCACAGGCCGTGCCGGAGGACTAATGGTTCGCGGGCAGCATACGATATTCTTACGCCGACAGGGGGAACCGATCGAGATCCGCCACCTTGGATCGTTTCACCGGCGGTGCGTCATTTCTCTTGTCGATCGGCGGCCGAACGGACAGCGTCAACGACCCACTCGGCGTCCGGTTCGCCCGTGTGTGTCCAGACGACCGTGCCCTCGGCGTCCGTGACGACGGTCGTCGGGAGACCGGTGACTCCCAGGCGGGTCATAAGCGTACTGTCGGGGTCGTGGCCGACCGTCCATAGCCCCCCGTGTTCGTCCCACCACGCGACGACGTCGTCTTTCCCGAACGAATCGTCGAAAATCTCGCTAGTGACGGAGACGAACGTTGCCGGGACGGCGAGGCGGTCGCGGGCCGTCGCCAGGCGATCGATCGTCGGCTTGCACGGCCCGCACCACGTCGCGAACATATCTATCACTGTGACCGTTCCAGACTGGGGGACGGTTATCTCTCCGGCGTCGCTGCCCGGCGCGTCGAACGTCGTGACCGTCACCGGATCGATGGTGTCGCCGTCGTCGGGACCGGACAACGATCCCGTACCCAGACAGCCGGCGGTCCCGACGACACCCGCGCCACCGATACTCGTCAAGAAAGTCCTGCGTCGCACCGTTATCCCTCCCGGCTACGGAGCGTCGCCAGATCGTCGTAGATCGCGTTCCAGTCCTCGATGTCCTCCCGATAGGCCCGCTCGACGTATCCGTCCCGGTTGGCGAGCAGGATCAACGAACGGTGGTCGAACATGTATTGATCCATATCTTCCGGATGGGTGCGTTCGAACCGGACGCCGAACGTGTCGGCGACGACTGACGACGCCGCGTTGGGGCCGCCCGGGCGCAGGAAGTTCCAGTTCCCGGCCTCGAGGTCGACTCTCATCCGCTCGGCGTAGTCGGTGAGAGTGTCTGCGGTGTCGCGCTCGGGATCGAACGTGATCGGCAGGAAGACGACGTCTTCGGTGTGTCCGTCTTTGCCGGCCTGGGTCTGAATCTGTCGCAGTGTACTGATGAGGATCGGACAGGCCGTCATACAATTGCTGTAGAAGAAGGTTACGAGCACGTCCCGATCGAACGCGGTCGTCGTCACGTCCGTCTCTCCGATCGGGGCCCGAAGGGTCACCTCGGGCAGTTCCTGGCCGTGGACGGGAAAGGGATAGTCCTCGGGATCCCCCGATAGATCGGGTTCGGAGAGGTGCGTGTGACTACTCCCACCATTCCCGTTCCCGAGGACGCCGACGTCACCACACCCTGCGATGCTCGCCGCCCCTGCGGCCGCTAGCGTACCGAGATACGTCCGTCGGTTCACGCCAGAGAGTTCGTCCTGAGAAGGTTGTATGTTTCGATATTGTATGATATACACATATCCATTTGAGCGACACCACGTATAAATCGACCTCGCCCCAAGTAGGGGACATGAAGCTCCGCAACGTCGTCGCGGCCGGCTTGGGCGGGCTCGGACTCGCGGCCGCGACCAACCGCGTGCTGGCCGCGAAAGCGGACAGCCTGGAATCGCCGCTGCCCGGCAATCAGCGATCGTACCGGTGGCGCGGGTTCGACGTCAGCTACGCGAAGGCTGGCGATCCCGACGATCCCGATCTGGTACTCGTCCACGGGGTCAACGCCGCCGCGACGAGCCGCGAGTTCGAACGCGTCTTCGAGACGCTGGCCGAGGAGTATCACGTCCTCGCCCCCGACCTGCCCGGCTTCGGGACTTCCGACCGCCCCCCGTTACTGTACTCGGCGTCGCTGTACGAGGCGTTCGTTACGGACTTCCTCGACGATCTGACCGACGAGCCGACGGTGGTCGGGTCGGGGCTGTCGGGCGCGTACGTGTCGCTCGCCGCTCGGGACGTCGCAGTCGACGAACTGGCGTTGATCTGTCCGACCGACACCACGATGGGCGACGACAAGCGGACCTGGGTTCGGTCGCTCTTGCGTTCGCCCCTGCTCGGTCAGGCGCTGCACAACGCTATCGTCAGCAAACCGTCGATGCGTCATTTCCACGCCGATCACGGCTACTACGACTTGGACAACCTCACCGATGAGCGTCTGGACTACGAGTGGCAGACAGCCCACCAGGAGGGCGCTCGGTTCGCTCCGGCGTCGTTCCTCGGCGGCTTCCTCGATCCCGAGGAGTCGCTCGAAGACGTGCTCGCGGACGTCGACGCTCCGGTGACACTTGTCTGGGGCCGGGACGCGTCTGTGACGCCGCTATCGGACGGGCGAGAACTGGCGGAGGCAATCGACGCCGGGCTGGTCGTCTTCGACGAGGCGCAGTTGCTCCCCCACGTCGAACACCCCGAGCAGTTCGTGGACGTCCTCCGCGAGTGACCGCTACATCCCCATGTCTTCGGCGGCCTCGGGAACCGGCAGGTCGTGCGGGGCGACGCCGAGCAACTCTGCGGCGTGATCCAGGGCCATATCGAACCCGTAGTAGCGCTCGAGTTCGTCGCCGTCGGCGCTCGGCCGCACCTTCAACATGGCGTAGCCGTCAATGTTCTGGGCGACTGCCGCAGTAGTTCCGTCGCGGTCGAACGTCAGCAGTCGTTCGGTCTCGGTCACCTCGTATCTGGCCGCGATGCCGTTCTCGGTGAGGGTGGTTTCAGTCATTGCCTGGGGTTCCGGACTACAGGAAGTCGTACGTTCCGGTTCGAGCTACGTCACTCCCAGTCGGGATCGGGGGCGTTCAGGCACATCGTCCCTGGCTTGTCCCGGCACTGGCATTGCCGGAACTGGAAGTAGCCGGGGTCGAAATCCGCGAGGAACGGCTCGGATAGATCGGCGAGCACCGACGGGAATCGATCGTCGTCGTGCGGGATCGGAACTCGATAGAACTCCAGTCCGGCTTCCTCGGCCTCCTCGCGGAGTTCGATGTCGAGTTCCGAGAGCGTCTCGCTCTGTTCGTGCATGAAGCTGACCGGCTCGACGACGACCCGTTCGGCGTCAAGCTGCTCGATTGCAGCCTCGATATCGGGTTCGGTCCAGGCGACCTCGCTGCGGTTGTCGTGGTTCTGGAAGCCCAACTCGTAGTCGTCGAGGCCCAGGATCCCTGCCATCCCCTCGCACCACTCGTCGACGTACCGATCATAGCGACTCCCCTCGTTCAGGTAGTACTGGGGGGTTCCGTGGGCCGAGAAGAACAGGACTGTGTCCTCATCGTGGAGGTCGACACCCTCACTCTTGGCATGCTCACGGATGTTCTCGGCGCGCAGCCGGTTGTAGGTCGGGTGGCGGTGCCAGCCGCTGACCTCGTGGAGGTCGCCGTCGAAACCGACTGACTCGAGGCCCTCCGCCAGATGATCCAGCGAGAGGTTCGTCGTCGAGGGGCCACAGAGCGGATAGATCGGCAGGCCCAGGACCTCGTCGTGGCCGTCGGCGACGGCCCGCTCGGCGGCCTCGTCGGTGAATGGCTCGGTGTAAAGCATGCCGGTGTAGGTCTCGACGTCGTAGCCCCGGTTCCGGAGTTCAGTCGCCAGCGCGTCGGCCTGGGCGCTGGCCTGTTCGTTCAGCGGGGAGCCGCCGCCGATCTCCTCGTACTCCTCGATGAGCCCCGGGGCGCGGCGTTCGGCGAGTTTGCCGGCGCGCTTTCGCGCGGCTCCCGGCGTCAGGTCGGGGTCTTCCTCGATGTCCATATTCGAGTAGAAGATGCGTTCGAGATAATCCACGACGGCATCACGGTCAGCCGTCGGCGGTTCACCGAAGTTCAACAGTACGACACCTGTCGACATGGACAGCCCTTACGGCCGATAGTAAATAGACCCTTGGAGT
>JAZKRQ010000125.1:0-6892 GCA_036628575.1 Halapricum sp.
CAGGGACGCTTCGAATCCTTTTTGAGCACTGTCCGGCTACGTGGGCCCACATGGCGATCAAACCGGCCTACGTCAAGAAGACGGCAACGATCCTGATGGAGAAGTACCCCGACGCGTTCGGTTCGGACTTCGAGCACAACAAAGAGGTTGTAAGCGAGCTTACAAATATCGAGTCCAAGGGCGTCCGCAACCGGATCGCGGGCTACGTTACACGAAAGCAGAACCGGCCCGTCGAAGCTTAATCTCCGCTGTTCTCTATCGCTTCGCGGTAGACGCGTTCTATCGTGTCGGCCCCGTTGATGTCTTCGCGTCGCTCGTCGAAAACCACAGTGCCTTTGTCCATCACCGTCAGTCGGTCGAGCGTCGGCGAGAATTCCTCGATCCGGTGACTGGAGACGACCACCGCATTGCCCGCCGCGGCGTACTCCTGGAGGAAGGACAGCAACGACTCGCCGGTGAGGTCGTCGAGGTCGGTCAACGGCTCGTCCAGCAGCAGGAAATCAGGCTCTTTCAACAGCGACAGCGCCAGGTCGAGCTGCTTGCTGTACCCGCCCGAGAGGTCCGCCGCCTGCCGGTGGAGTACCCGCGAGAGGTGGAACACGTCGACCACTTTCCGTATCCACTCCTGGTCAGGCCGACCGGCAAGCGCACTGAAGACGTCGATGTTCTCCGCGACGGTCAGAGAGTCGTAGAAGGCCGGTTCCTGAAAGCTCGCGCCGACACGGCTGCTGTCCGGCCGCGTGACTGTGCCGTCGGTCGGACGGGTCAGCCCGAGCAGGATCCGAAGTAGCGTCGACTTGCCCGACCCGTTCGGACCGGCCAGACAGTGCAACAGCCCGGGTTCGATCGTCAGGTCGACACCCTTGAGCGCGACGACGGGGCCGTAGTCTTTCGTCAGGTTCTGGATTTCCAGCGGCACGATCAGTCACCCCTCCGGTAGACGACGATGGCGAGTTGCAGGACCAGCAGCGACGCGACCGCAGTGCCGACGAGAAACACGAAGTAATCGGTGTACAACCGAGTCGGGACGTCCTTGAGCATCTCGTTGCGAGCGATGATCGTCGTATAGTGCAGCGGGACGGCCCTGACTATCTCCTTCCGGAGCGGCGAGAAGAACCCCGCCGGATAGATCAGCCCGCCGAATGCGACCAGTCCGAAGAGGAATATCACCGAGAGGAACCGGCCGGTCGTCCCGAACCGGGTCAGGAACATGAGCGCCATCGCGACTGCCGACATCGCGAGGAACGATAGCAACAACGCGACGACGAGCGGGACGGATATCGGCGTGATGGCGTAGCCTAACGCCCAGGTCACCATCCCGAAGACCGCGATGGGGACGAGCATGAGCAGTGTGAAATAGAGAAGCTTGGCCGCGACCAGCGCCTCTAGCGAGGAGTCGGCCCTGATCCGCTGGATCGCCCGCGACTCGCTGGCCAGATTGTAGGGCACGTACGTGAACGCGAACAGCATCAGCGTCGCAACCAACAGGATCGGGATCAAATACTCCGAGAGCGAGTTGGACTCCCCGACGACCTGCCGCTCGACCGAAATCGACGGGGAGACGTCAGACTGCAGACGGTAGTTGAGAATATTCACCATGGCCGCCGAAGGCTGGTCGAATAACACCATACTCCCCTCGACGGTGAGGTTTAGTTGTGACTGCCGGGAGTCGTTCAACAGCCCAGGCGGGACGGAGACGACCGCGTAGACCTCTTCGCGGTGGAGAGCGTCCATGGCCGCCTCTTCAGAGTCGTAGCGGACTGGCTGAGCGAACGTGACTGCCGCTGCGTCGACAACTTCCAGGCTCCCTTCCTCGGTGGCGTCGTCAGCCGGTACGACCGCGACCGGCGCTTCCTGTGGGATCACGTGCTGGAAGGCGACGCTCGCGTATCCGGCCGTCGCCGGCAACACCAGCAACAACACGATCAGCGCTGCGACGTTGTGTTTGCTCCAGCGGAGTTCTTTGCGGAACAGGGCTCGAAGGCTCACGGAGGACTCATCTGCGAGTGCCACAGGGGCGACCAAAAGCGTTGTCGATTCGACGGAGCCGCAAGTCGCCAGCCATACGCGACCGTGAATCGGGCCGCGAATAGAGCGATAGCAGCGAACGCCGAGGCCCTTTCGGAGGATCTCACACCCGGGGAAGTCAGGTCTATGGCAATACCGTTCCAGGCGTTCGACGACTGGTCTCGCCCGGTCGACGACTGATCGGGCGTTCCACCCGAGACGGTCGAGCGACGCTACCTTCGAAGGGAGGCGATCCGCCGACTACGTGGCTACCAGAGACCGCGGAAGCTGATCGAGCAGCGCCAGGATCGTCTCGGGTTCGGTTTCAGCCCAAAGCGTCACTACCTCACCGTCTCGGGAAACGTCGAGTTCATCGAGTAGCCGCTGTATCCGCTCGTTGTCGATGTTGTCGCCGCCGAACTGACGGACGAGAGTGATGACGCCCGCAGCCTCCCGGGCCCTGTCAGAACTCTCGAAGTGGAGATCGAGTTGCCCCTCGATACGCTCGCCGGCGTCGTAACTCGCTCCAATTGCCTCGATATCGTTCACGACTCCGGAGAGCGGTCCGGCAACGTCAGCCACCGAGTCTGGCAGGGCGGACGCGACCCGAACGTAACTTTGGGGGAGTGCCGTCATCGCGTCCTCAATCGGTCCAGAGAGAGACTGGCCGTCACCGTCCGATACCGCTATCGCATCGCGAACGGCCGGAGCGGTACCGACGACGAGGTGATACTCACCGAGCGGCGCGATCCACACCGGCTGCCCACCGCCGGTGACTACGAAAACCGTCCGTCCAGCACGAGATTCGGAGGTGTAGGGCGCGTCAGCGGCCTCGAGAGCGTCTTCGATCGCCACGCGGTCCCAACGGGCCTGGACGATCGCGGCGATCGCCGGCCCCACGTCGCGGCCACTCCCACCGCTGAAGACCGTGACCGACCGCAACGTGATCAGATCAACGGCCGAGACCGTATCGAGACCCGTAAAGACTCGGTCGACGCTGGCATCGTCCTCCTGATCCGCCAGCACGCCTTCGAACACCCGCCGCGTCGTCGGGTCAGCGACCAGTCCCGCGTCGGCGTAGCCCACCGTCGTCGCGTTCGCGGGAACGAACCGGAGTGCGGGTTCGCCGACCGGCTCGCCGAGGAGAAAGTTCACCAGGCCGGAATCTAGCAGCGCCTCGTAGCCGTCGACGAAGTCCTCGGCCGGCCCCGACATCGAGACCCGGACGCTCGTTCCTGATCGAGTTACCGAGGCGTTCCGCAGGAGCGGGTCGGCTCTGTCCGGGAGCACCGCCCTGGCTTCGGCAAGCGCCTGTCGTGTCCCCGGTTCGAGACGCTCAGCGGCGGCGGAACTGCGCGCACCGACGGCGAGTTCGATCGACACGTCGTCCCCGTCGGAGTAGTAGACGCCGCTGACCGTCTCGACGTCCGTGATGGTCTGTGCGACCCGTTCGGGGACGAACGGATCCCTGGTCCCGTCCGGGACCGACGCCGCGAACTTGACCCGGCCCCGCCGAAGATCGCGGAACCGCCGTTCCAGGGCCGGGTTCACGCCCCCGTCGCGGTCGTCGTGTGCGTCAATCGCATCCCGGACAGCTGTCGGCGACCCGATCACGAACTGATCGTCCTCTAGTTCAGCGATGGCTGCACCGATCCCTCTCCGATCAGGATCGACAAACACCGTCGTCCCCTCGTGAGTGTGACTCCCGTAGGCTTCGGCGCTACCGCCGAGCGCGGTGATGATCTCCGAGCGACTCCAGGTCGTCTTGAGTATCATTCCCTGGTAGGTTCCGACTCGGCCCTCTTCGCCGTAGCTTCCAAAGGCTGTCACCGACCGCAACCGCTCGGGATCCAGGGAGGTATTCACGAGCGTCGAAAACCCAGCGCCGAAGGTTGCCGGACCGCTGTATCCCGGCAACGATTCGTTAGAAGCCGTCAGGAGACCGTCAGCGACGTCCTGGGTGGTTTCGTCGGAGACTGACCAGGCGTCGGCGTAAACGACGACGTCCGACTCCGAGGGAACCGACTCCATAGCGGGCCCGCCCTCAGGGACGAACGGGATCGGGCCACCGAGCGCGACGTACAGTGCAAGCAGGCCGAGCGCGACAACCAGAGCGACCGCGACCTTCGGTCCGTACCCACTCGCCCGCCCGTCAGTCACGCACCGTCACCTCGGTCCTCCGTCGCTCGCCGTTCGCAGCCCGACACCCGTGACCCATTCCGACATACACAGGACATACGCTAGCCGATCCATATAGCTTGCGAGTGTGTGTCATCCTCGGGAGGGCAATCCTTTTGCCCCGACCGGGATAGTTCAGAGGTATGGACTGGCCACACGACCCGGACGGCGAAGAGGGCAGCGAGGGCCGGCGGAAATACGGCCACGCAATCCTCGCGAAGAAGATCGACGAGGACGAAGACTTCCCGCTCGCTGCCGAGGAGTACGTCGAGCAGTACGGTGACCACCCGGTGCGGATCGACTACGAGACCGTCGTCAGCGTCGAGGAGATCTTCGAACACGTCGACGAAGAAGAGTTCGAGGACTTCCCCGAGTTCCACAAAGCCCTCGGACGCGCCCTGCGGGAAGCGGGCTACTGGCCCTACGAACTTGAACACGCCTGAACGGGAGGCATCTTGCTCCTCATAGTGACTGTTCTAAGTCTGTTTCGGACCGACCGCACGCAGCCGTGCGGTCGTAGCGGTACATAGGTACAGCAGTCACTATCAATCCGTTCCGAACCGCGAACCGCTCAAAACCTCGCTACTCGTGTGTCACTTCGTGCCTCTCGCGCGCTTTCAAGGGCCCTCGCTACTCACCCCAGATCGACACACCAATACCAGCGCATTCGTTATCTCGACGTACTCGTGACGAATACGCAGCTCACCCACGTCCAGATCGACAACTACGGGCCCTGGACGGTTACGCCAGAGCCGCGCCGGGAAGTCGACCTCCAGACGCTACAGTCGCGGCTGTATGCCGATCTCTCACAGCTGTTCGGTAACCGCGGCGGATACGTCTTCTTCAGCCGCTTCGACAACATGATCGCGGTCACCAACGGTTTGACCATGGAAGACCACGCGATGATTCAAGAGTCGGTGGGCAACCGCTACCCGGTGACGATGAGTCTCAGCGTTGCGACAGGGACGACACCCGCCAGTGCCCTCGAAACCGCGACCGATCAGCTCCAGGACGCCGGTAGCGCACAGGACAAGTCCCGGCGGGAAATCCTGCGCGGCCGACACATCGACGAGGAGTTCCGAACCGACGAGGACCTGCAGATCGCGCACTTCGACGTCAACGACGCGACCGGGAAATACACCGATCAACTCAGCGAGTTCGATACGTTCATCCAGATCGAGCAGAGCTACGCCGAGTTGATGAAGTACATGCGCGAGACCTACGGTGGACTATCTTTCTTCGTCGGCGGCGACAACATCATCGCGGTCTGCCCGGAAATGGACGGCGAAGATTACCAGGACGCCATCGATCACGTCCACGACGAGGTCGACGTCAAACTCAAGGTCGGCGTCGGTCGAGGACGACTCGCGGAAGAAGCCGGGATGGATGCCAAACACGCCCTCGAAGAATGTCGGGCGAAAGGCACGGACGTCGAACTGGACTTCTAGGGCCGTCGCGAAGAGGGACGATTACCTGGAAAACTGTGTCAACGCTAGGCATACGTGCGAGAGCGGTATAAACGTGCTGGAGGTACCTTTTAGACGACTCCTACAGAATTAGCGAATATGAACGGCGACGTCACAGTCCGGGAGGCGATGACCCGTGACTACGTGGGGGTGAGTGAGTCCGACAGTATCACCGAGACGGCCGCACTGTTGCTCGAAGAGGAGGTACCGGGTGCAGTCGTCCTCAGAGGACACGACCCGATCGGGATCATAACCGCCAGAGACGTCCTCTCATGGCTCGTCCGGGAGGGCGACGACGGGGCGTCAGTAGCCGATTGCATGACCGAGACGGTCCCGGAGATTGACCCCGAAAGGCCGATCGAGACGGCCGTCGACGAGATGTTCGCCCGGGCGACGCATCTGCTGGTCGTGACCGACAACGGCGGCGAACCAGTTGGGATGCTCACCCAGGAGGACGTGGTAGCGGCGACGACGCTCACGCCCACGAGCGAACCACCCGAACGCGAGGTCGAGCCGGCGCGGGTCGAGTCCGAAGAGGACGTCCCTGCGGAGGCCAACAGCGGCTACAGCGAGCAAGGTATCTGCGAGCGATGCGGCGCGCTCACCTCTGATCTGGTTTCGTTCAACGGACAGTTGCTCTGTGCGGACTGTCGGGACGTCTGAGTCTACGCACCTCATGGGTGACTCCTCCACATTTGAGATCGATGCGCCAACCATGCGAGATCTGGATCGACTTGTCGAGCTATGGGTAGATCTGGCTGCGGGCCAGCGCGAGTACGGCTCCCACCTCCGAACGGACGCCAACCGGGACCGGATCAGGGAATCGCTGTCCCGACAGATCGCTCTCTCGGAGGTTCGGATCGCCCGGCGCGACGACTGGATTGTCGGGTTCGTCATGTTCACGATGGCCGGGAGCACGTTCGAGCGTTCGGTCACCCGCGGGCTGGTCCAGAACATCTACGTCGTTCCCGAGGCTCGCGGTGACGGGATCGGATCGCGTCTCCTTGAAGTCGCCGAGGACGCGCTGGCCGCCAAAGATGCCGATACCGTCGCACTCGACGTGATGGCACACAACGACGAAGCCCGGGCGTTCTACGAACAGCACGGGTACGCCCCCCACCGGGTCACCATGGAGAAGCCGACCGAAAACGATACGCCTTAAAACGTGACCCTGTTACCCCTATTTGCGCCAGGGGAGCTTGGGTGGTCCAAGCACCCGACTTGTAATCGGGAGTTCGTGG
>JAZKRQ010000126.1:0-6760 GCA_036628575.1 Halapricum sp.
AGTAGAACGCGACCGGCGTTCCGACGCTGTCCTCGTCGGCGGCTTCGACTTTCTCGATAGCGTCCGCGAAGTCCTCGGGATGGACCTCGGTCCGGCCGTCCCGGATCGCGAACATCCCGGCCTCGGTCGCGAGGCTCGCAAGCTCCGCGCCGGTGAAGCCCTCGGTCTCCTCGGCCCAGGAACCCAGGTCGACGCTGTCGGCGAGGTTCATCTCTCGGGTGTGGATCTCAAGGATCCGCTCGCGACCCTCCAGATCCGGTTCGGGCACTTCGATGAGCCGGTCGAACCGACCGGGGCGCAAGATCGCACGATCGAGCATGTCGAAGCGGTTGGTCGCGGCGATGATCCGTATCTCTCCGCGGTTCTCGAAGCCGTCCATCTCGCTGAGCAGTTGCATCATCGTCCGCTGAACCTCGGCGTCACCGGAAGTCTTCGATTCGGTTCGCTTGCTCGCGATGGCGTCGATTTCGTCGATGAAGATGATCGCCGGCTCGCGCTCTGCCGCGAGTTCGAACAGGTCCCGAACGAGTTTCGCACCCTCGCCGATGAACTTCTGGACCAGCTCGGAGCCGGCCATCTTGATGAACGTGGCGTCGGTCTCGTTGGCGACGGCCTTCGCGAGCATCGTTTTGCCCGTGCCGGGCGGGCCGTGCAGCAGGACGCCACTCGGTGGGTCGATGCCGACCTCGCGGAACTGCTCGGCGTTGATCAGCGGTTCCTCGACGGCTTCCCGGACCTCGCGGATCTGCTCTTCGAGCCCGCCGATGTCGTCGTAGGTCACGTCAGGCGATGTGTCGACCTGCATCGCCTGCGCGCGGGCGTCTTTCTCGCTGTCCAGGGTGGTCTTCACAGTAAAGGAGTCGTTGATCGCGACGCGGTCCCCGGCTTCGATATTCGACCGTAACTGGGGGGAGACCTCCGTCAGGACCTCCTGGTTGTTGCCGTGTTGCTTGACGACGACGCCGTCGTCGAGCAGTTCCTCGGCCGTCGCGATGTACAGCGAGGAGGTCTTGAGCGCGTCGTTCTGTCGCTCGAGCTGATCGACCTGCTCGACCAGTTCGTCCTGACGCTGTTCGGCCACGGCCAGTTGCTGTTTCAATTCACGGTTCACTCGGGCGACCTCGGAGAAGTGCTCTTCGAGTGCCGCCAGCCGTTCGGATGGCGACATCTCGGGATCGAGGTCGAGAGTAGGCCTGTCCGGAAGCGAAGGGCTGCGAGACATCTGGTTATCGGTGTAGTACTGGATACAGGGAAAAGTGCCTTTGGGTCGCGGTCTCAGCAGTGAGAACGTTCTCAGATAAGTGATTCCATCTCGTCGAGGTACTCCGCGTAGACGTCGGTCGCGGCCTGGACTGGCTCGGGTTCGGCCATGTCGACGCCGGCGTCACGCAGCAGTTCCAGGGGGTAGGCTCGCGACCCGCGCGAAAGGAACTCGATGTAGCGGTCCGCGGCCTCGGAGTCGTCCTCGTCGAGGATCGACTCGACCAGTGCGACTGCCGCCGAGATGCCGGTCGCGTACTGATAGACGTAGAACGCACGGTAGAAGTGCGGGATGCGCATCCATTCGCGGGCGATCCGGTCGTCCATCTCGGCGGGTTCGTAGTAGGTCTCCTTCAGATCGGCGTAGATCTCGTCGAGTCGTTCGGCGGTCAGCGCCTCGCCCGCTTCGGAGAGTTCGTGGGTCTTCTGCTCGAACTCCGCGAACATCGTCTGCCTGAACAGCGTCGAGCGGAACCGTTCGAGGTACTCGTTGAGGACGTGCCGGCGCAGGCGGTCGTCATCGACGGTGTCCAGCAGGTGATGGGTCAGAAGCGTCTCATTGACTGTCGAGGCGACCTCGGCGGTGAATATCTCGTAGTCGGCGTAGACGTACGGCTGCTCGTCGCTGGTGTACTCGCTATGCAGCGAGTGACCCAATTCGTGAGCAAGCGTGTACATCGACTCGACGTCGTCCTGGTAGTTCATCAGGATGTACGGCTGTGACTCGTACGTCCCGCCGGAGTACGCCCCCGACTGCTTGCCCTGGGTTTCGTAGACGTCGACCCATCGGGATTCGAGACCATCGGCCAGTCGGGACTGGTAATCCTCGCCCAGCGGCGCGACGGCGTCGACGACGTACTCGCAGGCCTGCTCGTACTCGATCTCGGGACTCTCGGTTTCAGTCAGCGGGACGTATAGGTCCCACATCCGGAGCTCGTCGCCGTCGACGACCTGCCGTTTCAGGTCGGCGTGACGATGCAGCGCGTCGAGGTTGTCGTGGACGGTCTCGACCAGCGTGTCGTACACCTCGACCGGGACGTTCGGCCCGTCCAGTGCGGCCTCGCGGGCGGTCTCGTAATCCCGTGCCCGAGCAGTCTTGACGTCGGTCTTGACGCTGTTCTTCTGTGCCGAACCGACGGCGTTACGGACGGTCTCCCACTCGTCGTAGAACTGCTCGTAGACCTCGCGACGGAATTCCCGGTTCTGTCGTTTCTGCAGTGTAGTGAAGTTGTTGAGCGTGATCTCGACGGGCTCGCCTTCTCGCGGCTCTTCGCCGCTCGAACTATCCGAGGCGCTACGCGTCTCGCTGTCCGGTTCCTCCACGCTCGGGAAAGTCATGTCAGCGTTGGTTAGCATATTGTACACCTCGGAGGGTGCCCCCAGGACCTCGCCCATGTCCGCGAGCAGTTCCTCGATCTCGGCCGAGCGAGTGTGTTCTTTCATCCGGAGGACATCGTCGAAGTAGTGTTCGTACTCGGCCAGGTCCGGCTCCTGATCGATCATCGCCTCGATCTCCTCGCGAGTGCAAGACTGGATCTCTGGATCGAGGAAGCTTGCGGCGCTGCTGGCCTCCGAGTGCAGCGACTGCGCCCGAGCGAACAGGGCCTGATAGTGGCTGTCCCGGGTATCCTCGTCCCGGCGCATTCGCGCGTATGCGACGACGTTTTCTATCTGTCTCATCACCGTCTCGAACGTTTCCAGGGTCTCCAGAAGCGTCTCGGCGTCCTCGGTCGCTCGTCCCTCGTAGGCCGCGAGGTCGGCGATCCGCTCCTGTGCGCGCTCGAAGGCGTCCTCCCACTCGTCGTCGTCCGCATAGAGCGCCTCCAGTTTCCACATGTACTCTGTATCGATATCGCTTCGTTCAGGCACCGAACTCATGGCTCCGCTTTAGTACGGGGAGTTGGTAATTCTGCCGGCTGTCCCGATCGCAGGAACCGGGAACGACGACCCTCACGCCGCTGATTGTCAATCGCCCGACTAGTACGAATGGATCGATTCGTCCCGGGCGGCCTCCGCGGCGTCGACCAGGGCCTCCGGGAACGTGGGGTGGGCGTGAATGGTGTTCGCGATGTCGCCCAGCGTCGCGTCCATCTCCAGCGCCAGAGTCGCCTCGGCGATGGTGTCAGACGCTCTGGCACCCACGATCTGAACTCCGAGGAGCGTTTCGTCCGCGTCGGCGATGACTTTCACGTAGCCTGAACTCTTGTTCATAGTGAGCGCTCGTCCGGACGCGCGCATCGGGAACTTCCCGACCTTGATCTCGTCGTACTCCCCCCTTGCCTCCGTTTCGTTGAGGCCGACGACGGCGACTTCGGGATCGGTGTACATCACGGACGGGGCGTACCTGTTCTCGAAGGAGGCGTCGCCACCTGCGGCGACTTCCGCGGCGACTTTCCCCTCCTGATAGGCGATGTGCGCGAGGAACGGCGGACCTGCGGCGTCACCGATGCAAAAGACGTTTTCGTCCGTCGTCTCCATCCGATCGGTCGTCTCGATGAAGCCGTCCTCGTTCGTCTCCACCTGCGTGTTTTCGAGATGTAACTGCTCGTAGGCGGTCCGGGGTTCCCGTCCCGCCGCGACGATGATGTAATCCCCCGATAGTCGGAGTTGTTCACCCTCCTGTTCGGCGACAAGAACGGGGTGTCCGTTCTCGTACTCCACGCCCGTCGCCATCGTGGAGGTGTAAATCTCATCGCTGTACATCTCACTGGTCTCCTGGATGGCGTCGACGATTTCCTCCTCGAACATGCCCAGTACCCGGTCGCGCGCCTCCACGACCTTGATGCGAGCGCCGAACTTCGAGAACTTCGTGACGGCTTCCATGCCGATGTACCCGCCGCCGACGACGATGATCTCGTCAGGCACCTCTTCTAGCTGGAGGATCTCTCGCGAAGAGATTACGCTGTCCTGATCGAACTCCAGGCCCGGAATCTCGAGCGGTTGCGAGCCGGTCGCGATGACGGCTCTTTCGAACGCGACGGTCTCGGTCCCCTGGTCTCCGTCGACGCTGATCGTGTTCGAGTCGACGAACCTGGCCGTTCCGTTCGTGTATTCTACGCCGTGATGGTCCAGGATCCGAAGGATTCTGTCGTCCAGCCTGTCCACGACGGCACTCTTCCACGCTTGTATCTCCTGGAAGTCGACCTCCACCGGACCGGTGTGGATCCCGATGTCGTTCCAGTGCTCGATGTCTTTCTGGAACCCGGCCGCGTGGATCAACGCCTTCGCCGGGATACAGCCGTGATTCAGACAGATGCCCCCGACCCGCTCTTTCTCGACGAGCACGACGTCGAGCCCTCGCTGCGCCCCTCTGATTGCCGCCGTGTATCCGCCCGGCCCTGCCCCGATGACGACGAGTTCGGCGTCTGTAGTGGTGTCTGATGTTGACATCTCGTATACGTGGTATCACACCCTCACATTCTTCATGGTTTTGACTGGTACAATGTGGGAATTCGGCATCTGACGGCCATTGTCGACTAGCTTTGCCAGGCATGTGGATGGTTTCGTCTCTGGTGTGGTAGCAGCAACCGCACCCCTTCTCGCGCCGCAGTTTTTTCATCCCCCCGCTCCACCCCTCCGCTATGGACGAACGGGTGGCGCGACTCCTCGGACGAGCTTGGCAGTCCGACCGGCCGTGGCGCGTCCTGACGACGCTAACGGAGTTCGAGGACCGACTCGGGGGGCATCCGGGCGAACAGAGTGCGGCGGAGTTCCTCACTGACGAACTCGACGCGCTGGGTCTGGAAGACCTCAGGCAGGAACCCTTCGGGATCCCCGAGTGGACTCGCGGCGAGACGTCGCTGCTGGTCCACGTCCACGCCCGCGACTGCGAGCGCTCTTTCGAGGCGCGAGCGCTGCCGTACTGTCCGGAATCGACCGTCGAGGCACCACTCGTGGACGTCGGCTACGGGACGCCCGAGGAACTCGATGCGCGCGATATTGAAGACGCAGTCGTCGTCGCCAGCTCCGCCACCCCTCCCCGGGCCGATCGTTTCTTCCACCGGATGGAGAAGATCGGCCACGCCGCCGAACGGGGTGCGACCGGATTCATACTCGCGAACCACCGGCCCGGCCAGCTCCCGCCGACGGGATCGCTCCGGGCGGGCGACACCCTGCCGGCGGTCGGGGTCAGCTACGAGACCGGTGAGTGGCTCCGCGAGTACGCCGAGGAAGGGGCGGCAGTGCGGCTGAACGTTACCGTCTCAGTCGAACCGGGAACCAGCCAGAACGTCCGCGGGCGCTTCGGCCCGGATACCGACGAGGCGGTGCTACTGGTCGCCCACTACGACGCCCACGACGTCGCCGAGGGCGCGCTCGACAACGGCTGTGGCGTTGCCGTCCTGCTGGCCGCCGTCGAGATACTCCGCGATCTGGATCTCGATCGCGAGGTCTGCGTCGCTCTGGTCGGCTGTGAGGAACTGGGATTGCAGGGCAGTGAGACTCTGGCCGCAAAGACCGACGCCGAGGACCTCCATGCTGTGGTCAATCTTGACGGAATCGGGCGCGAGCGGACGTTGCGAGCCCTGACCCACGGGAGCGACGACATTCGAGAACTCGTCGAGGAGACCCTCGATGAGGTCGGTCATCCGCTGAGCGTGGACGAACGACCCCATCCCTATAGCGACCACTGGCCGTTTCTGCGGCAGGGCGTACCCGCACTCCAGTTGCACAGCCGCGAGGACGGCGACGAAGGGACCTGGGAACGCGGCTGGACGCACACCCGGGCGGACACCCGGGACAAGGCCGATCCCCGGACCGTTCGCGAACACGCGATGCTGACGTCGCTGATCGTCAGGGAACTGGCGTCGACCGACCTTGAGGTGGTCGATATCGACCGTCTCAAGGAAACCCTGGTAGACGCTGCGCCGAGCATGCGGGCTGCCGGCGTCTGGCCCGAGGCGTGGGACGAGCAGTGAGTATTGTACCATCTACACACGACAGTCGGAAGAGTCAACTGTCTCGTCGTCGTATCGTTTGGTATGACCGAGGACTGGCAGACAGAGCTCGAACGACAGCGCGAACAGAAAGAGCAGTACTTCGCGTCCCATCCGCGCTCGCCGATCCCGGATCACGTGGACTTTGCCGGGCTCGATCACTATCCGATCGATCCTGACTATCGGTTCGAGCTCGAACTACACGAACACGACGAGAAGGAGCGGATCACCGTCGAAACGACCGCTGACGGCACCCAGGAGTACGTCCGCTACGGCGAGTTCCGCTTCGAAATCGAGGGGGAATCGGTAACGTTGCAGGCCTATCAGCCGGTCGGCGGCCAGGATCGCCTGTGGGTACCGTTCCGGGACGAGACAAACGACGAGGAGACTTACGGTGCCGGCCGGTACATCGACCTCGAACCGGACGAACATCGGACTGAGGAGGGGACGTGGATCCTCGACCTCAACGAGGCGTACAACCCGACCTGCGCGTACAACGAGGCATACGAGTGTCCCCTGATCCCCATGGAAAACTGGCTCGACGTCCCTGTCGAGGTCGGTGAGAA
>JAZKRQ010000127.1:0-6689 GCA_036628575.1 Halapricum sp.
TCGGAGACGTTTCCAGGGAGAGTCGCCTCAGCGGTGCCGTTCCCGAGATCGGTCGCAAACTCCCGTAGCTGTGGCGTGGGGCTGGTTCCGGCGGCGGTCACACCGGCGACGGCGGCCAATTCGAAGATGTCGCGTTCGAGGTTGGAATCGAGCGACTCGTCGGTCTCGCGGGCGACGGTCTGGTCGCGGCCAAACGCCCGGACGACCTCAACGGCCTCCTCGCTGGCCTCGGTCCGTGCCAACAAATAGAAGCCTCGGGCGACGAGGATATCGGCGACGAGTATTTCGAGGTTGGCTGCGTCTGAGTCATCGTCTTCGGCCCAGGGCGTCTCGGCGGCGAGCCGGCGGGTCCGGCTGAGACCCGTATAGATCAACTGCACACCAGCGGCTCGTTCGGTGATCGCGTCTTCGGCATTGAGGTCTTCGACCGTCCGGCCCGAGCGCCTGAGGATCGCGTTTGCACACGCGATCGTGAAGACTCCCGGAGCCATCGATCCCCTGTCGAGTAGCTCCGCGATCCGATCGTACACCCGGCGCGGGTCGATGTCCTCGACGGCCGTAAGCGCGGCCGCCTGGACCGCCGCGGCTTCCTGCATCAGGCGTTTCTAGCGGTGGGATAGGCAAAGACCTTTGGAAAAGTCCACTTTCGATTTTGGCCCGGAACAGGCGTTACGGCTACGCTCACAGTCCTGCCGGCACCGAAACTGTCGTGACGGTCGGTCGACTACGCCCCTCCGATGCCCGAGTGTGACTACTGTTCGGCGTCGTTCGAAGACGAGGATAGTTACTACGCGCACCTCGACGCCGAGCACGCCGACGAACTGGGGGCGATCGATCGCCGGCGTGTCGACCAGCACCTGAGCGAGCATTCGGGGTCGTCGGTCCCGACCGGCCCGCTCATCCTCGTCGCTGTTCTCGGGTTCGCGGTGCTAGTTGTTGTTTACGTGACGGTGTTCGTCGGCGGTGACACGACTGGGCCGTCGGACACGGTCGATGGGATCGAGGTCGCACAGACGCCCACCGCGGTCAACTCCCAACACCTCCACGGCCCGATCGACGTGACGATAGACGGCCAACAGCTAGACTTCTCCCGCCCCCGATTCCAGCGCCCTCAGGAGTACCCCGCGTTTCACTTCGAGGGCGGTGACGGTTCGACCTGGCACGGACACGCCGAGGGAATCACTCTTCAGTACGCCATGGCCACGCTCGGGATCAACGTCACCGACTCGACTGTCACTTACGATGGAATCACCTATCGGGAGAGTGACCCGAACACCTCGATCGAGGTGACCGTCGACGGCGAGGCGGTCGATCCCATGACCTATACGTTATCGGGGCCCGGGGACGTCGAAAACGCGGTCGAAGGCGATCACATTCGGATCCTCATCAGGGCCGACGAGTAGTTCAGTACTGCTCCTCTGGTGTGGACGGCACCTGGCGTTTGTGTCGGCTCGTCTCGTGGAGCGCCCGGACTCGTTCGACGACCGCTTCGCTGATCCCGATTTCCCGGGCAGCCGCACTGGTGGGAACGCTACCCTCGACGTGCAACGCCAGGATCGAGTCAAGGGTATCGTATTCGATCCCGAGTTCTTCCTCGTCCGTCTGGCCGACCCACATCCCTGCGGTGGGCGTGCGGGAAGCGACCGATTCCGGGACGCCGACGTCCCGTGCGAGTTGGCGGACCTGCTGTTTGTAGAGGTTTGCGAGCGGGTGGCAGTCAACCGCGCCGTCGCCGTATTTGGTGAAATAGCCGATCAGTGCTTCCGTGCGATTGCCCGTCCCGAGCACCAGCCCGTTCTCGGTGTTGGCGACGAGGTAGTTCAGGACTGCCCGCGTTCGGACGCGGACGTTCCCGGCGGCCATCCGGTTGTCAGCTCCCTCAGGATAGGCCTCGAGGAAGGATTCGACGATCGGTCCGACTTCGATCACGTCGTGAGGAACTTCGAAGGTTTCGGCGACGCGGACGGCATCACTCATCGTCTCGTCGTCGTTGACCTCGCTGGGCATCACTAGCCCGTGAACGCGTTCGGGACCGAGCGCGTCGGCGGCCAGACCGGTCACCAGTCCGCTGTCGACGCCGCCCGAGATTCCGAGGACAACCCTGTCGACGCCCGCGGCCGCTACTTGCTCCTCGATAAAGGTCTTGATGTGTTCGCGTCGCGTTTCGAGTTCGGCCTCGCTCAACGAGAGGTCCAGTGGTTCGTTCGCCCGTGCGATCGCGTCTTCGTCGGTCATGTGCGTGCCAGTTCGTACTGAAGTGACAAATACCCGTTCGTCCCTCGGCCAGTTCTGGACGTGTGTCGAATCGCCCGGAAGCGCCATGTTAAAGTGCGACGACGGATCAGATACGAACGGGCCCACGAAGTGAGCGCCGGTGGTGAGCGATTCTGTCGGAATCGCGAGTCTCGGCGCGAGTGAACATCGTGAACGAGCGCCGGTGGTCTAGTGGTAGGACATGAGCTTCCCAAGCTCATAGCCCGGGTTCAATTCCCGGCCGGCGCATCTCATTTGCGAACGACAGTGGGCAGTGAAATCGCCAGAGGGAATTGAGGTAGAGAAGACGCAGCGCGAACGGATGTGAGCGACCGTCTTCGCGTGGTTCAATTCCCGGTCGGCGCATTTCATTCCTTCCTTCGGTCGTCGTTCGATGCGCCGCCCGTAGATCGCAAACGCGGAAGTGTTTGCTCACTCCCGACCGGCGAACTTCTGGCGCTCGCAAACCCGCGAGCACCGTATGCAACTTCGAGGGAATTGAATTAGCGCAGTCGCGCGCAGCGAACCTGACTGATTCCGATCAGGGGATCGCTGACGTTTCGATTGCAGTCACTTTCGATTCCAAACCGACGAGTCACACTCCTTCTTCGAGGCGCTGGTACCGGTCTTCGAACCGACTGAGACAGGAGGGACAACAGAAGTGATAGACTTCGCCATCGATCCGGGCCGTCTCACCCTCGGCGTCGACCGTGTTTCCACACTCTACACAGGTGAGCGCGAACTCGAGCCCCTCGATCGATGGTGTCCACTCGACTTCTTCGACTAGTGTGACGGCGTACTCGATGGACTCGATCCCGTCGAACAACGAACCGATCCACGGCCGGACGTTTCCGGCTTCCGCTCGCGCGTAGAACCAGACGCCCCCTTCCGCCGTGACGAACACGTGCTCGACGCTCTCGGCATCCCGGAGCCGTTCCCGCGCGAGGTCGATCGCCTCCGACGGGACCTCCAGCTGGATCAACACTGGGACGCCGGCCCGTAGCTCGGAGCGGTCGACGTCGATCGTGAAGTTGTTGATGATCCCTGCCTCTTCCAGTCGCGTAACTCGGTCGGACACGGCTGGACCCGACAGCCCGACCTCCTCGCCGATCTCGCTGAACGGACGACGAGCGTTCTCGGCCAGCAGCGAGAGGATCTCCAGATCTGTCTCGTCCAGATCTCTCATGTGGCCCGGTACGTGCTTGTGAGTCAATAGTGTTCTCGTGTTTTCCGATTGGATTCGAAATTTCAGGCCGCATCTCACACCGGACTCGAAGCAGAAATCGACAAAGAGCATCCCCACTTATGTACACCTGCAATGAGCTTGACTATCACCGTCGAGGGGATGAGCTGTGAACACTGCGAACAGACCGTTACGGAAGCTCTCGAGGAACTTGAAGGTGTGACCGCTGCGTCCGCCGATCACGAAGCTGACGTCGCGACCGTCGAAGGGGCCGCCGACACAGCGGCACTTGTCGCCGCCGTCGAGGAAGCTGGCTACGACGCCTCGGCGTAACCACTCTGTCTTTCCTCTGGTATAGCTGTTCTACAATCCTGGCTATTTTCCCTGGTTCTATATATCTATATCTGGTTTATCATCAGTTGCACGCACCTCGATAGAAGAGGCTGTACGATTCAGCTGCTGTGGGTCGAAAACGGTCCAGGAGATAGCGAAAGCGGCCGGATCGTCGTTCCGTAGTGATGCCCGGGCTGGTGTGTTTGATCGAGCGGGTTGTTCCAGAGTGACATCTCGCGCTCGTGGGCTTTCATCGGAGCGGTACAGCACAGTGCCTTCACCCCTCACGGAGTAGACCGTGCCGGCTCGATTCGGCGTCTGTGCGAACAAATCGAATCTGAGGTCTATGAAACCAGCAATCGGATCCAGGGTGATGCTATCGGTCTGCGTGTGACTCTCTGCCCGGCATCGATTTTGGAATGTGGCCGATACGAATTAGTGGCCAGCAGAGCAGGAGTTGTGTGGACAGCGATACGATCGTCGGCTTCTACTCCCCGGAGAGCGGATTTCCACTCACGGACGCTGATTCTCGACTCTGGCCCGCCGTATCTTCCAATTCAGGCTGTTTTCTACCGATCGGGTAAGGGTGCCCGCGTTCCGCCCATCCCTGCCGTAAATTGATATGCGCTATATAGAATACTCGAAAGGTCTACCGTCGGCAGACGATTTATGCCAGTCGGTGGTGATAAGCGAGACAGTAGATGACCCTACGTGTACTGGTGATGGCGGCGACTGCCTCGGACGCTGGAGCGACGGCGCGTGCCCTGAGGGAGGCGGCGGCGTCACTGGACCTGGAGCTAGACGTCGACGCGGCTGCGGACCCGGTGCCGGTAGCTGGGCCGTTCGACTGTCTCGTATGTGCAGGCGGTTCGGTCGCCGATATCCGGCGTTCGTTTCCTGATACGCCGCTGATCCGGTATCTCGACAGCACTGCTCTCTCGAGAGATACGCTCTCGAATGTCGATCATGTCGTCCAGCGATCGGGAAGCGCTAGTGCACTTGCTCTTGCCAACCGAGTCGCAGCGGTCGCTGTCGGATCCAGCCGCCGTGACCACCCAGTTTCACCCGCCGATCGTATCGACGAGGCGGTGTTCGCGCTGGATACCGACTGGCGGTTCACCTCCCTCAACGGCGTCGCCGAGTCGACGTTCGGCCGGTCGAGCGAGGAGTTGCTCGGCGCACCTGTCCGGGAAGTGTTCGAGACCGGTGTCGGCTCGCGGTTCTACGACGAGTTCCATCGAGCGATGCGGATCGGCGAACCCTCGACGTTCGAGGCGTACCATCCGAACCTGGAGCGGCACTTCGACGTCGCAGCGTATCCCGTCGACGACGGGCTTGTTGTCTACATGCAGGACATCACTGATCGGAAGCGTCAGGAGGAGGCGCTTTCGGGTGTCCTGGAGACGACGCGAGCACTCATGCAGGCCCGGACCCGCGAGGAGGTAGCGGAACTGCTGACCAGTGCCGCGAAGAACACGCTCGGGTTCGAGTACAACGTCGTCCGGCTGTACGACCCCGAGACCGAGACGCTCGTGCCCGCGGGGAGCACGAGCGAGGTCGACGACGCGCTCGACGAGCGGCCGGTCTACGGGATCGACGAGGGGATGCCCGGCGAGGTGTTCCGAACGGGCGAGGCTCGGCGGGTCTCCGACCTCGAAGACACCGTTCGGGGGTCACTGGACTCGGCGATGTACCTCCCGATAGGCGTCCACGGGACGATATCGATCGGTGCGAAGGAGCCTGACGCGTTCGACGAGACCGATCAGCAGGTCGGGGAGATCCTGGCGACCAACGCGGCAGTGGCGTTCAGCCGTGCCAAACGCGAGCAGGATACCCGTGAGGCCCGTGACCGGATCGAGACGCTGCTCGACCGGATCAACGGTCTCGTCCGGAACACCGTCGAGGTGCTCGTCCAGGCGACCACCCGCGAGGAGATCGAGCACGGCGTCCCCGAGCAGCTCACGGCCGCGGCCCCGTACGCTTTTGCCTGGCTCGGGACCGCCGACGTGGCCGGCGAGTCTCTTTCGGCCAGCGCCTGGCACGGCGACGCCGATCTCGATGTCGCCGAGTACGAGCGCGAACTGACAGCCGAACCTCCGCTCGATCCGAGTGCCGAGGCACTTGAGACACGCGCGGTCGTGGCCGTCGACGATCTCGACGACGTGGACGAATCCTGGGCGCGGGAGGCGGTCACGGCCGGCCTCGCGTCGCTGTGTGCCGTCCCGCTGGCCTACAGGGATACGGTCTACGGCGTGGTGACGGTATACGCCGACGAGCACGCCGCCTTCGACGAGCGCGAACAGGTCGTCCTGCAGGCGCTGGGTCGGGCAATAGCGGGTAGCATTAACGCCGTCGAGCGGGGACGCATCCTCTCGACCGACCGGGTGGTCGAGATGGAACTGTCCAGCCGTGATCCCGCCCTGCTCTTCGCGCGGCTTTCCTCTGCGCTCGATGACCGACTCGAAACGGCCGGCACGCTCACTCAGTCTGACGACGAATTGCGATTGTACGTCCGCATGGAGACTGAAGACGCCGACGCCGCGGGCGACGTCCTGGCTGAAGACGACGCTGTTTCGGCGGCCACGCATATTGTTTCCTACGAAGGAATTTCGCTGTTCGAAATCAGCGTCACGCAGTCAGTTGTCGAGACACTGGCCGACTACGGAGTTGTCACCAAGGCTCTCGCCGGCGAGGATGGAACCGCCAGGCTCACGATTGAGCTCCCTCACGAATCGGAAGCACGCGACATCTACGACCTGTTGTCCGAGCAGTACGACGACCTCGAACTGGTCGGCTACCACGAGCACGACCGTCCGGTCCAGACCCGCGAGGAGTTCCGCGCCGCCCTGCGCGAGCGGTTCACCGACCGCCAGGAGACCGCCCTCCGGAGCGCCTACCTCGGCGGCTTTTTCGAGTGGCC
>JAZKRQ010000128.1:0-6653 GCA_036628575.1 Halapricum sp.
TTACAGCCGACAGTATCAGGTGGGGCATTCGGCAATATCTCCCGACTCGCGAGCGGATCGTCTACAGGCGGAACAGGGCGAGTGCCTCGGGGCTTGACCCCGAGGGTGAAGCCCATCACCCTTCCGACCAATACAAATATTTATATTTAGCTCTGTCTTATATTGGTGTAACGGTCAGAACCAATCAAACAGCAAAGTAGGGAGTTGAAGACCTCAACTCCTTCGCTGGCCGTGTAGACAGTTTGGAAATGCGACTCCTCTCGAAAGGTCCTTGAGAGACGGGATGAGACGGGAGTTGTCGGGTCGTGGTGGAGCGACCGACCTCCACGGACACTCGCCGTAGGTGAGTGTTCGGGTGTGAATCCAAAGCCGACCCCACGCTGGGGAAGGTCGGAGGGAATTAAATTCACCTGCCGAGTGCCGTGCCGAACCCTAAACGGTGAAGCCTCGGGGCTTGTCCCCGAGGTACTTCACGCGATCCCGTGGCGTACCGGTCGATAGTGATGAATATTCGACAATTTTGGGAGGAACGCGCGCAGTCGCTCGATCTGTCGATACAACCACTTTGAAGCACTTATCAGGGCTCCCACCCAAGAAGAGGCATGACTTACGATACCGTCGTCTTTGACAACGACGGTGTCCTCGTCGGTCGAACGCGCTTTGACGTTCTCCGGGACGCGACCGCGGAGACGTTCGCACAGTTCGGTGTGTCCGATCCGAACCCCGACCACGTCGAGGAGATGACCGTTGGAACGACCCCTGAACAAGTCGCCACCGTCAGTGACGTCTACGGTTTCGAGCCGGAGTCGTTCTGGCGTGCTCGTGATCATACGGTCTCAGTGGCCCAGCAGGAAGAGGCCCGCGCGGGACGGAAGACCCCGTACGATGACGTCGGGACGCTGGCTGATCTCGATACCGCCACCGGGATCGTCAGTTCGAACCAGCAGGAGACGGTCGATTTCCTCCTCGATTACTTCGATCTGTCGGATCTCTTTGACACCGCCTACGGACGTGAACCCACCATCGAGAGCCTCACCCTTCGAAAACCGGACCCACACTACATAGAGCATACACTGGCCGACCTGGACGCCGACTCCGCGTTGTTCGTCGGTGACAACGTCTCCGATATCCGGGCCGCAGAGAACGCCGGCATCGACTCGGCGTTCATCCGACGCCCCCATCGACGCGACTGGGAACTCGACGTCTGGCCCACCTGGGACATCAGCTCCCTCGACTCCCTCCACGAGATCTGCAGCGGGTGATCGCGACGTTCCGGACTACAGGAGCCACTATGATAGTGACTGCTGTAAGTCAATGCCATATCGAGCGCCCGCAGTCGGGCGGTCGTACCAGTAAATAGTTACAGCAGTCACTATGAGACGGCCCGGAATACCAGTCCGACCGGGATCGATTCCGTTCTCTCGCTCCGAAAAGAGGGGGAGGATTTTTACGCTCGGATAGTCGTGTTTCGGTCCGATGAACGAGAAGACCGAGGAACTCCGGGATATCTTCATGGACGTTGCCGGGGAAGAGACGGTCACTGAGCGACAGGAAGAGGGACGGGGATCGCTGACTGACGCCGACGAGGAGGACATCGCCGACCGACTGGCCGAAGTGATCACGGACATGCGCGAACGCCACGACTTCGAGACCGACTGCGACGAGGCGACCCTTGCCCGGGTCGTTCGCGCCTTCTACGAGGGGGACGACGACGAGACGATTGCGGCGGAGTTGAATCTCGATCCCGACACCGTCTTCGCCGCGCGGATGGACCTGCATCTAGTCGGCGAGGACGACACCGACGCGCCGTTCTCGATGGCGACCCTCCGGGACCTGCTGGCGGAAGACGTCGACGACGAGACCCTCGTCGCGGAACTCGACGCCGACGCGGAGACGGTCGATCGCTACCGACGCGTGGCGGCCGCCCAGAACCGCGCCCGCCGGACGAGCCATCGCTACCGGACGGCCTTCGAAGACGTACTCACCGACGCGGACCTCTCGATCCAGCACACGGCGAGCATCCGGGAGGACGGCCTCGAGGAAGCCACCGAGGACATGGAAGTCGACGTCTCTTTCTAGAGGTTTATACGCGATTCCGGCACCAGGCGTGGTATGCACGCGTTCCGTGACGTTGCGACCGCCGCGTACTGTCCTCGGAAACTCTACTACCGCCGCCGCGATCCCGACGTCGGCGAGTCGATCCCTGAAGAGGTGGGTGATCGTCGGACGCTGGCCTTCGAGTACGAGCGGCTGTTGGGCGACGACGCGGCGTTGCTGGCCGCCCCGATCGAGGTGACACCGACGACCTTCCGCTCACGGATCGGCTGTGCCAAGGCGGAGTTAGACGCCTGGGACGGCCTGGCCGATCCCGCTGCTCGGGACGCCATGCTAGAGGGCAAGGACACCCGCGGGATCGCCCACAAGCTACTCGAACGGCCGCTTGCGCCGTCGCTGGTGTTCGCCGGACGTCCGCCCGAGCAAGGGCTCTGGAAACCGCAGTCGGTCCACCTTGTGGCGGCTGCACTGGCGCTGTCCTGGGAGCGGGAACGACCCGTCGAACGGGCGTTCGCGGAGTATCCCGCTTACGGCGTCGTCCGGGAGATCGACGTTTCGGCGCGTCGGCGCGCGCAGTACCGGGCCGCCCTTCGGACTGCCGAGTCGATCGACGGCCCACCGCGACGGACTGATAGCCGGGAGAAGTGCGAGCCATGTGAGTATCGCGACGGGTGTGGCGTCCGGACCCGCTCCCTGCGATCGATGCTAGGATAAGTCACCGCTCTTCGAGCCACGCTTCGACGGCGTCCGCATTGTCCCCTCGACGATGGATTACGCCGGCCCCGACGTCTACGACCGTGCTCCCGGTGCCGCCGGTCTCGCCCCCGTCCAGTACGATCGACGCGGCCTCCTTGATCGAGTCGAGGTCGGCCACGCGACGGGCGCTTGGCTGGCCGCTTCGGTTGGCGCTAGTGGCCGTGACCGGCTCGACGTTCTCCAGCAGTTCCAGCGCGAGTTCGTGGTCGGGGATCCGGAGGCCGACCTGTTCGCGACCCGCGGTGAGGACGTCCGGGACCGGATCGCGCCGGTCGACGAGCATCGTCACCGGGCCGGGGAGAAACTCGTGCATGAAAACCCGCTCTGTCGTGGTCGGAGCGGTGTACTTCAGGGCGGTCTTGGCGTCAGGCACGGCCAGCGAAATCGGTTCGTTCCGGTCGCGTCCCTTGGCCTCGAAGACGGCCTCGACAGCCTCAGGATCGAGGGCGTCAGCGCCGAGGCCGTATACCGTCTCGGTCGGGTAGACGACCAGCTTTCCCTCCCGGATCGCCGCCGCGGCCGCGTCGAGGTCGGTCATCGACCGGATGTGGGACGCTCGCGGACAAAAGCCCACGGGATCGAGCGGAATCCGATGCCTATTACCGGCCCGCAGGACCACCCGACAGTATGGACACGCAGCGCCTCATCGATGCGCTCCGGGACGCCGACGCGGTGCAGTTCGGCGAGTTCGAACTCTCTCATGGCGGGACGAGCGACTACTACGTCGACAAGTATCTCTTCGAGACCGATCCACACTGTCTGGATCTGATCGCCCAGTTCTTCGCCGACCGGCTCGGGACCGAGGGCCCCAAACTCGCTGGCGTCGCGCTCGGAGCGGTACCGATCGTCGCCGTCACCAGCGTCGAGACCGGCCGCCCTTATGTCATCGCGCGAAAGCAGCAGAAGGAGTACGGTACCGCGAACCTGATCGAGGGCGAACTCGAAGCGGGTGAAGAAGTCATCATTCTCGAAGACATTGCCACCACCGGCCAGAGCGCCATCGACGCCGCAGAGGCCCTCCGGGAGGCCGGTGCCGTCGTCGAGCGCGTGTTCGTCGTCGTCGACCGCCAGGAAGGCGCGACCGAGAACCTCGCCGAACACGACCTCGAACTGCAGTCGCTCGTGACCGCCTCTCAGCTTCTCGACGACGCCGATCGGTAGTACTGTTACTTCCCGTTCCATATTCGTGTCTATTTCCACCCCATATGGGGCCGATATATTCATACCCAGGACGTGGCAACGCAAAACCATGAACCGCGTCGAGAAGGCTACCCTCCAGTTGCGCGCCGTCGAGATCCTCCGGGCGCGCAAGGAGTCGCTGACATACGACGAATTGGCCGCCGAGACCGGACTTCCGGCCGGCGATCTGAACCGATACGTCAACGGCCACGTCCTCCCGGGAATCGACCGCGCCCGCGAGATCGTCACGTCTTTGGGCCGGGAGATGATCGCTGACGAACTCGACGCCCGGCTCCGGATCGACGAAGAAGGCTACGTCGACAACACCGGCATCGTCTTCGATCAGACACTGCTGGACGCCGCGGCAGTTGCTGTCGCCGAGGACGTCGGCTTCGACCGGCCAGACGTCGTGCTCACAGCCGCGACCGACGGGATCACCTTCGCCTCGGCGATCGCGCGGTACTACGGCGCCCGTACCGCCTATGCCAAGAAGTCCCGCGAGACTGCCGTTGAGGAGTTCGTCGAAGCCCGCCAGCGCGTCACTCCCGGAATCGAACTCACCTACTCCCTGCCCGCGGACGCGATCGACGCTGGCGAGCGCGTACTCGTCGTCGACGACATCGTCCGCTCGGGGGAAACTCAGCTTCTCCTGCTCGACATCGCCGAGCAGGTCGACGCGGAGGTGGTGGGCGCGGCCGTGCTCGTCTCTGCCGACACCGGCGGCATCGAGACCGTTCGGGGAGAGATCGACGCACCTCTTGTCGCCCTGACGAGCACGTGATATACACGTTCGTGTATATATCTGCCGAGAAATTCATAAAGACATAAATCAGATCACTGTGATATGCTCGTTTGTGTAATATGGTACGGGATACGCTTGCGGGCTACTTCAGCTTCGAAGAGCGCGGAACGGACATCCAGACGGAGTTTCTCGCCGGACTCACGACGTTCCTGGCGATGTCTTACATCATCGTGGTCAATCCCGCGATCCTCTCCATCGCGATCGACGCAGGGCAGTACACCTACGAGATGCTCGCGGTCGTGACGATTGTCGCCTCAGTCGCAGCGATGCTCGTCATGGCGTTCTACGCGGACCTGCCGTTTGGCCTGGCACCGGGAATGGGACTCAACGCGTTTTTCGTCGTCGTAGTCACGCAACTCGGCATTGCCTGGGAGACGGCGCTCGCCGCCGTGCTCATCGAGGGTGTGTTGTTCATTGCGTTGACGGCGATCGGGGCTCGCAAGTACGTGATCAAACTCTTTCCCGAACCGGTCAAACTCTCGATCGCGGCAGGGATCGGACTCTTTCTCGCCCTGATCGGGCTCGAACAGATGCGCGTCATCACCGCGACCGAGGAACTCAACCCCGTAATCGGACTGGACCCGATCGCGATCCTCGCCGTGGTCGGAATTATCTTGACCCTCGCGCTGTGGGCCCGCGGCGTCCGCGGGGCGATCGTCGGCGGGATCGTGCTTACGAGCATCCTGGCATACGTTGTTGCCGCGCTCGGCGTAGAACCGCTGCCAGGTGGTGAGGAAGAGGGGCTGGTCGAGACGGCGACACTGGCTCCCGGGATCGATGAGGTCGTGTTCGAACTGGCCGCGTTCGACATATCGCCGCTCGCGTTCGCGTTCCTGGAGGGACTACAGGACATCGAAGGACTGACCTTCGCGCTCGTGATCTTCACGTTCTTCTTCGTCGACTTCTTCGACACGGCGGGGACGCTGACGGGCCTGGGCCAGGCCGCCGGACTCACCGACGAGTCGGGCGATCTCCCAGAGATAGACAAACCACTGATGGCGGACGCGGTCGGGACGACCGTCGGCGGGTTGCTCGGCACTTCGACGGTGACGACGTACATCGAGTCCTCGACGGGAATCGGTGAGGGCGGCCGAACCGGGTTCACGGCGCTGGTCGTCGCCGGATTGTTCCTCCTCTCGCTACCGTTCATCCCCCTTCTGGGCGCGATCCCGTCGTTCGCTCCGTACATCGCGCTCGTGGTCGTGGCCGTTATGATGCTACAGAACATCACGGCGATCGACTGGCAGGACACGGTGCAGGCGATCCCGGCCGGACTGACCATCATCATCATGCCGCTAACCCAGAGCATCGCCTACGGGATCGCAGCCGGACTGCTTACCTACCCGGTCGTCGCGCTCACCGCCGGCCGGCGCGACCAGATCCACCCGGGTCACTGGGTGATGGCGCTCGTCTGTGTGGCGTACTTCGCTGTCCGGTTCCGCGTTCTCGTGTGACCGTTTCATAGTGATTACTGTAACGATTTACCGGTACGACCGCACGAGAGCGTGCGGTCGACCCGGAACAGACTTACAGTAATCACTATCAGGGCGGCGGTGCGGCGTCCGCGCACAGGACCGCTGGGCTCTTTTGATTCCGCTTCATACGCGTTCTCGATGACAAACCTCGAACTGTACGAACTCCCCGGTTGCCCCTACTGCGCGAAGGTCACGAAGAAACTCGACGAGCTCGGCCTCGAGTACGTTTCCCACGAGGTCCCGTCCAGCCACAGCAAGCGCACAGAAGTGAAAGAGATCAGCGGCCAGACTGGCGTCCCGGTCCTGGTCGACCCCGACAACGGTATCGACGCGATGCCTGAGAGCAGCGACATAGTCGAGTACCTGGAAGAGACCTACGGCGACGG
>JAZKRQ010000129.1:0-6619 GCA_036628575.1 Halapricum sp.
CGGCGTAGAGGACGACCGCCAGTACCGACAGCGCGAGAACGGTCCCCGACGTGATCGAAGTCTCGCTGCCGACCGCGAGTTTCGCGGCGACTGTCGCAGGGTGTTCCGGCAGCAGCGCGGCCGCGCCGAACAGCCCCAGCGCGATGATCGAGTACAGTAGCTGGGCCTGGCGGCGTTCGCCAAGCGCCAGCGCAAGGACGGTCCCGAGGACGACGACCACCAGCGAGATCGCCGACACCAGCGCCAACAGTGGGACGACGCTCTGGATGGCGATCCCGTTGACGCTCATCAGGCCGATCCACAGCAGTGCCTGCGCCGGGGCAAGAAGCGCCATCCCGAGGGCCTTCCCGTCGACGATGTCCGTCAGCGAGACGGGCGCGACCCGCAGCAGTTCGAGGGTCCCCCGTTCGATTTCTTCGGTGATTGTGTCGACGGTCACCGACCCGCTAATAAAGGGCGGGAGAAACAGAAGCAGCGGGACTAGAATGGTGTAGGTGAACCCGAAGTAGGGACTGGCGCTGGCCTCCGACGGGAGCGGAACGGGCTGGGTCGTGAGGTAGGCGCTCCGTCGGACTCGCTCGTCGCGTTCGAGTTCCTCCAGCGTATCGCGGGCCTTCACGACTGTCACTGTCGACCGAACGCTCTCGGCCGGGACCGACGCCGTCACCGATATGGTCCCCCCGCTGTACTCGCCATCGAGGACACCGACCACCTCCCCCCGCTGGAACGCGTCCAGGGCAGCCTCCTGGGAGGGGTAGACCTCCGTGTTCACGTCTGCGGCCTGTGCCGCCCGGTCGAGCTCGTCGCGAGCCTCGCCGGAGATACCGAACGTGAGTTCACCGGACTCGACGCTCCCGGGGTCGTACAGCGAGGTCAACCCGACCACCAGGAACGACGAAAACGCGGCGATGAACAGTTGAATGAGCAGCGCGAGGACAATCGTCTTCTCCCGGGAGAGGCTAGCGATGTCCCGTCGCGCAATGGCGACTCTGACGTCGTTAAACAAAGAGCATCACCACCGCGAAGTTGTAGGCGAAGTGAATCGCGATCGCGGCCGCGAGACCGACGGCGTAGCCCCGCCGACCCGATCGCATCCCGACTGCCGAGGTCGCTGCCGTGACGACGTGCAGGGCCAGCGGCGCGAGCAACAGCAGGACGGCGACGGCCGGGCCGATACCGGCGATGGGACCGGAAGAGACGATCGCCGCCTGCTCGACTTCCGGCAGGCCCGGAAGCAACTGGACGAGCAACAGTCCTTTCTCGGCGACGAAAAAGCCGAGTCCGGCCAGCCCGCCGACGACCAACGCCGATCGCAGCGATCGATCGTATCGGTTGTGCACGAAGCCCGCGTACGCCGGGAGACTCTTTGCCACTTCCTCGATGACGACGATCGCCAGCAAGATCAGCCCGAGCCAGAGCGACCGCGGGAGTCCGAGCGAGAGCGGGTAGACGGCCGCCACGGCGACCAATTCCGCGAGGATGACGAGCGGCATGAGCAAGATTACGACCAGCGCGACGCTCCGTCGACGCCGTATCCGGCCGGCCAGCGCATCGAGCACCTTCAGGGGGATCGGCCGCTGAGTGAACATGTCCTCCTCCCGATACAGACCCGCGCCGAGCCCGAAGAACAGCGCCGCAGTAAAAAGTGGCGGGAACGTCGAGAACGCGGCCGATAGCGGCGAGATCGCGACGCCCTGGATGTCCCGGACGACGATCGTCAGCGGCGAGATGAGCGCGATCGGCGTTACATCGGTAAAGATCGCGGGCACGAACGCGTACGTCGTCAACGAGACCGTGATCGCGACCGTCACGAAAGTCAGCTCCTTGAACGAACGGGCGAACATCGCTCCGAGGAACGTCGCCGCGAGGAAGAGCAACACCAGCGGGACGACCGCAAGTATCGAGTACAGCCCGCTGCCGGCGTCGGGCTGGAGGGAGAGGATTCCACCAGTGATCAGTCCCTCGAAGAGCATGGCCCCGAGGAAGTACGGCAGCGTCTTCCCGGCGATGATGTCACCCCGCGAGACCGGCGCTACCAGCATCAGTTCGCCCCGGCGGTTGATCCGCTCACTCAACATCGTCGAGCCGTAGGCCTGGATGACGAAGTTCAGCGGGAGGACGAACAGGAACGCAAGTACCAGCGACTGGAAGGGGAACGGCGGGGAGATGTCCGAGGGCGTGCCGGTGATCCCGTCGCTGCCGGTGATGCTCCGCGCTATCCCACCGATGCCGCCGCCACCGGCCGTTCCGTCGTCGGTTCCGTCGCTGCCCGTTCCGGCACCGCCAGTCCCGGCTCCGCCGCCGGTAGTCGTGCCGTCGCCGTCAGTGGTAGTACCGTCGCCGGTTCCCGTGCCATCAGTATCGCTGCCGTCGGTTCCGTCTCCCGTCCCCGTGTCATCCGTCCCGATACCGGCACTGACGCCCTCACGCTCGACGTACTCCAGGGCCACCGACACCGGGAACGCAGCTGACTGGTTCCGCTCCTCGCCCATGACTCGGTCGTTGTAGTCGGTGATGCTGGAGCGCAACTCCGACAGCGACGCCTTGCCTTTGGGCGTCTCGCTCGGGACGGCTGACGTGCCGGTCACCCGGAGGTCGATCTCCTCGCCGAGTTCTCCCGCCGGATCGCGTATCGCGAACGTGTCGTCCTGTTCGACGACCGGATATAGCGGACTCTCTTCCTCGATGCCGACCCGGTAGAACCCCTCGTCGAGAGTGACGCCTCCCCCCGAGACGACCAGTGGCGCGACGGCACCGAACAACAGCACCGTCACGCCGACGATAGCGACCGTCTTGCGGTCGATACCGCCGGCGTTTTTCGTTACTTCCCAACGGGCGATCCGCAGGATCTTGCGCGGCCGCACGCTCAGGCCTCCGGCTGTGGCTCCGTCCGCCGACGCCCGCGCCCGTCGCGACCGTCTTCGGCCACGTTGAGGAACACTTCTTCGAGACTGGACTCCTCGGTCCGGATGTCGACGACCGATCCGCCGGCCTCCTGCGCGGCTTCCCGGGCGGCCTCGACATCGTCCATCGTCTCGACCGTCCGGACGTACTGACCGTTCTTGGCGACGCTATCGGGCACTTCGACGGTCGTATAGACGTGATAGGTCGTCTCTCCGTGTTCGGCCTGCAGTTGCTCGAGGTCGCCGCGAGCGACGATGTCTCCCTCGTTCATGATAGCCACGCGGTCGCAGATCGACTCGACGTGAAAGAGGTTGTGAGCGCTAAAGACGATCGTCTTGCCCTCCTGGGCCAATTGACTGGTAAACTCGATGATATAGTTGGTCGTCAGCGGGTCGAGGCCACTCGCGGGTTCGTCGTAGACCAACACGTCCGGATCGTTGATCAGCGATCGAGCGATCGCGACTTTCCGTTTCATTCCCTTGGACATGTCCCCGAGCTGTCTGTCGCGATGTTGCAGGTCGAGTTCGTCCAGCGTCTCGTGGATGCGCCGCTCGGCGACATCCTTGGGAACGTCGTACAGATCAGCGAAGAAGTGCAAGTACGTCCGGGGAGTCATCTCCTCGTACAGCGGCGATTCCTCGGGGAGAAATCCGAGCTGGTGGCGCATCTCGGTCTCGCCAGCCTCGTAGCCGGCCACCGAGACGCTGCCGCTCGTGGGTTCGATCAACCCGGCGAGCATTTTCAGCGTCGTGGTCTTGCCAGCCCCGTTCGGGCCGATGATGCCAAACACCTCTCCAGCCTCCACTGAAAACGTGCTCCCCTCGACGGCCGGGAAACCGCCGTACTCCTTGCGGAGATCGCGGGCCTCGATCATTCGTCACCCTCTATTGGCTGGCTACATGTATAGGTTACACCCCGAGTATCGATCCCGAAAACCGCGTCCCTGCCGGCTTCGCCCTCTCATAGTGATTGCTGTAAGTCTGTTCCGGATCAACCGTACGACTGTGTGCGGTCGTACCGGTAAATCGTTACAGCAATCACTATCAGTTCGCCTCGACGCGTGCGTCACGGACCCGGTGGAGGTCCTCGTCGATTCCTTCACCGTCGCAATCCTCGTTGGGACAGGTGTAGTGCCAGCCGTCCCGCGTCGCGGTCCGCTCACTGAAACGGTCACCACAGGCCTCACAGTACAACTGTTCCGACGAGCACGTGTCCCGGTGGAGTTCGTAGGCCAGTTCGTCCGTGAACGTGCGCTTGCAGTGCCGGCAGGTGTGGACCATAATCGGCGTTTCTTCGTGAATCCTTATAGATACACCGGATCGTTCCCGACGTTTGGTCAGGATCAGGCCCTCTCGACGTCGGAAATGACGATCCTGGTGCCGCCCTCTGTCGGTTCCCGAGCCGCGATCGACCAGCCGTGGGCGTCGGCAATCCACTTGACGATCGTGAGCCCGAACCCCGTCCGATCGGTGTCGGTCGTGTATCCCGGTTCGAAGACACGCCCGCGTTCGCTTTCGGAGATCCCGGGGCCGTCGTCGGCGATAGCGAACCCGTCCTCCGCCGGTTCGACCCGGATCGAGGGGTCCTCGGCGTGGATCGTGGCGTTCTCGAAACACTCGACGAACAGCCGTTCGAGTCGGTCGCGGTCGGCCTCGATGGTCGGGAGCCCTTCAGCGAGGGTCAGCGTCCCGTCGGCCTCCTCGAGTCCGCCCCATGCCGCCCGGGCGACCTCGTCGACGGTCACGATGCCGGCTTCCTGAACTGGCATCCCCATTCGCGCGAGGTCACGGGTGTCTTCGAGCAGGGTTTCCATCGTGTCGACCGAGCGCGCCATCGCCTCGAAGTGGGTGTCGTCACCGGTCTCGCGTGCCAGATCGAGCCGCCCGGCAAGGACGTTCAGCGGATTCCGCAGGTCGTGAGCAACGATACTGGCGAATTCGTCGAGCCGTTCCTCGCGGCGGCGGCGCTCGGTGATGTCCCTGACCGACCCCAGCGCGGCGTTCTCTCCTTCGAAGGTGATCGCCTGGACGCCGAACTCGAGGTAGCGCGTCTCACCGTCGGCAGTCGTGATCTGCGCCTCGTATCGGTTCGGTGCGTCCTCACCGGCTCGGCGGCGGCGCCCGATTTCGCGGACCCGTTCGCGGTCGTCGGGATGGACGAGCTCGAACACGTTCGTCCCGAGCAGCTCCGATTGGTCGTAGCCCGTGATCTCTGTGACGCGGTCGTTGACGAACTCGAATTCCTCGTCGCTGTAGATGAAGATCCCGTCGTGGCTCTGTTCGACCAGCGTGCGGTAGCGCTGCTCGCTCTCCCTGAGAGCCTCTTTCGCACGGACGTGTTCGACGGCATTGACGATCGTGTTCGCCAGGACCGTGTACTGTTCAATGCCCGTCTCCTTTTGGACGTACTCAGTGACGCCCGCCGAGATCGCTTCGCTGGCGATCTCCTCGCTCCCGTGGCCGGTGTAGAGGACGAACGGCATCTCAGGATGCTGTTCACGGACACGGTCGAGAAGCGCTAGTCCGTCCAGTTCCGGCATCCGATGGTCGCTGATCACGCAGTCGATCCGCGTCTCGTCGAGACGCTCCAGACCCGCCTCGGTGCTGGTCTCGCTGACGATCTCGAGGGACTCTACCTCGTCCTCCAGATACGTCGCGACGACATCCAGGAAATCCGGATCGTCGTCGACGTGCAACACGCGTATCGACTCGCGTTCTGTCATCGCCTGTCAGTTCCACAGACATGACTATCAAACTTCCCACCGTTGCGGTGGGCACACCGGACCTTTGACATCCTCACCCGCCTGTTCAGTCCTCGGTTCCAACCTGAGCGGTCGGAACACTCGTCCCTCACGGGAAGGCGGGGGTATTCGCCTTGACTATCTATAACAGCTCTTCGATGTGATCGGCGACCTCTTCGGGCGTGTCGCCGACAGGTACGCCGTTGTCTTCCAGCGCGGTTATTTTGGACTGGGCGGTGCCCGTACCGCTGCCGGAGACGATCGCGCCAGCGTGGCCCATGCGCTTGCCCGGCGGGGCAGTGCGTCCGGCGATGAAGCCCGCGACTGGAGTGTCCATCTGCTCGCCGATGTAGCGGGCGGCCTCTTCCTCATCCTCGCCACCTATCTCCCCACACATCACGACGGCGTCGGTGTCGGGATCGGCCTCGAACAGTTCGAGCGCGTCGACGAAGTCGGTTCCGATGATCGGGTCCCCACCGATTCCGATGGCAGTCGTCTGTCCGATACCGCGCTTGGTGAGGTTGTCGACGACCTGGTAAGTCAGCGTCCCCGACCGAGAGACGAGACCGACGTTGCCCTCGCTGAAAATGTTGCCCGGGAGGATACCGAGTTTGGCCTCGCTCGGCGTGATGAGGCCCGGGCAGTTCGGCCCGACGAGATAGGTGTCGGTTTCCGCAAGTTTGCGGTGAACGCGGCTCATATCCTGGGTCGGAATCCCCTCTGTGATAGCGACGACGAGGTCGAGTCCGTCGGCGTCCAGCGCCTCGAAAATAGCGTCCGCGGCGAACGCGGGCGGCACGAACACGACCGAGGCGTCGGCGTCTTCCTGACGGACCGCCTGTTGGACCGTATCGTAAACCGGGACGCCGGCGACCTCCTGGCCGCCCTTGCCCGGAACTGCGCCAGCGACGACGTTCGTGCCGTACTCGAGCATCTGTTCGGTGTGGAACTTCCCTTCGCCGCCGGTGATTCCCT
>JAZKRQ010000130.1:0-6541 GCA_036628575.1 Halapricum sp.
CATACTGCCGGCTGTAAGTTCGTGAAGATATTCGACCCACCGGGTGGTCGAATTCGTTCGAAATGTTACAGCCGGCAGTATCAATCGTCATCTGCTGTCAGTCGAAGACCCGGTTCGGTCTCGGGTGGCTGTTGCCCCTCCACGGACGCCTCCGGCACGACGAGTCGTCGGTCGCCGTGACGCCGGACGGTCGCCTCGACGCCGTAGACCGTTCGGATCGTCTCCGATGTCAGCACCGCCGGATCGCCTACGTCGTAGACCTCGCCTGTGTGTAGGAGCGCGATTCGATCGCAATAGCGCGCCGCGAGATTGAGGTCGTGGATGGCGACTACGCCCGCGACACCCCGATCGCGGACGTGCTCGACGATCAGATCCATCACGTCCAGTTGATGTTTCAGGTCGAGTGCACTCGTCGGCTCGTCCAGCAACAGGGCAGCGGGGTCGCCGACGAGGGCGCGTCCGAGACGGACCTTCTGGCGCTGGCCACCGCTGAGCTCGTCGACCCGTCGAGTCGTGAACTCCTCGAGTTCGAGCCTGTCGATCATCGACGCGACCGCCTCGTGGTCGCGCTCGCTCGGCGACCACCCGCCCTGCGGTCGCCGTCCCTGCAGGACCGTCTCGAAGACGGTCGCCGGGAACGCGCTCTGTTCCGCCTGGGGAACGTAACCGATCCGACGGGCGATCTCGTTGCGACTCGACTCCGAAACCGGATCGTCGTCGATCCGAACTGTCCCTCGATCGGGCTCCAGTACCCGGTTGATACACTGCAGGAGCGTACTCTTCCCGGAGCCGTTCGGCCCGAGCAACCCAAGAAGTTCGCCCGACTCTGAAGTCAGGTCGATCCCATCGAGTACCGACTCGTCGTCGTAGGCGAACGTCAGATCCTCGATCTCGAGAGTCACCAGTATTCCCTCCCGTGGATGACGAGATAGATGAATAGCGGTGCGCCGAGGAACGAGGTGAGTATCCCCACCGGCAGGACGACCGGCGCGACGACGGTCCGGGCCAGCGTGTCGGCCCCGACCAGCAACGCCCCGCCAGCGAGTGCCGAGGTCGGCAGGAGATAGCGCTCGTTACCGCCGATGAGCATCCGAACGATATGTGGTGCGACTAGGCCGACAAACCCAATGATTCCCACGAAGGATATTACTATCGCCGTCACGAACGAGGCGACAGCCATCCCTCGTATCCTGAGGGACTCGACCTCGACGCCGAGGCTCTTGGCGGTCGTGGTCCCGGCGTCCATGAGGTCGTAGTTCCAGGCGTTGGCGAGGAAGTACGCCAGCGCGAGCAGGACGACCGCCGTCATCAGGAGCGCGTGGCCCCAGGTCGCCCGGCCGACGTCGCCGAACGTCCAGTAGACAATAGCCGCGACTTCGGTGTCGCTAGCGAAGTACTGCAGGAGAGTCATACCGGCGGTGAACAGCGATCCGATCGCGACGCCAGTCAGGATCAACGTCTCGGGTGTCGCCCGGCGGTAGGTCACCAGCAGCAGGATCACGCCCGTCGAGACCATCGCTGCCAGGAAGGCCGCGACCGTCGTAATATAGGGAGCGAGGCCTCCGAAGTCGACCGCACCGCCGTTGCCGATGCCGAAGACGACGATGGCGATGGCCGCGCCGAACGCCGCTGCCTGGGAGATCCCGAGCGTATAGGGCGCACCCAGAGGGTTGCGGAGGACAGTCTGCATCGCCGCGCCGGCAACCGCCAGTCCAGCCCCGGCGACGGCCGCCCCGAGCACTCGCGGGAGACGGAGGTTCCATACGATCACCTGCTGGGTCTCAGTTGCACCCCCGAGGAGCGCCGCGAGGACGTCTGAAAGCGGGATCGTGACCGAACCGACGCTGACGGCGACCAGGGAAACGATCACGAGCGCGAGGAGCCACCCGGTCGCGACCGCATAGGTCCGCCGGGTCGTTCGCTCGCGCCGTTGCAGGACTGTCTCGCTCGCCATCTCAAACCTCCAGCCGTCGGTAGGCGTCGTACGCGTCGATCAGTTCGTCGTACAGCGGTGCGCCGAGCATCGCCTCGAAAATCGAGTCCACTTTCGATCCGAGATCGACACTGCCGAAGCGATCGGGATACAGCGTCGTTCCGACGAAGTAGGCGTTGGCCAGGATCGAGCCGTAGTTGTGGTGGTAACTCGCATGCGGAAGCAGCGTGTAGACCTCGCCGTCTTCGACGGCCGTGAGCCGGTCGAACGCGTCGTTGTTCGACAGGTCCTCGCGGGCGCGACCGAGATTGTTCGAATCAATGAAGATCGTTCCCGGATCCCAGGTGAGCAGTGTCTCCTCGCTGATCTGGACCGACGCCGCGTCGGTGTCCAGACTGCTCGCGACGTTCTCGACACCGGTGAACGCGAACGGCGGGAACCGCCGCCGGGTGGTCGCCAGTCCGTGTGCTCCCTTATAACTTATCGCGCCGGCGTAGGCACTGGCTCGCTCGTCGTCGTCCAGGTCGGAAATATGATCCCCAAGGTCATCGATTGTCTCCGCCACGAAGGTCTCCAGTTCCGACGCCTGATCTTCAATGCCGAGGATCTCGCCGACCAGCTCCCAAGTGTCAAAGAGTTGCTGCCGTTCGTCCTCGCCTCCGAGGCCGGTGATTCGCAGGACGACGACCGGCGTCTCCGTCTGCTTCTGGAGCGTCTCGGCCCGGGATGGATCGCCATAGAAGAAGATTACGTCCGGATCAACCGACAGTATCTCCTCGGCGTTACCACCGGCGTTGGGCCCCGCTGAACCGATGACTGTCTTCTCTCGGAGTCCAGGGTTAGCCAGGTTGTACGGTACTTCTCGTAGCCAGTCGCTTTCGGCGTCCTCGACGCCGACGACGCGGTCGGTCGCACCGAGATAGGCCACCTGCCGGAGCGCGCCCGGACCGACCGCGACGACGCGCTCGACCCGTTCCGACAGCGAGATCTCGCGACCCGCGCCGTCGGTGACCGTCCGCGCCCCGTCAGCCCCGCCGTTTCCTGGCAATCCCCCTGCCGAACAACCCGTGACTCCAGCGATTGCCCCCGTGCCGATCGCCTGGAGAACCGTTCGTCGATCGTACATTCCGTACGTAGCGGTGGTACTTGCTGGAATAATACTTTTTTGACTTTTTGTAATACTCAGGAACTCCGAGGTCCCGGGCAAGGGGCTCGATAGTGATAGTGACTACTGTAAGTCTGTTCCGGGTCGACCGCACGACAGTGTGCGGTCGCACCGGTAAATCGTTACAGTAGTCACTATCAGACGGACTCGGAAGCCAGAGTCGAACAGAGGCGGGCCGATTTCCGATTAGTGTTGGCCAGAGAGTACCCGTTCGACGAGGACCGCCCTGTTGAGACCGTTCCGTCCGGCCAGACGAACGATCACGTGAGTCGCGTTGGGGCGACCGGGTTCGGAGGTCCGCCGATATCACGACGACAACTATAATCGGGTCGAGATGCTTGCATCCGAACACCTTTGACATGAGTGTAGCCTCGTTCGGAGGGACGCGATGAGCGACGAGATTGATCACGCCGCCCGGGCCAGGGACGTCCTGGGGTTCTCACGGTGGTGGCTGGTGCTGGCGGCCGCGGCCATGATGGCGGTCGTCGGACCCTATCAGTACGTCTGGAGTAGCCTCAGGGACCCGGTCGCGACCAATCTGGGCATCGACAGCGCGGCGCTCTCGACGGTCTTTACCCTCTACGTAGTCGTCCAGGCCGGCAGTCAGTTCCCCGTCGGCTGGTGGCGCGACCGCCACGGCCCGCGCGCGCTCAGTCTCCTCGCGGCCGTCCTCGCTGGGGGTGGCTATCTCGGGCTCTCGGTCGCGACGACGACCTGGCAGATCTATCTCGCCTACTCGCTAGGTGCGCTCGGCGTCGGGATCGTCTACACGGTCGCCGTCAACACGGCGCTGAAGTGGTTCCCGGACCGCCGGGGTCTCACCGCCGGCGTCGGGACGATGGCCTTCGCCGGAGGGAGCGCCGCGCTCGTCCCGTACGTCCGGGCGAACACGGGGCCTGGCAGTCCCGTCACTGCGTACGTCGACGTGCTCCAGCACGTCGGGCTGCTCATCTTTGCGGTCGTGTTCGTCGGGGCGTTGCTTCTCAGGGACCCGCCCGAGGAATGGCTCTCGAACGGCGACGGCGTGACCTACACCAGCCCGCAGTTCACCTGGCGAGAGATGCTACGCACCCGTCAGTTCTGGCTCATGTACGCTATGTTCGTCGCTGTCTCCAGTGCCGAACTCATGCTGATCGAGAAGGTCGTCTCCTACGCCTCGACTCTCGGACTGGCGGCGGCGATCGCTACTGCGGCCGCGACCCTGCTGCCGGTCGCCAGCGCGGTCGGTCGGCTGACTATCGGCGGACTCAGCGACCGCGTCGGTCGTCAGCGGACGATGATAGCCACCTTCGGGATCAGTGGTCTCGGGCTGTTTGCCGTCGTCGGCTTCGGCCAGGGCGGACTCGGCGGGGCGTTCGTCGCCGCCGTCGTCCTCAGCGTGTTCTTCTCCAGTCCGCAGTACACACTGTTCCCGAGTACCGTCGCCGATTACTACGGTGAGCGATACTCCAGTGCCAACTACGCGCTGCTGTACTCCGCGAAGATATGGGGCGGGGTCTTCGGCGGGACCGTCACCGGCGCGGCCGTCGTCGCGCTGGGCTGGAACCAGACGTTCATGATCGGCGGGAGCCTCGCCCTGTTCGCGGCGATCACCGCGCTGACTCTCGACCCGCCGTCCGCGCCAGACGCGGACGGATCCTGACCGGGGCGAGCGTTCCCGTTCAGACGTGGCTTTTTCACCCACGAACCCCACGGTGGGGCTATGTCGACCCCTGATCTCGACCGGTTTACTTCGCGTCGATCGACCGTCTATGGCCAGCGTGGCGTGGTCGCGACCAGTCAGCCGCTGGCCGCGCAGGCAGGGATTTCGATCCTCGAACGCGGCGGCAACGCTTTCGACGCCGCCGTCGCCACGGCGGCAGCGCTGAACGTCGTCGAGCCCACGTCGACAGGCCTGGGCGGTGATGCCTTCGCAGCCTACCGGACTGCAGACGGTGACGTCGGCGCAATGCGTTCCTGCGGGCCGGCCCCGGAGACAGCCACGATCGGCCGCGTCCGCGAGGCCGTCGCCGAGCAACAGGACGACGACCCAGGGGACGTAGAGATGCCGATGACTGGGCCACACGCCGTCACGGTTCCCGGAACAGCCCGGGGCTGGGAAGCGACTGCCGAGCGCTTCGGCGAGATGGATCTCGGGGAATTGCTTCAACCGGCGATCCGGTACGCGACGGAGGGGTATCCCGTCTCCGAAGGGATCGCTTCGGCCTGGGCCCACGGAGAGGACCTCTTCGAAGACAGCCACGCCCGTGAGGCCTACCTTTTCGACGGCGAGTCGCCGGACGCGGGACAGACCGTCAGACTCCCGGAACTCGGCGAGTCGCTCCGGCGTGTGGCTCAGGAGGGAGCGGACGTGGTCTACGAGGGGGAGATAGGCGAAGCGATCGCCGCGGAAGTCCAGGCCCACGGCGGCTTTCTCACGACCGACGACCTCGCCGACTTCGAGCCGGAGTTCGTCGATCCGGTCTCGAGCACCTACCGGGGCATCGAGGTGTTCGAGCTGCCGCCGAACAATCAGGGACTGATCGCGCTGGAGGCGCTCAACATCGCCGAAGCGATCGATGCCAGCGACCACCCGTTCGATACCCCGGAAGGGATCCACTACCTCGTCGAGGCGACGAAGCTCGCCTTCCACGACGGCCATCACTACATCACTGATCCGGAGTTCGAGGACCACCCGCCGCTGGCCGCAGAGTCCTGGGCGGAGAAACGGGCTGCGGAGATCGACGAGACTGCCAACGACGACGTTTCCGTCGGCGTGCCGGACGCCCACGCCGAGGACGCCGACACGGTGTTGCTCTGCGTCGCCGACGACGCCGGTAACGTCGTCTCGTTCATCAACTCGCGGTTCGCGGGCTTCGGGTCCGGGCTAGTCGCCGGCGATACCGGAATCGCCCTGCAGAACCGGGGGGCCTCCTTCTCACTGGATCCTGACCACCCGAACTCCCTGGAGCCCGGCAAGCGACCGTTCCACACGTTGATCCCGGCGCTCGCCCGACTGGGGGAAGACGACTGGGTAGCCTTCGGCGTGATGGGCGGATACATGCAGCCCCAGGGGCACGTCCAGGTACTCACGAACCTCGTCGGCGACGATCTCCCGCTGCAGGCCGCGCTCGATCGCCCGCGCTGGCGGTACCGTGAAGACGGCACGCTCGCGATCGAACCGCACTTCGACTCCCACACGGCGGCGAAACTCGCTCGGAAGGGCCACGACGTGGAGTTACTCACGAGCGAGTACTTCGGCGGCGCACAGATCGTCCGCAACGACAACGGTACGCTCTCGGCCGCCACGGAACCTCGAAAGGACGGCAACGCACAGGGCTACTGATACTGTCGGCTATAATCACATGAGCAGTTCTGCCGTCCCGTCGTGGCGGAATCGCTCACGAAGTTATAGCCGACAGTATGATGCTACCCGTCGGGAACTTCGTGGGAGGGCTTTACAC
>JAZKRQ010000131.1:0-6497 GCA_036628575.1 Halapricum sp.
TCGTCCTCGAACAGCGCGTCCATCGCCAGCTCCGGGACCCCGACGGCCGCCTCCTGGAGGCCGATCAGCGCCTCGGCCTCCTTCTCGGGGATGTCCCCGACTTCGCCAGCGATCCGAGCGACCTTGGTCGCGTGATCGGCAATCCGCTCCAGCTGGCGGGCCGCCGACTGGTAGTCGAACACCGTCTCGCGAGGGAAACCGATGTCTGTAGCTGCGGTTGGATTGCGGAGCACTGTCCGGAACACGCGCGAGACCATGTACCAGAGTCGGTCGACGTCGTCGTCGCGCTCCATAACGTCGTCGGCGAGTTCCCCGTCGTTCTCCACCAGGGCCTCGACGGCGTCGGCAAGCATCGTCAACGACACCAGTCGCATGCGTGTTATCGCGTTGTGGACCGACAGTTCCGAGGAGTCGAGCAGATCCTGCAGGACGACTCGATCGCCGGTCTCCTCGATGACTTCCAGCCCCACCAGACCCTGCGTGGCGTCGCGGATCACCCGGCGTTGACTGGCTGTGATGCGCTGGGCTTCCAGCCTGATAATGTCAAATCCACTGACGTACATTGTCATCACCGCGCGCGTCAGGTCGTGATCTTCGTCCAGGCCGGTGATATCGAGCGTTCCCTCGGCGCGATCGACATCGTCTTTCGGCGAGAGCAACAGGAGGTCTTCTTCGGAGTGGAACTCTACGATAGAGCCCGCGCTGACGTCGTTGTCTGTGGCCCAGTCTTTCGGGAGCGAAACGGTGTAGGTCGAACCGCCGGTCACCTGGACTTTTCGCGTCTCCATACCCGAACGAACGCTTGCGTTCACTAATAGATTTTGGAAGATATATGTATTCCAACCCCAGACTATACATGTAGCGGGATATACGACTAACTACCCAACTAATGCGTAGGGTAGTACCACGTAGTACTATAAACTAATATGTACTTTTGCGGCCTGAGCGGTGGTTTCTGCGATTGAAAACCGTTAGAACGCGAATTTACAATAGGCAAACGTTTGTGAACGTCTCTCACTATATACGTACTATACTAATCCGACTGATCTATATATGTCATAGCAGGGTATTTACCTATCTCGGCGATCCGTTTAGGTGATGTCACGCGACTTTCCTGGCAACGTCTCGCGGCGCAAGTTCCTGATTAGCTCCGGCGCGACTGGTGCGATCGCGCTGGCAGGGTGTGCAGAGAACACTGGCGGTAACGGAAACGGAAACGGCAACGGAAACGGCAACGGTAACGGCGATGACGGTACCGACCAGCTCTCAGGCGAGATCATCGTCAAAGGGAGCAGTACGGTGTTCCCCGTCTCGGACACGATGGCCGAACTGTTCATGGAGGAACACCCACAGGTCAACGTGACCGTCGACTCGACGGGCAGCGGTGGCGGCTTCGAGAACTGGTTCTGCCCCGGCGACTCCGACCTCAACGGCGCTTCGCGCCCGATCAAGGAGGGCGAGGAGGAACAGTGTTCGAGCAACGACGTCTCCCCGGTGGAGTTCCGGATCGCGGGTGACGCACTGACGATGGCCGTCAACAACAACGCCGACTGGGTGGACTGTGTGACACCTGAAGAAATGTCCCAGATCTGGCGTGAAGACGGCGTGGAAAGGTGGTCGGACGTTCGGGATGAATGGCCCGACCAGGAGTTCGCGCTGTTCGGTCCCGCCTCGACGTCGGGGACCTACGACTGGTTCAACTCGAACATCGTCGGTGAGGATTTCCGCCACACGGCCGAGCACCAGCCGACCGAAGAGGACGAGACGATCGTCCGCGGGATCCAGGACAACCAGAACGCGATGGGCTACTTCGGATATGCCTACTACAACTCCAACACTGATGCGGTCAAAGCTCTGGAGGTCGATGGCGGCCAGGGCTGTACCGCGCCCAGCCTCGCCAACGCGAAGGACGGCTCATACCCGATGGCCCGTCCCCTGTTCATCTACGTGGCCGAGTCAGCCCTCCAGCGCGAAGAGGTCTACGAGTTCATGAAGTTCTACCTGGAAAACGCCGAGACCGACATCGTCCAGGAGATCGGCTACGTCCCCTCCAGCACGGACCTCCGCGACAACAACCTCGAAAAGCTTGACGAGATGGCCGGCCGGTAAGCTCGCGACCGCGAACCGTTTTCTTTACATACGCCACAGTCAAGGAGACCAACAATGAGTACAGATACAGGGGACAACAGTATTACATCTCGTAATCCGGGACGCGTCGCCCGGGAACGACTCTACCGGTACGTTCTCTTTCTCTGTGCTGGCCTCTCGGTCGCTATCACGGTCAGTATCGTCGTTCTGCTCGCGTGGAACGCGGTCGACTTCTTCAATCTCGTCAATCCGATCGACTTCTTCACCGGAACGGAGTTCCTCCTCGACCGTGGACAGTTCGGTATCCTGCCGCTGTTGAGCGGGACGATTCTCGTCACGGTGATCTCGGCACTGATCGCGTTACCGATCGGGACTGCGGCAGCGGTCTACCTCAGCGAGTACGCGAGCGACAGCGCCCGGTCCGTGCTCAAACCGTCGCTCGAAATCCTGGCCGGGATTCCGACGGTCGTCTACGGTATCTTCGCACTCCACTACGTCACCCCGTTCCTCAGAACGTTTGGACTGCCACTGAACACGTTCAACGTGCTGGCAGCGTCCCTCATGGTCGGGATCATGATCCTCCCGATGGTGTCGAGTCTCAGCGAGGACGCGATGAGCGCCGTCCCGGACTCGCTTAGGCAGGCGGGCTACGGGATGGGCGCGACGAAGTTCGAGGTCTCGACCGGCGTGGTCATCCCCGCAGCAGTGTCGGGGATCTTCTCGTCGTACATCCTCGCGCTGTCGCGCGCGATCGGAGAGACGATGATCGTGGCCGTCGCGATGGGAAGCCGCTCCCGCCTCATCGATTTCTCCGACCCGTTGGCGAACCTCTGGCAGGGCAACCAGCCGATGACGGCTGCGATGGTCCAGATCAACAGCGCGGACAACGTCAGTGGGCTCGGCTTCAAGAGCATGTTCGCGATCGGGCTCACCCTGTTTGCGATCACGTTCCTGATGAACCTGGCGAGCAACCGAATCGCGGCCCGATACCGGGAGGAATACGAATGAACACGACACCACAGACACTGGCGGTGACGCTATAGATGGCGAGTCGAGAACCGACAGCTGGATGGGCGGAGCAGGCGGGCACGGTCAGTAGACTCCGTGGCCGGGCGTTCGAGGCCGTCTGTCTCGCCTCGACGTCGCTCGCACTCGTTTCGGTGCTCGTCCTGTTGCTGTTCGTCGCCAAGGACGCTTTTCAGCCGCTGTCGGCTGATCCGGGCTGGCACCTGGTGTATTTCCTCACCCTGGTCGTCCCGACAGTCGGTCTCGCGGTCTACTACTATCTCCTCGATGAACCGGCGGGCGAAGTAGCCTACGCCACGATGGGGATTCCGATCGTTGGCGTCCTCCTCTCCGCCGGGATCCTCGTGATGTTCATCGAGATAGTCACTGTTACCGAACTGTTCGCGCTAGCCGTCGCGATCGCAGCCTCCGTCGGGGCCATCTACGCCCACCGCGCGGCCAGACCGAAGGCACCCCTCGAACGGTTGTTTGTCATCGTCTTCGCGCCGGTAATCGCTATCGGCGGTCTGCCCCCCCGTGTTGTCGTAACGCTCGGAAACTGGATCGGCGAACAGTTCGATCTCGGTAGGTTGATTCCGATCCGTTTCATGAGTCTGCGGGAAGCGGTGATACAAGCACCGTACCTCCCGGCGCGCTGGATGGTGCTGCTGTTGATCGTGACGCTACCGATCGCCCTGGGGGTGGCAGCGGTACTCTACCGGCGCCGGGAGAGCCGCGACGATGCGCTCGTTTTCGTCGGGCTCTCGCTGGTTGGGGCGGCTCTCGGGCTGGTGGCTGGTCCGGCCCTCGGAATCGGCGTCGACGGCTGGATCATCTTCTTCAGTTTCATCGTGCCGCCGCTCGGCCTCTACGTCGAGGGGGTCGTCCGCCGGCGCGAGGGAATCCAGGGCCTGGTCTTTCCACTGGTCGTGATCGGTGGTGTCCTGCTCGGTGCGGTGCTCGTGCGGCAGTTCGGGTTCGCGCCGCCCGATCCCTGGCTCGACTGGGGGTTCCTGACGAGTCCGACGTCACGGTGGCCGGAGGACGCCGGGATCTACCCGCCGATAGTCGGGTCCGTGATGATGATGATTGCGATCGTCGTGCTCATATTCCCGGTCGGCGTCGGGGCCGCGATTTACCTCGAGGAATATGCACCTGACGAGGGGTTGGCGGGGAAAGTCGTCACACTCATCGAGATCAATATCGGGAACCTCGCTGGCGTGCCCTCTGTCGTCTACGGCCTGCTGGGCCTGGCGCTGTTCATCCGGATCGTGACGATGCCTGTCGGAGCGGTCATCGTTGGCGCGCTCGCGATCGGACTGCTGATCCTGCCTATCGTCATTATCTCGGCCCAGGAGGCTATCCGGGCGGTGCCCGACTCCCACCGTGAAGCCTCCTACGGAATGGGCGCGACCCGTTGGCAGACGGTCCGGAACGTCGTGTTGCCACAGGCGTTCCCGGGAATCCTGACGGGGACCATTTTGGCGCTCGGTCGGGCGATCGGCGAGACTGCGCCGTTGCTCATGATCGGGATGGCTGCATCGGTGCGGCTCGCACCCGACGGGTACTTCGCGCAGGGGGCGGCAATGCCGAGGCAGATCTTTTCGTGGTCGACGGAGTTCGACCCGGCATTCCGTCACGGCGTGCTCGCTGCCGGCGTTGTGACGCTGTTGATCGTTCTGCTGATCATGAACGGGACCGCAATCATCCTCCGGAACAAGTTTCAACGGCAGGAAGCATAGATGACTCAAGAGCAAATGCCCACATCAGACGACGGTATCGACACGGAATCAATGGCTGAATCAACTACAAAAGACCCGACTTCGGAACCGCTCGTGAGTTCTTCCATCGACGTCGAAGGTGGCGACGAGACCGAGAGCGTCGGTGACGCGAAGACGATCCTCGAATCGAGGGACCTCAGCGTCTTCTACGATGACGTGCAGGCGCTCACGGACATCGATATCGAGATTCCGGCCAACCAGGTCACAGCGATGATTGGCCCCTCGGGGTGCGGGAAGTCGACGTTTCTCAGGTGTATCAACCGGATGAACGACCTCATCTCCGCGGCCCGGATCGAGGGCGACCTCCTCTTCGACGGGAAGAACATCTACGACGAGGACGTCGATCCGGTCGCACTCCGTCGTCAGATCGGAATGGTATTCCAGCACCCCAACCCCTTCCCCAAGAGCATCTACGACAACGTCGCGTACGGCCTGCGCGTCCAGGACATGGATGTCGACGAGGACGAAATCGTCGAGAAGTCACTCAAGAAGGCCGCCCTCTGGGACGAAGTCAAAGATCAACTCGACAAGAGTGCCCTCGATCTCTCCGGCGGCCAGCAACAGCGGCTCTGTATCGCCCGTGCTATCGCGGTCGACCCGGACGTGATCCTGATGGACGAGCCGGCCTCGGCGCTGGACCCCATCGCCACCTCGAAGATCGAGGACCTCATCGAGGAACTGGCCGAGGACTACACCGTCGTGATCGTCACCCACAACATGCAGCAGGCCGCCCGGATATCCGACAAGACCGCTGTCTTCCTCACCGGCGGAGAACTGGTGGAGTTCGACGACACCCAGAAGATCTTCGAGAATCCCGAACACCAGCGGGTCGAGGACTACATTACCGGCAAGTTCGGCTAGACTCGATCTGCATAGCATATTCGATGGCAATACCAACTTACAACAACCCTCACGTCGGATTACAATACAAATGGCACGAGAAGGTTACCAGGAAAAGCTGAACGCTCTCCGTGAGAACGTCCTCTACATGAGCGAGGTCGTCATCGAACGCGTACGGATGGGCCTGGAAGCGCTCGAACAGAAAGACGATGAACTCGCCCAGGAGGTCATCGACGGCGACGACGAGATCAACCAGATGTACCTCGATCTCGAACGGGACTGTGTCGACCTGCTGGCGCTCCAGCAGCCGGTCGCAGGCGACCTGCGGTTCATTGCCGCGTCGTTCAAGATCATCACCGACCTCGAGCGGATCGCCGATCTCGCGACGAACCTCGGGGAGTATACCCTCGATGCCGACCAGGACCTCTACCCTGAAGTGGACATCCAGGCAATCGGCGACGACGTCGTCGAGATGGTCGACGACGCGATGACCGCCTTCGCCGAGGAAGATCCCGACCTGTGTTTCGAACTCGCCGAACGCGACGACGACATCGATGCGCGGTGTTCCGAGGCGTCCGAAACCGTCGTTCGCGATCTCATCGAGCGCGAAGTCGGCACGGGCGACGACGACGAGGAAATCGAGCAGCTGATGGCAGACGTCTCCCGCATGCTCCTGACGATTCGGGACCTCGAACGCGTCGGCGACCATGCCGTCAACATCGCCGCCCGGACGCTGTACATGATCGAAAGCGACGACGAGCTAATCTACTGAAACCACTTTTT
>JAZKRQ010000132.1:0-6425 GCA_036628575.1 Halapricum sp.
ACCGCGTCGACCGCGGGCTCCGGGTTTCCGAGGAGGCTCTCCGGGAGGTCGAACAACTTGATCCGGAAAAACTCGGTACCAGCGAGGAGTACATGACGGAAGCCGATCGCGTCCTCTCGAACCTCCGGGATAAGTATCGCAAGGCGCTCCGACAGGGCGTCCTCGATTCTCGGGAAGACTTTGACTTGCTCGTACTCGCGAAAGAGATGGACGCGGGAGTCGTCACAGAGGACCGGGGTATCATCTCCTGGGCGGACCGTTTCGGGCTTCGGTACGTTCGAGGTGGACAGTTCCCGACGCTGCTGGAAGAATACCTCCGAGCAACCGGAGTCGACGAGGTCTGATCCTCATAGTGACCGCTGTAATAGTGATTACTGTAGGTCTGTTCCACTTCGACCGCACGCAGCCGTGCGGTCGTAGCGGTACATAGTTACAGCAGTCACTATCAGTCGATTGTCGCTTGGGACTTCCACACATATGGACATTCTAGGCACGATGAGTCTGTATCAGGAAAGCGAATATATGCCTTCACCCGGCACACGCAGATATGAAAGACGACTTCGAATCGATCGAATTCGAGCGGACCGAGAGGGCCTTCGGTCTCTACGTCGAGGGGATTCGTGTCAGGAGCGACGGTTCCACGGAGATTCTCGACAGTGTGACGATCGGCAACCCTCGCGAGTTCGATCGTATCCAGGCCTTCGAGGACCGCTGTAAGCGACGGTACGGACAGTAGCGACTGACCGTGAATCGAACTCCGGATTCCAGTCGCAGGGTCACGGCCCGAGACCGGAAACGGAGAATTCGCGCGAAAAGGGCTTCATAGTGATTGCTGTAAGTCTGTTCCGGGTCGACCGCACGGAGTCGTGCGGTCGAACCGGTAAATCGTTACAGCAATCACTATCAGTCGGCAGCAGCCGAAACCGGTTCTTTGACTTCCGACTCCAGCTCGGAGGTTAGACCGTCAGCAAGCGCGAATACGGCCGCTTTGTGGTCTGTCTTCGATTTGTGGATCGATGTCGGCCGAACGCTCTGATTGGTGTACTCGTCGTGGTCGACAGTGTTGCCTGTGTGTCCTTCGTAGTGGTCCTGTACCTGTGCGAGCAGGCCGTGGAGGTGAATGAGCTCCTGCTTCTTCATAGTCACTCCCATCTACCAACTCAAGGATTATAGTAGTATCCTGAGAAACGTTAACACTCACCCCTCGTATTCGAGGGTTTTGTCAGGGTCTATCAGCCGAAATGAGGGAGTATGAAATAATACCTCACAGACTCGGGTCACGTAGGGTGAATTGGACTCTGAAAGGCTTTTAGTGGCTGACCGGATAGCTCAGGTATGGACTACGACGACATGCTCGACCGAGCGCTCTCGGAGACGCCGGACATCGAAGGAGGGGGCGAACGATTCGACGTGCCGGATCCGGACGTACGCCAAGAAGGGAATGTCACTGTCTACGAGAACTTTCAGGAGACGATCGATCGGCTCGGTCGCGAGGAAGACCACGTTATGAAGTTCCTTCAAAACGAGGTGGGAACCAGCGGCCACATCGACGAGAGCGGGCGCGCGCGACTGACTGGTAGTTTCAGTGAACGTCGTATCGCCGAGGCGCTCGACGCCTACGTCGAGGAGTTCGTCCTCTGTTCGGAGTGTGGGCTCCCCGACACAAAGCTCATCCGCGAGAAAGGCGCGGTCCTGCTGCAATGTGAAGCCTGCGGCGCGCGATCCTCGACGAGCGGCTAATACACCCCTGCTACACGGGTTCGAACGGATCCGATACACCGTAGGTCTTCGTCTTGCCGGCTATAACGGGCAGCGAGAAACTACTGAAGTTTTTTGAGCGTCTGGAGATCGTGTTCGGTCCGCATGAACTCCGACAGCCGCCGCGTGGCGTGGCAGTTGGGGCAATGATAGGTCTGTTCGGGAACAGGAAGGTCCCGCGGCGAGGATTCCCACTCTTTCGAACATTCGGGGCACAACAGCCGTACGTACGCTTCCTCCATGTGTATTCGTCACACGGGGTAGATAGAAAAAGGTTGCCGCCGTCTCGTTGACTTGTCGACAGGATCATATTTTGGGGTGATCAGAGTATATCGCCGGCTGGGACGCTCACCGGACGGTGCATCGAAAACGACGAAATCGACTATCGCGTCGAAAAATCAGTTAGTGTGCTGCTCGATCTGTGCGACGTAGTGTGATTTGTCCCGAACACCGACCATCTGCTCGGCCGTCTCACCGTCGACGGCCAGTACGACGGTCGGGACGCCACGGACTCCGTACTGGGCCGCCAGCTGCTGATGGGCGTCGACATCGACCTTCACCGCGGCCGCGTCGGTCTCAGCGGCGATGTCCTCGAATATCGGCTCAAGCATCTGGCACGGGCCACACCAGTCGGCGTAAAAGTCGACCAGCACTACGTCGTAATCCTCTAGGAGTTCCTGGTAGTGTTCCTGGCTTTCGACGTGGATCGGCTCGTCAGGTGCCTCTGTCGTCGTCGAGTCCGAGAGCATCTCTTCTGCTTTCTGTTGCTTGATCTCTTCGATGTCGTTCGCTTCTGCCATCGTACCCGCGAATAGCCGGTCACCGGCCTTAATAGTTTTGACCTGGACGCGCAATATTATGACCCCATATTCCCTTGTTAGGCCCGCATGCACCCCCTGAACGAACGTCGACCCGCTTCCCCGCCAACGGTAGTTTGATCTCGTCACAATACAGCCCGTCGAAAATCCGCTTGAAAGACGGCATCGGCACGGACATGGCGGAAATTTATGGGTGAAACGATATCTCCGCAAACGCGTCCAATCCCGTATAGAAGCTCCGTTACACGTCTTTCGCAGTTATGCACATTACTCACAAGGCTTTTAGGCCAGCTATGCCTATATCGAACTGACATGCCAGAGTCGATGAGCGAGTACCTTTCACAGGACATGCACTGTGAGGGGCTTCTCGAATGTATTCACGGGTTAAAGGAACTCGACAAGGAAGTATTCCGCAAGTTGTCGGACGCGAACGAACCGTTGACTGTTGACGAGATAGCCGAGGAGGTCGGTCGTGAACGATCGACGGCCTACCGGTCCGTACAGCGTCTTCTCTCGTCGGGATTCATCCAGAAGGAACAGGTGAACTACGATCAGGGTGGGTACTATCACGTGTATCACCCGACCGACCCGGACCAGATCGCAGACGACATGCAGCGCGTGCTCAACGACTGGTACGCCAAGATGGGGCAGTTGATCAGCGAATTCCGCGAGCAATACCAGGAGACCACTCCCGTCGAGCAGTGATTACGCGAACGCCAGTGGTAGTCCGAACACGATCGCTAGCCCGACTGCGAGAACGACGAAGCCCATCCCGACCTGTTTTCCGGTAAACCTACTCTGTGGCGCGGTGCTACGGAGCGGTGGCGCTCTGGACGGAAGCGAAACGTCAGTCGGATCGTAGTCCGGCCGATCGACATCGTGTTCGTCGTGTGCATGATCCTCGTCCGCCGAATGATCTGTCATACTTCGCCGTTCGGCCAGGGGCTTCTTCTAGATAACGGACGCGGAACCGCAGATTTATGCCAGTCATCGATGAAGCGTCAACACATGGGTCCCTCGCAGTATCGGCTGTCCCCGGCAAACTCTCCATCGATGTCGAGGATTTCGTATCGTCGCGGGTTCGGTGCCGGGATTGCGGCGTTTGTCGTCGCCTACGCCCTATCGTTCGGACTCGTCCTGACGGAGATTGCGACCAGTGAGGGGGCGTTCGGACTGTACACGCGGCCGAACGGTATCGATGCTCTTCTGTCGGTGGTCGGCGGGACGTTCTACGCGGCTCACTTGGGGATTTACGAGGTGCCTGTCGGCCTCGGCCGAACCCTCGATCTGTACGCGACAGTTCCAGCGGGCGTCTATACGCTGATCGTCATCGGAGCGTTGGCCCTCGCCGGTTTTCTAACCGCTAGCGGTGTGAGCGACGACTTCGTCGGTGCTCTCGCTCGGGGAGCGATAGTCGGACTCGGGTATGCGTCTCTGCTCGGACTCAGCGCTCTCGTTCTGGGTGTCGTGAGTGACAGCTCTCCGGTGGTGTTTATCGGGCAATCGCTGCGTCTTTTCTTCGGTGGACTCGTCTATTCTGTCGTCTTTGCTGGGGGAGGCGGTGTTATCGTCGTGTTCCGGACGAAAACGTAGCCCAAGCGCCTGGCGAACAGTAGGGTTAGTCGCGCCGTGGCCGTCGCTCCCTGTCGCGGGTCGGGTCGAGCGAAACGGTCATACCTCTTTCGAGCGAACTGAAAGACAAGGAATGCTCACCAAACGGATCATCCCCTGCATCGACGTCGACCTCGACGAGGACGGCAACGCCGCGGTGTACACGGGAGTCAACTTCGAGGATCTGAAATATACCGGCGATCCGGTCGAGATGGCCAAACGCTACAACCAAGCCGGGGCCGACGAGTTCGTCTTCCTAGACATCACTGCCTCCGCGGAAGGCCGCGAGACCATGCTGGATACGGTCGAACGCGTCGCCGACGAAATCTTCATTCCGCTCACGGTCGGCGGCGGGATCCGCACCAAGCGAGACATCAAGGAGACGCTACGGGCGGGCGCAGACAAGGTGTCGATCAACTCGGGTGCGATCGCGAACCCGGATCTGATCGAGGAAGGGGCGACGGCTTTCGGTAATCAATGTATCGTTATCAGCGTCGACGCCAGGCGACGGTACGACGAACAGGGTGAACACTACGTCCAGGTCGACGGTGAATCGGTCTGGTTCGAGTGTACGGTCAAGGGCGGCCGTGAAGGGACGGGCCTGGACGTCATCGAGTGGGCACAGGAAGCCGAGGAGCGAGGTGCCGGCGAGCTGTTCGTCAACTCGATCGATGCCGACGGGACCAAGGACGGTTACGACATCCCACTGACCAACGCTGTCACCGACAGCGTTTCGACACCGGTCATCGCCTCTTCAGGCTGTGGTGGTCCCGAAGATATGTACGAGGTCTTCACCGAAGCCGACGCCGACGCCGGGCTCGCGGCCTCGATATTCCACTTCGACGAGCACTCTATCCGCGATATCAAGGAGTATCTAGACGTGCGGGACGTACCGGTGCGGTTGTAGGGACGGCATCGAAATCGGTGTTTCTCGAGGCTGGCAAGCGATTACAGGAGAGCGTCTTTTTCGTCTATCTGGTCCCGTTCGGGTCACTATCGTGACCACTCATAGTAATTCCTGTAACGATTATTCGGTACGACCGCACGGGGGAGTGCGGTCGATCCGGAACAGACTTACAGGATTTACTATCACAGAAAAAGGTGGCAATGGGTTAGCAGAAGTCAGATAATCAACGGGCGAACTAAGCAGTTGCCACGCGGCTTGCTCTCGTAGCCGTCTACAGATCGATGTACTGCTGTTCCCACTCACGTCGCGCCTCGATTTCCCGCCGGCCCCGACGCGTCAGGCTGTAGTAATTCGTCCGACGGTCGCGTTGCCCCTTCTCGACGAGCCCTTTGTCGACGAGCGTGTCGAGGTTCGGATACAACCGGCCGTGATGGATCTCCTTTTCGTAGTACTCCTCGAGTTCCTCTTTGATCGCGAGTCCGTGCGGCTCCTCTTTCCCGGCGATGACATAAAGCAGGTCTCGCTGGAATCCTGTCAGGTCGTACATCGGTAAGGTCTATCTATACGTTAGTGTCGAATTAACATAAATATGTCGAAGTCGTATATCTTCCTCGGTGTAGAATCACTTGTTCAGCGCTTTCTGGGGGGTGTCACAAAGCTAAACGTATTGATTGGAAGCAACCAAATCTGACGAAACCATTGTGATGTCTTTGTTCGTCATCTTTCGATGGTACTTCCAAACAGGTGATGGCGCATCGACACCCCCTGATCGGTACTCGCTTCTTGTTTTAAAATACTCTCGTTTAAACTCGTAACCAACGGTGCACTAACTCTCTACCCCCGACCAAGCGCAGTGTCACGATACCAGTGAGAAGCCTATTAGCGTGACTTCAACCGGAAATAATACCGGGCTTGCGCAACTGCTCACTGGGTTTAGATAACAAGTGGAAAGCGGACCAGCCGGGCGAAAAACGCCCGGTGGTTCGCTTGCCGCCCTGAATTGGTCCCCGCTGACGCTTCGGCCCTCCAAGCGAAGCGTCATCGTCAACTCCGGCATGAATTAACTTAAAAGTACCGACACCCAGTCGGTCTGTTAGTCGCTGTAGAGGCCACATCTGTGACTGTAGTGAGCAACTGCTTGGAAAAACGCGCAACTCAGGTTTTCGACGGTTCCTATCGGTCCTGAACTGGATCAACGGTACCGACAAGCCGTTCTTTTCACGGAGCTTTCGGGGACGAAAACTTGCCAGCCGACGGCCAACAGATTTCGCCGGGTCATGCTACGATAACCACTATCCGGTACGGGAACGTATCCGCAACCATGAAAATAC
>JAZKRQ010000133.1:0-6382 GCA_036628575.1 Halapricum sp.
TCAGGGAGAATTTGGCTGTGTTCGACTTCGAACTCACCGACGCGGAGATCGAGCGCATCTTTGAGTTACAAGACGGAATTCCGACCAGCGAGCGGAGAAACGTCTATACGCTACTACGACGCATATACGAGTATGGTTACCACGACCGAACGTGACGGCGAGACGTGGTATCAGTGCGAGAAATGCGAGATGCTGTTCGACAACCGTTCGGACGCCGAGCAGCACGAAGAGAACTGCGACGCCGAGGACCCGTCGTACATCCAGTGACGGCTGATCGGTAGGGAAACAATCGTCGCTGTCGCTATTCGCTCTTCGAAAGCGAGAGAACGAGCGGTCGTTACTTGCCGCGGCCTTTGCCGCTGTTGTTCGAGGGACGGGTGTGTTCGGTACCTTTGCCCTTCTGCTGGAGGCCACGGTTGGACTGCCCGGCACTAGTCAGGCCACGCAGAGCGCGGCCCTCGTGTGCGTCGTCACAGATCCAGTTGAGGTCGTCGTCGTTCTCGATCGCCGGGTGTTCCGGATCGAGCATGATGACTTCGAACCACTTCTGGCTGCCGTCCTCGCCGACCCAGTAGGAGTTGAGGACGCGCAGATTGCGGTACTTGCGGGTCGCGCGCTCCTCGGCGACGCGCTGGAGGTTCTTTCGGCGCGTGATCCGAGTGACGCCCTGTCGCTTCGAACGTCGACCGGCTTTGTGCCGGACCTTGCGCGCGCTGCCCTTGCGGACGCTAACGCGTGCGACAACGACGCCCTGCTTGGCCTTGTAGCCCAGCGAGCGCGCCTTGTCCAGTCGAGTCGGACGATCGACGCGTTCGATCGCGCCCTGATCACGCCACTCTTGCATTCGCTGCCACTGCAATTCCGCTACTTTGCCGTCGTCCGGGTCCTTCCAGGCGTCCCGGATGTGTGAGTAGAAGCTCTTTGCCATGTTTTCACCGCGGGCGTCGAGTGGTTCAGTCGGTTGCCCGACCACATTCCAGCCTGTGATTCAGCGATCGTTGTAATCGCCGAGCGCAGGTGCCCGCTGGGAGCCCGCTCACCAGCGAGTTATCGGACCTTTATCCCTGGTCCGTTTAAGAACTTCGAACTCGATCAGACGTTCAGCGTCACCGGATCGACCTCCCACTCCGCGGCGAACGTCGAGAGCGACTCCGAATTCGTGACGAGGCTCTCGGGAGTGTGAGCGTCAGTTCCAAAGGTGAATTGGACGTCGTACTCGGCCAGAATTTCTCGGAAGTCCGGGCCAGGATGGAACTGTCCGTAGTCGTCGTTGACACGCCCGGCGTTGAGTTCGGGCACTGTCCGGGACTCTGTGAGGGCCGCAGCGATCCGATGGTAGTGGTCCTCGGTGAAGAACCCTCGAAGCGCTTGATTCCGCTCCGGGAGGTCCAGATGGGCCGCGATGGCGAACAGCTCCGAGTCGATCAGCGAAACCACGCGATCGACGTAGGTTTCGACGACGGCCTCGCGCTCGGCCCGGGGTTTCGCTCCGAAGTAGTCCTCGTCGTGGAGATTGTGACCCTCGACAGTGTGTACACTCCCGACCGCGTAATCGAACCCGGCCGTATCGAGGAATTCCCCGATGGCCGATTCTTCCTCGGGTCGGTAGTCCATCTCGACGGCGTCGTAGATCCGGAGATCGTATCGCCTCCGCAGGGATTCGATCGCGTCACGCCGACGCTCGTAGGTTAGATCCAGATTGAATCCGAACTCCCGGCTGAACCGTCGAGCCCTCTCGTCAGTCGAGACGTTGCAGTGATCGGCGATCCCGATCCCGTCCAGGCCGGCGTCCTCGGCAGCCCCGAGCATCTCGACCAGAAACCGACCGTCGGAGTAGTTCGAGTGGGCGTGGTAGTCGTGCATATCGGCGCTCGTCGGGCGGGACGAATACCGGTTACGGTTCCCCGGTATCCGTTCACACAGGGTCGGTCTCGTGCAGGAACGTCTGGATTTCGAAGGTTCGATCGTCGGGATCGGTCCCGAAGAAATTATAGATCCTGTACGGTTCGTTCTCGCTTGGCGGATCATCTGCGACGTCTTTGAGCGCGTCGTACTGTTCGTCGACGCCCCGCCTGGATTCATAGACGACGGTGACGATACCCTCGCTTTCAGCCTCTTCCCGCTCACAGAATCCGACGAGGAGATTGTCGTACTGGAGGATCGTACACCCGGGCTGTTCGAGCCACACGTCGAAGCCCAGTCGGCCGATATAGAACTCGACGATTCGGTCGCGGTCGTCCGTCCCGAAAAAGACGATCCCGGACATAGCCGTCACAATGTGCGCCGGGAACAAAAACGTCCCCGCAGGGTCGGTCAACGACGGGCCACAGGAGCCGATGTGACAGTCATGACTGGAGGTATCGATTACAGGATCGTAACGTCCTAACCGAGAAGTTATCGAAGTTCCTCGAAGCGTAATTATATACGGCAGTCACGTGTCTGTTCTTTCCATGAGCGAGGAGACAGAACGCCACGAATACGAGGTCGTCGTCGTCGGGGGCGGCCCGGCGGGGATGACCGCGGCGCTGTACAGCACGCGACTCGGCCACCGGACTGCGCTGGTCAACAGGGGCGGCGGTCGGGCGGCGATGATGCAGGAGGTACACAACCTGCTGGGCGTCCGAGAGGAGACGACCGGGGCCGAGTTCCTCGGGATCGGGCAGGAGCAACTCGAAGAATACGGCTGTGATATGTACCGGGACGTCGTCTCGTCGTGTTCCCGTGACGAGGACGGAAGCGTCCGGCTTACGGGCAACAGTGCCGAATACGACGCCGAGAAGGTGGTACTTGCGACCGGGTTCAACGACGTGCGACCGGAACCACCGCTGCCAAGGACAGGACGCGGGCTCCATTACTGTCTACACTGTGACGCGCACATGTTCGTCGACGAACCCGTCTACGTGATGGGTCACGCCGAGAGTGCTGCCCACGTGGCAGGGATCATGTTGAACTTCACCGACGAAGTCGATCTCCTCACCCGGGGCCAAGAGCCCGAATGGAGTGACGAGACGGCCGAAGTTCTCGATAACCACCCGATAACGGTGATCCACGCGGACGTAACCGGCGTCCAGAACGGAGAGGACGGCTGGCTGAAAGCCCTTGAGTTCGAAGACGGGGAGGTCCGGGAGTACAGAGGTGGCTTCGCCATGTACGGGGCTGAGTATAACAACGGCCTCGCTCGCGAGTTGGGCTGTGAGATCAACGACGACGGGACCATCGAGGTCGGGGACCACGGCGAGACCTCAGTCGACGGGGTCTACGCCGTCGGCGACTGCACGCCCGGGCACAATCAGATTCCGGTGGCGCTCGGACAGGGCGCGAAGGCCGGCATCGACATCCACTTCAAATTACGCGACTTCCCCAGAGAGCCCGAGAGGCTTGATGACCTTGGGCCGGTTCGGTCCGAGGAGGTCCCGGGGATCCCGGACGAACTCCTCGAACAAGCGGTCGACTTCCACACCTACGGGTGAAACAGGGAAATCGCAGACGAGAGACGGCAGCCTCTCATAGTGATTACTGTAGGTCTGTTCCGGGTCGACCGCACGACTGAGTGCGGTCGTACCGGTAAATCGCTACAGTAATCACTATCAGAACGCTCCTGGAGCGATCACGTAGACAAGTATCATCCCGACCGTCCCGACGAACAGTGCGAACAACACGGTCGGAACCACAGTCTTGCGGAGGATGTCGCCCTCGCGGCCGGTAATCCCGACGACGCCACAGATGGCAGCGATGTTCTGAACGGAAATCATGTTCCCGACGCCACCGCCGACGTTCTGGATGGCGACGACGATCGAACGGGAGATACCGACCTCACCCGCGGCGTCGTACTGGAGCGAGGCGAACAGGATGTCCGAAACTGTGTTCGAACCGGTTACGAACGTGCCGAGTGCACCGATCCAGGGGGCGACTATCGGCAACGCCCTGCCGGCCCCGAGCGCGACCGCCTGCGAGAGGGCGTCCATCATCCCGGGATCGAAACTGCTGGCGTTGTTCAACCCCGATTGGATCAGGATCTGCGTCAGTGAGACGACGATCACGAGCGTCAGCGCGGCCGGTGCGACCTGTCGAGTCGACTCGCTCCAGGCATCAGCTGTGTCTTCGAAGTCCATCCGGTAGAGAAGCCCAGTCAGAATCGCGACCGGGATGAACGGCATCGTCCCGGGCAGGTAGAGATATCGAATCGACCACTCGAGTTCGGTATAGCCCAGGACTGCAGGGACGCCGACGGTGAATTCCTGGAGCGTGGAAACGAGATCTAACGTCGGCCAGCGCGTGAACAACAGGATCCCGCCGACCAACAGATACGGCGTCCAGGCCAGCAACACCGGCATCTCCTTCTCCGGGTCGTCACCCTCGATACTGTCCAGCGTCAACCCCCCGAGCCATTTGTCCGACCAGGTGTCTCGATCCGGGAACGTCCAGCTGTCCTGGGGAACGAGCACGCCCCGATCAGCCATGGCTAGCCCGAGACCGAAAACGACGAACCCGGCGACGATCGACGGCAGCTCCGTGCCGACGAACCAGGCGATCGCCCACTGGGTCAGCCCCGCGACCACGCCGAGCACGATGGCGAACGGCGCGACCGGAGTAGTCGCTCTGGCTGCCCCGCGGAATGACCGTTCTTCCTCGTGCCCGAACCAGTACATGAGCAAGAAGATGCCCAGAACGCCCCAGAACGCGAAGGTCAGTCCGGTCATCACGCCCGAGTAGCCCGAGACCAGCGCCTGGAACTCGGCCTGACTGATCGGTTCGGCTGCCTCCTGCAGTTTTCCTTCGCCGATCACGGCGTTGACACCGCCGAGGATCGGGGTGCCTGCCGCGCCGAACTGCGGATTGGGAGCGTTGAAGAACAGTGCGAACACGGCCGCCCCGAGCGGTGGGAACCCGAGCCCGATCAACAGCGGTGCTGCGAGTGCGCCGGGAGTGCCGAAGCCGGCCACTCCCTCGATGATCGTCTCGAACCCGAGTCCGATCAGCAACAGCTGAATACGCCGATCATTCGAAATTCCGCTGAAGTGCCACCTGATAGTCGAGATCGCGCCACTGATCTCGAGGTAGTTCATCAGCAGAATCGCCCCGAAGACGATCAGGATGATCGGGACTGCCTCGAGCCCGCCGAAAATCGCGACTGCTGCCCACCACATCGGGTCCATCTGCCAGTACGCCAGCCCTAGCACTGTCGCGAGTATCCACCCGACACCCATCGACCGGGCCGCTGACCACCGGAGCCAGACCAGCAACGTGAACGCCACGGCAATCGGGAGGACAGCTAGCAATGCAAGGAACGCGGTGTTTGCCATGTACCTGCTCAGTCGAACTGGGGATATTGTAACCTGTCGATTCTTACCAGCGAATGAAGACGCATCACAAATATTACCGGAAATAGCCGGACAATATTGCGGGTTTTCGCCTCAAAACCACGATCTTCTGTCACTGTAAGATAGAGTTAATGTATCTGGTTCGTTCACTCTGGTGCGTAGTAGTACTCGCCGGCCTGTTTCTGCTCGCGGTCCAGGTTGCTTCCCGGTTTGTTAATACGTGGGCGTCCAGTGCGCTCGTCACGGCGGAACGTAACGTCGAGGTTTGCGAGGAACTCGTTCATGCCATCGCGCATGCCCTGGGGTTTTGAAGCGGTCCCGTGGACGGCAGGTTCGCCGTCGAAGACCAGCAGCCGATCCGACAGCAGATCGATCATGTAGATGTCGTGGTCAATGACCATCGCCGTTGCGTCGTGGTTTTCGGCATAGCGGCGGATCGCACTTGTCGCGAGCACGCGTTGTTCGACGTCCAGGTGGGCCGAGGGCTCGTCTAGCAAGTACAGATCCGCATCCTTCGAGAGGCAAGCCGCGATGGCGACCCGCTGGCGTTCCCCACCTGAGAGGTCGTCGAGGTTTTGCTCCATTACCGCATCGAGTTGGAGCGGTTGTGCGATCTCGGTGTTCCAGTAGGAACTGCCGAAGTCGTCGGTGATCGAAGAGAGGAAGGCGTCGACGCGCATCGGCTGGTCGATCTCGATGTACTGGGGCTTGTAGGCGATGTCCAGTTGTCTGTCGATCTGCCCTGCGTCGGGTTCGAGCCGACCGGCCAGCATCTTCGCGAACGTGGACTTGCCGATCCCGTTCGGTCCGACCACACCGAGAACCTCGCTCTCGCGGATGTTGCCCGACTCGACGGACAGAGAGAACTCGCTCTCGCCGTAGCTCTTCTCCAAGGCGGGGTATTCGATGGCCACGTCGCCGCGAGTCACGTTCCGCGGGGCGTGTTGTTCGAACGCAATGGCTTCCTGGCGGATCCGCATGTTCTCGTTGTCGAGATAACCCTTGAGGTACTCGTTGATCCCGTTTTTCGTCGATTTGGGATCGGTTATGACACCGAACGC
>JAZKRQ010000134.1:0-6290 GCA_036628575.1 Halapricum sp.
CCTCACGGTTCCACAGCCTCGTTGCCACCGGCTGAGAATCCCCGTGATCCCCTTTTATTGGGGGATGATACTTCCGACTGGAACAATGGTTTCAGTCGACGAAAGCCTCTGTACGGGTTGTCAGGTTTGCGTTGCGACGGCACCGGAAACGTTCGAGATGGACGGCGGCCTTGCGGTTGCCGTCAGCGACGAGGTCACGCCCGAGGCCGAACAGGCCAAGGAGCAGTGCCCGGTCGACGCGATCTCGCTCTAGTTTCCGAGTCGACCCCCAGCCGCCCACGAGGGATCGGATTCGGGCGGCTCCACGCGCTCCCCGTTAGCGTACACGCCGTTCCCCTCAGTTACCCGGCCGACGACAGCGGCCGGCGTTCCCCGCTTTTCGAGCGCAGCCACCACGTCCGGAGCGTCGTCGCTCTCGACCGCGATCAATAGTGTCCCACAACTGGTCACGTGCCAGGGATCGACATCTATCGCATCACAAACGGCCTCGACCCCGGCAGCCATCGGGACTGCGTCAGGATCGATCTCGAAGTGAACGCCGGCACCGTCGGCCATCTCGTTCAGACCGGCGGCGATTCCACCCTCGGTGGCGTCGTGCATCGCCGTCACTCGTCCGGCCTCGTGAGCGACCAGTGCGTCCGCAACCGCAGGGATGTCCGCGACGCGGTCCTGTGCGGTCGCAACCGTTTCGGGATCGAGTCCGAGTTGTTCGGGATACAGCGTCGAGAACAGACCCGCGACCTCCGCTGCGGGACCGGTCGAGATTACGAGCGCATCGCCCGCTCGCGCACCGTCCGGCCGGACGATATCGTCAGAATCACCGACTCCGAAGGCCGTCCCGGAGCCGATCCAGGAACTCTCGACTCCGGGATAGCGTCCGGTGTGGCCCGCCGTGATGCTGACCCCGAGTTCGCGGGCGTGGGCGTCGATCCCCCGCCACAGCGTCGCCAGATCGTCGTTCGGGTACGCAGGCGGTAACGTGAGCGCGATCGCCAGATGTGTGGGCGCGATCCCCGAGACGGCCACATCTGAGAGCACGATGTCGACGGCGAGGCGGCCGGCACATTCGAGGCCGAGTTCCGGAAGGACCGAAAGCGGGTCGCTCGCGGTGACGACGGCCTGCCCGCCGATTTCGAAAACCCCGAAATCGATCCCCGCCATCGGACCGAGCGAAACCCCCTGCTGGTCGACACCGAGGTTCGGGGCGACCACGCGTTCGAAGAACTCGGCGTCGATCTTGCCGAGATCCGTCATGGTTCCTCCAGAATGGTCACGTCGTCGGAGTCGAACGACAAGGTCACGGTTCCGGTCGGTGCCTCGTCGGCGTCAGTTTTGACCAGCAGTTGCTGGCCCTGCCACTCGCAGTGAACCCGGTACGCGTCACCCATGAATTCGACCGTCTCGACGGTCGCCGTCAGGGTTATCGAGGCGGTCACGTCATCCGATGGGGACGATCCATCGTGTTCGACAAGCGAGACAGACTCGGGTCGGATTGACAGCATCACTTCCTGGCCCACTCCTGAGACACCTTCGACGGGGACCGTCGTCCCGAGTGTGCCGTCCGAAGCCGGGTCGAGACCGACTCGCGGCGGATCGGTCGAGACGACTGTCCCGTCTAGCAAGTTGTTGTCGCCGACGAATTCAGCGACAAAGCGGGTCGCCGGTTCGCGGTAGATCGCCTCCGGCGGGCCGACCTGCTCGACGTGGCCGTCCGAGATCACGGCCACGCGATCGCTGATCGCCAATGCCTCGGCCTGATCGTGGGTGACGTAAATCGTCGTGATACCGAGGTCCTGCTGGAGATCCCGGATCACGACCCGCAGGCGCTCCCGGAGCCGGGCGTCCAGGGCCGATAGCGGTTCGTCCAGCAGGAGCACGTCAGGACCGGGCGCGAGCGCGCGAGCAAGCGCGATCCGCTGTTGCTGACCCCCGGACAACTCTGCTGGGTCGCGATCTCCCATCCCGTCCATGTCCACGAGTTCCAGCAGTTCGGCGACGCGCTGGTCGGTCGAGATCTCGCCCGGCGGGTCACGGTAACGAAGCCCGTAGGCGACGTTCTCGCGGACGCTCATGTGTGGAAACAGGGCGTAGTTCTGGAAGACGATCCCGACGTTGCGGTCCTCGGGCGGGAAACCCACCACGTCCTCGTCACCGATCGCGAGAGTCCCCGAGTCAGGCGTCTCGAACCCGGCGATCGTCCGAAGAGTCGTGGTCTTCCCGCAGCCCGAGGGGCCGACGAGCGTGAAGAACTCGCCCTCGTCGATCGACAGCGAGACGTCCTCCAGCGCCGGCACGCCGTCGAAGGCGACCGAAACGTTACGGAGAGTGACACCACTCACGGGAACCACCGTCCTTCGGAGAGGTGAATCACGGTTCCCACCGCCCGCCCAGTCGATCGATTGCGACGAAACTCAGGCTTGTGATGAACAGCAGGACGGTGCCCATCGCAGTCGCCGGGCCGAGGTTCGGACCCAGCGAGCGGTTGCCGACGTAACGTTCGAGCGCCACCGGCATCGTGTAACTGTCGACGCCCTCCGCGAGTAAGACCGTCGAATCGAACTCGCCGACGCTGATCGCGAAGGCAAAGGCCGCCCCAGCCAGCACCGCCGTGGCCACGAGCGGGAGTTCGATCTCGATCAGTGCGCGGAGGCGACTCGCGCCCAGGGACCGCGCAGCGTCCCGGAACCGCGGGTCGAGACTGCCCAGCGCGGGCGCGACGTTACGCGTCACGAACGGGTACGCGGCGGCGGCGTGGGCGAAGACGATCGCCACGGGGCCGGCAGCGGTGATCCGGTAGCCCAAAACGACCGTCCCGAACACGAACGTCTGGAGCAGGCCCAGGCCGACGACGATTCCGCTAACTGCAAGCGGTGCGGTCAGCAGCGCCTCCGCGAGTCGACTCCCGCGACCCCCGCGGGTTGCGACGACGGCGACGACGATCCCCATCGGCACCGCCAGAAGCAGCGTCCCGGCCCCGTAAACCAGCGAATTGACGATCGCCGGCAGCGGTTTCGTGGTTCCGACAGCCGTCGAGGCCTGCCGGGCGAGCAAGAACTCGTAGTAGGCGGTCGTGAACGTCCCGTCTGGTGTGGTGACACTCTCGATCAGCAGGCTGAGGAGAGGGCCGACGAACACGACAGCGACGACCAGTCCGTAGCCGGCGATCGCCAGCCGAACCGGGCTTCGAAGGGTCTTCCAGCCGATCGTGAGGGGTTTGCGAGCCAGCGACTGGCCGGCCCCGCTGGCAGAGCGCTTTCGAGCCTCGTATCGCAGGTAGAGATAGGTCAGCGCCAGCGAAAGGACGGTCTCCAGCGTCGCCAGCGTGGCCGCCTCACTCATATCGAGCGCCTGGACGCGCGCGTAGATCCACACCTCGACAGTCGCGTATTGCAGTCCGCCCAGCGCCAGCACGATGGGGAACGACATGAACGTGAACACGAACGTCAGCAGGGACGCGGTCAACAGTGCTGGCGACAACGCGGGCAGGACCACGTCCCGGAACGCCTGTAGCCGCGAGGCCCCCATCGCGCGGGCGCTCTCGACCTGCCGGCGGTCGACGGACTCCCAGGCCGTCGTCACCAGCCGGGTCACCAGCGGCGCGTTGTAGAAGGCGTGTGCCAGGACGATCAACTTCAGCGTGAAGGTCAACTCGATGGGACCGAGACCGACGACGCCAAGCAGATCGTTGAGCAGTCCCGTCCGGCCGAACATGGCGAGAAAGCCCACGGCGACCATGATCGAGGGCAGGACGAAGGGCACGATAGTCAGCGACTTGATGGTGCGACGGCCGCGGAACTCGTAGCGAGCGAGGACGTACGCGCCGGGTAGCCCGATGAGGACGCTGGCGACCGTCGAGAGGGCGGCCTGATAGGCGGTGAAACCGAACCGGCCAAGCGCGACCGGCGGGAATCCCGACGCGATCCAGTCGAGGATTCCCGCGGGAACACCGAACGGGTCGACGAACAGATGGTGGACGAATCCCGTGTAGAACGGGTCGGCTAGCACGGAACGCAACGGATCAGCAGTGAAACGCCCGGCCTCGCGGATGGACTCGGCCAGGACGGTCCCGACGGGATAGTAGAAGACGATCGCCAGCGTAACGAGGGTGGCAACGAGACCCGCGGGCAACGCCGCTCGTTCGGCCCATCTGGCCGTACTCATCGTCGTGGCTGTTCGTCGACGGGATCGTGATTTCCGACTGGCGGACGGTCGACGCGAGACATCGGTACGGCCACCGACGTCAGTTGCCGACGACTTCGCGGGCCCAGTCGTCGATCCAGTCGTCGACGTTGCCCTGCAGCCGGTCGTAGCTGAACGTAACCGTCTCGGGCGGTTCGTAGGCGTACTGTGAGAGTTCCTCGCCGAGCTCGGCGTCGGTCACGGCCGGGAACTGGACGTTCCTCGTGGCGATCTGTTTCTGGTGGTCGGGCCGGAGGGCGAAGTCCATGAACAGTCGGGCCAGCGCGGGCCGATCCGTATCGCCGAATCGAGCCATGGTTTCGGGGTTCCCGTAACCCTGGTCGTTGAGAAACCCGACCTGGTGGCGGGTCATGTCCGAGCCGTAACGCTGGGCGAATACCTGGTCGGTGGAGTAGGAGACGACCATCGGCGCTTCCTCGTTGGAGTAGGCGTTGTAGGACGGTTCCCAGTCGTCGAAGATCCGTACGCCGTTATCAACCAGGTCCGACCAGTAGTCGAGGTAGCCGTCTTCACCTTTGGCGTCGATCGTCCACAGCATGAATGCCCGTCCCGGGTCAGAGCTCTGGGCGTTCTGCGCGAGGAGATCGCCCTCGTACTCGGGTTTCAGGAGGTCGTCGAACGTCTCGGGCCGAGTGACCTCGCTCTCGTCGTAGACGAGACTTATGTAGCCGGTGTCATAGGGGATGGCCCGTCCCTCCGGATCGATCTCCAGTTCGGATTTGATCGCGTCCGCCCGCTCGAGGTAATCCCGGGAGTGCATGAACAACGAGGAGTCGAGTTGCTCGTCCGCACGAACGAGTTCCCCGGTGTTGAGCCCGACGTACAGGTCAGCGTCGATTCCCGACCCCGACTGTTTGCGCTGGATGTACTGATTGACGCCGTTCTCGGGGACCTCGAACTCGACGGTTACGCCCGGGTATTCGTCCTCGAAGGCCGATTTGAGATAGTTGCCGGCGGTGCCATCGCCGGTGAACGACGAATAGGTCCCAACAGTGAGTGTCCCGCTCGGCGTCCCGTCGATCGTCGCCCGGGGAGAGCGAGTCGTCGCGCCGACGGTCGTCGTGCCGTCGCCATTTGTCGAGTCGTCGCGGGTCGTCGTACTGTCGTCAGTCTCCGACACGCTACATCCTGCGAGGGCGACAACCGAGCCGGCGCCTGCGGTCCTGAGAAAGGTCCGTCGTCTCATTACCCGGTTGTTGTACTCAGTGGTAATAAGCGACTCGCAACCGGAACACCGGTCATCGAGGCCGATCCGGCTGCGGACGGCGAATAATCGGTCCGACCGCTCACGAGCGGGCCGTTGAACCGGGACAGCGGTACAAACAGCTACTCTCGGAGCGCGACTACTCGGTGTATTCCTGCAGCGCCTCGTACGCCTGAGTCGCGTACATCAGGGCCGGACCGCCGCCCATGACGACGGCGATCTCGAGGGCCTCGATGACCTCTTCCTCGGTCGCGCCCGCTTCCAGAGCGCCATCGAGATGCCAGGCAATACAATCCCCACAGCGGAGGTTGACGCCGAGAGACAGCGACATCAGTTCTTTCGTCTTGTTGTCCAGTGCGCCGTCGCTCTCGGCGTCGTGAACGAAGCCCATGAACGACTGGATCGAGTCCGCCTCGCCGGCGAATGCCTGTACGTTCTCTTTTTTCTCCGCGACTGCTTGTTCCGGGGATGTCATATGCACTATTCCAGATGAACTGCAAGGCAATAACAGTATTTATGGATGTTTTTCGATGCAAGATTCGCTTACAACTGGCGGTTCCATTCGTCGAAGGCGAACTGTTCGTCAGCGAGTTCGCGGGCGTCCGCGAGGATGTCCTGGGACAGTTCGCCCTCGACGGTGTCGTAGTAGTCACCGGCGGTCTTGATTATTTGGACGAAGATTGGGTCCGCGCCATGTAACTGTGTACACCTCGCTGGACACCGATCGCGATCGCGAGCAAAACGACCTGTACAGCGACTGCGTTGCCTATTGACCCTATAAAGTACGGGCCGGCAACACCCACCATGAAAAAGAGGCCCGCGATGATCGCTCTGTTCGTCCTGCTCAAAGTCCCGGATACCCTGTAGACACCGGCGGCAGCAACGG
>JAZKRQ010000135.1:0-6068 GCA_036628575.1 Halapricum sp.
GGATCGAACGATATCTCGACGAACTCCGAATCGAACCCGTCATCGGTGGCCGACCCCTCGAAGAAGTTCATCGCTGGCGAGCCGATGAAGCTGGCGACGAACAGGTTATCCGGCTCGTTGTAACAGGTTAGCGGCGGATCGACCTGCTGGAGGTGGCCGTTGTCGATGATGGCGATCCGGTCGGACATCGTCATCGCCTGCGCCTGGTCGTGGGTGACGTAGATGATCGTCGTATCGAGCTCCCGGTGGAGTCGCTGGAGCTGCGTACGCATGTGGATACGCAGCTCCGCGTCGAGATTCGCCAGCGGCTCGTCCATCAGGAACACTTCGGGCTCCCGAACGATCGCGCGAGCGATCGCGACGCGCTGTCGCTGGCCGCCCGACATCTCTGCCGGCATCCGGTCCATCATCCCTTCGAGCTGGACGACATCGGCTGCCTGATCGACACGTCTCTCGACCTCCTCCTGATCGAATTTCCGGAGTCGCAATCCGAAGGAGATGTTGTCGTAGACGTCCATGTGCGGGAACAGCGCGATGTTCTGGAACACCATCGCTACCCCACGGTCCTTCGGCGGGAGGTTCGTGACCTCCCGATCACCGATGTACACCGACCCCTCGGTGGGCTGGGTGAGACCGGCGATCGTCTCCATCGTCGTCGACTTGCCACAGCCCGACGGCCCGACGAGCGTGAGGAACTCGCCGTCCCGGATCTCGATGTTCATGTTCTCGACTGCGATTTCGTCCCCGTACGCCTTCGTGATATTGTCTAGTGTAACTGAAGCCATAGCATCACTCCTTGAGTCCTCCTTGAGTCAGTCCGCTGACGATCTTGTCCTGTGCAATGACGACTAGTACCGCGACCGGTAACACGGCGATGATACTCGCTGCCGCCATGAGGTTGAACAGCACCTCGAATTGGCCCCGGAACGCGAGGACACCTTCGAGCATCGGTGCCCAGTCTTCCGCCTGTCCACTCGTCATCAGCGACGAGAAGAAGTACTCATTGTAGACGGTGATGAACGTCAACACGCCGGCCGTCGCGACGCCGGGGGCCGACAGCGGCATGATCACCCGGAAGAGGGCGCCGATTCGCGTCGTCCCTTCGACGCGGGCAGCGTCCTCGAGCCCGTCCGGGATCTGAGAGTAGAACGTCATCAGTATGAAGATCGACAGCGGTAAGTACAGCGCCGAGACGGGAATGATGATCGCGTACGGCGTGTTGTACAGCGAACCATCGGCCATCAGCGGCCGCAGCACGTCGAAGTTCGTGTTGAACAGCCGGTTCAGCGGGATGAAGAACGCCGCCGGCGGGAAGAACGACACCGCCAGTACACCGAGCAGTAGCACGTTCTTTCCGCGGAACTGGAGGCGTCCGAACACGTAGCCGGCGAGGCTCGCGACGAACAGCACCAGAACGGTCGAGACGACCGCAATCATGAAGCTGTTGAACAGGAACCGGTGGAACGGGATCCCAAAGCCGACGAAGACGTCGATGAACGCCTCGGGATTGAACCCGCCGGGTGTGAGTACGCCGACTTCATCGAGGTCCGTACTCGGAGTGAGAGCGACCATAAACAGCCAGTAGAAGGGGAACAGCGTCGTGACGAGGAAGAATATCGTCGCGACGTAAAAGGCCGACTTGTAGGCCCGATCGGGGTTCGATATCATCTTGGCTGCCCAGCCCTCGACGATACCGCGGTCGAGATCTGGCTCTTCGGTGCGTTCCTGTGCTGCCAGGTCTGGATGATCTGGATCGCTCATGTCATACCACTCTCCGAGTCACGCAGGCCGATCAGGTACAGGAGCACGACGATACTGATCGTGACGGCCGTCAGGAACGCGACGGCAGACGCCGTCGCCCAACGTCTCGACTCCTGTAACGCGGTAATGACCAGACAGCTCAGCGATGGAACCGTCTGACAGCCGGCCGTCGCATCGATCAGCCCGTAGATACGCATCGCGTCCATCGTGCGGAACAGCATCGCGATCAGTAGCGGCCCCGATATCAGCGGCAGCGTAATGTACTTGAAGCGCTGCCACGGCGACGCCCCCGTCACTTTCGCGACGTCGTAGAGCTGGCGGTCGATACTCTGCAGCCCCGCGAGGATGAGCAGCGCCATGAACGCGGAGGTCTTCCAGACGTCCGCGACCAACACGATGAGGAACGAGTCAGTGGTGTTCGACAGCGGATTCGACCCGAAGACGCCGAGCCACTGCATGAAATCCGTCGCGAACCCAATCCGGGCGCTGAACATCAGGTAGAAGATCATCGCCTGGATCACGATCGGGATCGCGTAGGGGATGATGATCGCCACGCGGACCCAGCGACGCCCCCGGAAGTCCTGGTCGAGGATCAGCGCCTGTCCGAACCCGATCAGCGTCTCGAAGAGCACGCTGATGATCGCGAAGGCGAGGGTCACGAACAGCGCCTGCTCGAGTATCGGTGTTTGGAAGGACAGATCGAGGAACTGCTGTGGTAACAGCGCGTCTCCGGTCAACAGGTTACCGTAGTGTTTGAACCCGACGAACGCGCCGAACGGGTCGGCCGATAGTATCGCGTCCTCGCGAAGCGAAAACCTGAAGGTCTGGACCAGCGGGTAGAACGCGACTACCGCAAGCAAAAGAAACGCTGGGCCCAGGAGGAGGTACGCGAACACCGCGTCGGACCGGGTCTCCAGCCAGTTTAACGGACGCGCGAGGAGTCGCGCGTTCGTTCGTTCGGTGTCTGCGCTCACGTTTGCGACACCTTGTTAGACGCTCTGTTCGACGTTTTCGAGCGAGTCTTTGAGATCTGACATCGCCTGCTCGGGGGACTTCTGCCCGCGGTAGGCGTTGTGCACTTCCTCGGCGATGAGCGGCGACTCGTCGGGCCAGATCCCCGTTACCGGGCGCGGGACGGTGTTCTCCGCGGCGACCGCCATCGTCTCGAGGAAGTTCCCGATCGGCCCCACGTTGTCCGGGTTGGCGGATTCGAGGACCGACGGCACTGGCGGCGGGTTGCCGACCTCCTCGAAGATCGTGTTCATCACACTCTCGTTGGCGAACGACTCGAGTACCTGGACGGCAGCGTCCACGTTATTGCTGTTGGGATTGATCGTCAGGTGCCAGCCACCAAGGGCGTGGCTCGATCCGCCGGTGCCCGCGTAGTTGCCCTCTCCTTCTTCGACGGCATACGGGATCGGCATCACGTCGTAGTCCTCGGGGTCGAACTCGCCCTCTTCCAGATTGATGGAGATGGCGTAGGGCCAGTTGCGCATGAACACTGCCTTCCCGTTGGTGAACGGGCTTCGGGCGTCTTCCTCGGTGAACTCGAGGATGTCCGTGTTCGTGATCTTGGGGTAGTCCGGATGGGCGTTGTTGGCGTCCGGCCCGTTGATGAACGAGCGCATCATTCGGATCGTGTTGTAGACAGGTTCCTCGTCGACAGTGATCGGGCGCTCGCCGATCGGACCGAACAGGTTCTCGTGGTCACCGAAGAACGCGCCGCCCCACGAAGTCATCGTCTCGCTGAACGTACAGCAGGAAAGCCCGGCGTAGTTGTCTGCCTGAGTCGTGAAGCCGTACTGGACGCCGCTCTGGTCCCAGACATCCGCGGCGATATCGGCGAACTCCTTCCACGTCATCGGCTCGGTCGCCCAGTTCTCGCCCTCGGGGTCGTACCCGGCGTCTTCGACGAGGTCCTTCCGGTAGTGCATGACCGGGTAGTCCGGGAACAGCGGCAGACCATAGAGGTCGCCTGATTGCGGGTGGCTCGCCGTCTGGACCGCAGCGTCCAGATAGTCGTTGTTGACGTAATCGAGCGTCTCCTGGGACATCTCTTCGCTGAGGTTGACGAGCTGGTCACGGACGATGAACGGGATCGTCCACCCCGAGTCCATCATGAAGATGTCCGGACTGGATCGATTGGCGTCGAGAGTGGAGACGAACTGGTTTCGCCGCTCTCCAGTCTCGAAGTCACCCGCCTGGATGGTGACGTCGATCGCATCGCTGAGACCAGCGTCGTGCAGCGCGCTGACGACAGCGTCCTCTGCGTTCTTGTACTCCTGATCCGCCGTGAGCGTGATCGAGCCGCTAACGGTTCCGTCGCCGTTACCGTTACCGTTACCATTACCGTTACCGTTTCCGTCGCCGCCACCACAACCTGCGAGGGTCAACGCGACGCCCGCTGCGCCCGTCGTCTCGATAAACCGTCGGCGCGATACTCCTGACGATGACTCACCGCTCTCCTGATTACGGTTCATTACAGGTGTTGTTATTGATGGACTCCTATATAGTTGTTTTGATAACCATAATTCGGCATATATAATTGGGGGCATGTGATTTCGCAGGGGAGTCTTATCTACGGCTCCAGAACGCCCTAAACGCCGTTTGGGCTCGGATACAGAATTATTAATTATCTTTCATTTGGGTTGCTGGTTACGCGGTTCGTTCTTCGAATCAGGGAGTGGCCTGCAAGAGTTAAACCACTAGAGTGGAAACGGTACGCTATCCGTGTCACGAACAGCTATCGATCGTCGCCGACTCCGAGGAGCGTGGTGACCGTGGGTTTGCGCGCATGGCTGGAGCGAGTGTTCTTCGGCGGTGCGGAGCTGTCGGTTCTTTCGACACCGAGTTTCGCAGTCGTCGTGTTCGCGCAAGTGCTGTATCCGGACGCCGTTCCGCTGGCAGGCCTCACTGCGATCGTAGCCGGGAGCGTCGCGCTCGCGGCATTTCGGGCCGGCTCGCCCGACGTCGGAGATTGGCCCCGACGTTCGGAACTGACGTCGGCACCGCTCCGCTTCACGTACTTCAGCGTAGTGTTCTTCATCGCGTCGATGGGCGTCGGTCACGTCGCGGTCGCTCTGGATGCTCTCTGGCTCACCCCGCTCGGCGGGGTCGTACAGGTCGCTGGACTGGCAGCGTTCCCTGCCGCTTATCACGCTGTCCACGGCGAGCCCGTTCAAAAGCCCGTCGAGCAATTATGATCGACGACGCACTCTCCCATCTACGTCGCCCCGAATACACCGGCCGGAACCGCTGTCTTCCCTGTACGGTCGTGAACCTCGCTGTCATCGCAATAATCGGGGCGTTAATCGTCACCGTGAATCTGCTTGTGGGCGCTTTCGCCGTCGCCGTCGGGCTCGTCCTGCTCGCACTCCGGGGCTACGTGGTTCCCGGAACCCCGCGATTCGCTCCACGGCTTGTCGCTCCGCTCCCGATCGATTTCGGGCACGCGAACGAGTCGAGTGATACCCTCTCGAGCGCCAGCGGTTCGGACAACGTCGACACCGAGGAAGTCCTGAGCGCCCTCGTTGCCGGAGGCGTGATCGAGGACAACGGTACAGAGCTGTTCCTCGACGAGGATTTCCGTGCGGCCTGGAACGAGCGGATGGCCGACCTCCGTACTGTCGACGACAAGTCATTTCTCGACCGGATCGAGGACGCCTGTCCGGCCGATGTCGAAGGAGAACGACTGGACGACTGGATCATTCTCGCGGCCCATCGGGATGTCAAGATCACCCGCGTCGTCGCCATCGCTGAGACGGCCGCAATCGAGACACTGGCGGAGTGGGGAATCCCGGAGTCTGTGCAGGCCCCTGCTGCACCGTCGCTACGGAACTTCTTGCGCACGTGTCCGTCCTGTGGCGGGGACGTCAGCGAGTCGACGCGGCGAAATTGCTGTGGCAGTCCGAGTTCGATCTACGCAAATCCCGAACAGCCGGTGTTGGCCTGTCAAGACTGCGAATCGGTCGTTATAGAGTTAGAGAATACTTAGGTAGTCAGCCGCTCGATGATGAGTTCGTCCAGATCCTCGCGGAGTTCGTCGACGGCGACTTCTTCCAGCACGGGGACGAAGAACCCTTCCACGAGCATGTTCGTCGCGCGTTCGTCGTCGACACCGCGAGAGGTCATATAGAACAGATCCTGTTCGTCGACCTGCCCGACCGTTGCGGAGTGGCTTGCCTCGGTGTCGTGGTTGTTGATGATGAGCTTCGGTGAGGCGTCGGCCTCGGACTCGTCACTCAGCATGAGAGTGTTCTCGCGCTGGTACGAGGACGTGTCCCAGGCCTCGCGGCCGACGTCCTGGA
>JAZKRQ010000136.1:0-6028 GCA_036628575.1 Halapricum sp.
CTAATCTCGTCATCTGTCTTTTTCTCAGTCATAGGGAAACTGCAACCGAACTAGCGTAAGATTAATACAAAAATTTTTCTAACTTTATTGCTGTATATATTATATTCGTATTAATATATAACATTTATATAGTATAGGATATATATCGGTGGGGTTTTCGCCCGTCGACCACCAGCTATCCGTATGGACTACGAAGTCGAACTCGACGCAGCGATCCGGGCCGCGACCGCGGGGATGGCGGCGATGGGCGACGAGCGCGGCGATCTCCGCGGGGCCGGCGAGACCGCGACCAAGGAGAGCGTCAACGATCTCGTGACGGCGGCCGATCGTGCCAGTCAGGACGCGATTCTTGAGGTCCTTCAGTCGACGTTTCCCGACGATGTCGTCGTCGGCGAGGAAGGCACGGGCGAGCAGTATCGAGAGGTGGGCCGGGAGTGGGTCGTCGATCCGATCGACGGGACCGCCAACTTCGCCGTCGGTTTGCCCTACTACTGCGTCTCGATCGCGCTGGCCGTCGACGGCGTCCCACAGGTCGGGGTCATCGCATCGCCGCCGCGGGCGCTCGACCGGATCTGGTACGGCGTCCGTGGCGAGGGAGCGTTCGTCCACGACGGGACCGAAGGCGTGGCCGATGCCAGCGATCTCGACGGCATCCCGCTGTCGGTGAGTGATCGGGACGAACTCCCTGGAGCGATCGTGTTCGGTCGTCTGAGCGAACGCGACGCCGACGTTCGGGCGATCGACGAGATCACTGTCCGAGAGTTGCTCGACAGGGGTTCACAGTTCCGCCGGCCGGGTGCCGCCGCGATCAACCTCGCTCAGATCGCGGCCGGTCACGCCGACGGCTACCTCGCCCTCTCCTTACAGGAGTGGGACGTCGCGGCCGGCATACTCCTGGTCGAAGAAGCCGGCGGGACCGCTCGACGGCGCCCCTTCCATATCAAGGACGGAGCGGTGACGGTCATCGCCTCGAACGGCCCGATACAGGACGACCTCGAAGCAATCGCGGCCGAGGCCCTCGATCAGGCCGACGCGTAGTGAACCCGGTCACGATCAGGCCGGTGCGTAGCAGACCCAGCCTTTAGCGGGCACAGTCAGCTCGACCCAGCCGTCCCCGTCGGTCTCGATCTCTTCCTCAGTTTTGGTGTAGTCCTGCAGGGTTGTCTCTTCCCAGCCGGTGTAAACCCACTCTGTCCGCGGGCAGTCGGCCTTGTTGATCCCCGTCAGGAGGTTCCGGTAGCGTTCGTGGACGAACAGGTCCCGGTCGGAGTGGCGAACGAACTGCTCGCCGCCCGCGAAGGTACGGCGGATCCACACGAGGTTCTGCAGCCACGCGGCGTCGTAGTCGACGCCCTCAGCTTTGGCGTGATTACTGTAGACAAACGGATATCCCGGGGACGTGAGAATGAATGCGTAGGCCAACTGGGACAGCTGTGGCGGCCCTTCGTCGTGGTTGGCGACGAAGGTCGCGGCGCTGTCGGGGTCGCGCCCGAGCAGGCAGTCCTCGTGGTCAAGGACCCCTTCTAGCCATCGGAAGTCGCCGCCCTCGTGGAAGGCGTCGTGCATCGTGAAAAAGAGAGGGTAGTCGAACGTGCGCATTCCCGTCCCGGCGTAGGCCTGAAGGAAGTCGACGTCGCCGTCGAAGACCTCGCCGACCCGGAAGAAGTCGTGGCGGTTGGCCCATTCGTTGAGGTACTCGTCGAAGAACCACATCGGGACGTGCTTGGCGGCGTCCCAGCGGACGCCCTCACAGCCCATCTGTGCGATTTTCTCGACGTACGCCCTGAGATGGCGGCTGACCTCGGGATTGGTCTGGTCGAGGTCCCACAGGTCGAACAGCTGCATCGTCGTCCGGCCGCCCTCGTGCGGGTGATGGTAGTGTTCCGGGTCGTCCAGATGCTCGTAAGTGTCGTCCCCCGGCTCGTCCGTGCCGGTGTGGTTGACGATGGCGTCGATGTAGACGCTGACCCCGTCGTGCCGGGTATTGGAAAGCGTCTCGACCATCTCTTCGAACTCTGTTTCGGTCCCGAGCGGCGAGTCCCACTCCAGATGGTTACGGGGGTTGTAGCCGTTGCTGTCGGGCGTATTCGGCTCCATTGGCGGCTGCACCCAGATCGCATCGTAACCCGATCGGGCGATCCGACCCGCCTCGCGTGCGATCCGGTTCCAGTGATCGCCCTCCGGTCCGAGTTCTTCGTGGTAGTCGAAATACTGGAGTGCGACGGGTTCGCCTGCCGTTGCCTCCCTGCCGTCCGCGAGTGTAATCCCCGTCGGTACCGCTGCGACGTTAGCTTCCGTCCTGTCTATCAAGTCTGACGTTCCCGTTTCGTGTCGTTCCCTGCTCATTGACTCTCAGTCCGATTGTACATCCGCCAACCGCCAACTGCCGTATCCAACCACGGCGCCGAATCGCGCTTCCGTAGTGCTGCGTGTTATGTCCTTACGTACCGGGGGGGACTTATGTCTTTCATCATCTTTAGATTACTATGTATAGTTATAGATGCCGAAATCATACGTTTGGGCACCGGATTGCGCGAGGATGGGGAACGAAACGAAGAGAGGAGGAGTGGGCATAATGTCTGCGACCGTTTCTGGACACGTGCGAGCGTCAGGAAGCTCGCATCTTTTAGAATCGCGATGAACAGGTAGATCCCCGTCTAGAGGACGCCCCGCCATCACGTGGACGTACATGTGTGCCGTCGTCGAGCCGACCGTCGCAGCGAGCGCGAATGCAGCTGACGGGATCGCGACTGCACCGGCGGTGAACACCGGGTTTGCACGCTGTGCCATCCCTCGTACTGTGCTAGTGACTGATATTCGATGGCTACTCTCACGAGACGCACTTGTATCTCCGTTTGTCGGCAATCCGAACGGCTCGGATCGTCCCGTTTTTGTAGCGGCCGGACAAACCCGGGTACACATGGAGGGCGAACGATGAGTGCCGGGACGGCGACGCTGATCGCGCTAGTCGCGACCATCTTCGCGCTGGGCGTGCTCGCCCAGTTGCTGGCCGCCCGGCTGCAACTGCCGAGCATCATCTTCTATATCGTCGCCGGTCTGGCGCTCGGACCGGTCTCGGGACTCGTCCTCCAAGAACGGATCATCTCGCTATCGACGTTCGGCGGCGCGACGACGCTTTCGGCGATCGTCGGCTTATCGGTCGCGATCATCGTTTTCGAGGGTGCCTTTCACCTCCAGATCGAACGCATCCGCGAGGCTCCGTCGGCGACTTTCCGGTTGATCACGGTCGGAGCGGGGATCGCGCTCCTCGGGACGGCGGTCGCGGTCAATTTCGCGTTTCCCGACGCCGGCTGGGGCCTGTCCTTTCTGATTGGCGCGCTGCTGGTCGCCACTGGTCCGACGGTCATCGCACCGATCCTGCAGGTCGTTCCAGTCCGCGACCGCGTCGCTACCGCCCTGGAGACCGAGGGTATCGTCAACGACGTCACGGCGGCGATCATCGCGGTCGTGGTTTTCGAGGTGATCGTCCTGAGAGGTGCGCCACCGTCGGAGCTGGTCTCCGGGTTCGCCAACCGGCTCGGCTCTGGCCTGCTGGTCGGGATCATCGTCGCCGGTGTCGTCTACTATCTCTTGCGGTACATCGATCTCTCGCCGGGTGACGCTCCGCGGAACGCGCGATTACTCGTGCTCGCCGGCGCGCTGGTCTCGTATGCCGGCGCGAACTACCTGGCCGGCGAAGCCGGCGTCGCCGCGGCGGCCACGTCGGGGTTCCTGCTGGGGAACGCTGACATCCCCTACGAGGAGGACATCATAGACTTCAAGGGCGACATCACGCTGCTGGTGCTGTCGTTCGTGTTCATCGCGTTGGCCGCGTTGCTGGACTTCAACGCGCTGGCCGAGGTCGGCATGCCCGGGCTTGCGGTCGTGTTTGCGGTCGCACTGGTGATCCGACCGGCGCTGGTGTTCGTCTCGATGATCGGTGACCGGTTCACTACCCAAGAAAAAGTGTTCGTCAGTTTCGTCGGCCCACGTGGGATCATCCCGGCGTCCGTGGCGACGCTGTTCGCCGTGCGGTTGCAGGCGGAAGGCGCGGTCCAAGAGGCGAACATCCTCCTGGGCACCGTCTTCCTCGTCATTCTCATGACGGCCGTCTTCGAGGGCGGCCTGGCGCGGTACATCGCGGAATACCTGGACGTGATACCAATGCGAGTCATCATCGTCGGAGGCGGGAGAGTGGGCCGCGCGCTCGCCGACCGCCTCGAAGACAGAGGAGAGAACATTGTGATAATCGAAGAGGACGAAGCCGCCGTCGAGCAGAACCGCAACGCTGGCTACACCGTGGAAATTGGTGACGGCACCGACACCGAGGTGTTACGCTCGGCAGGTGCGGACAACGCCAAGATAGTGGTCGCTGCGACAGGTGACGACGACGCGAACCTACTGGTCGCCCAATTAGCGTCCTCGAAGTTCGATGTCCAGAACGTCATCGCCAGGGCGAACAATCCCGACAACGTCGAGGCCTTCGAGGATCTGGGCGTCAGTACCATCTCCTCGGCGATGGCGACCGCTTGGGCGATCGACAACCAGATCGAGCGGCCCGCCATCGCCAACTGGATGACCGACGTGGGTCGGACCGGCGACGTACAGGAGATCGAGGTCACCAACCCCGAGATTATCGGCCGGACCGTCCGCGAGGTCGGGCCGGAACTGCCCGACGCCTGTCTGATCGCGCTGGTTAACCGTGACGACGAGACGTTCGTTCCGACCGCCGACTATACTATCCAGGAAGGCGATAAAATCACGCTACTCGGCCGGAGCGAGTCGGTCAGCGAAGGCATGGAATTCTGTCAGATCCGCTGACCACGATCGTCCCCCATTCTGACGGCGCGTCGTCCACCGGCGGCGAAGCACTGACCGTCGACAGTGGCTTCACCGCCCGATAGCGGCGGCCGACCGTTGTGCGTACTTTTAAGGCACGGACCTGGCTAGATACGGTACGTTCATGGATCGGGACTCCATCACCGACGCTCAGGGACCGCAGTCTCCCACGACCAACGAGCATGGTAGCTCCCAGGGTGACGGAGACAGGCCGACAGTGTCGCTGCGGGTGGGTGACGTGGTCGCGTATCTGGACGACGTCGTCTTCGTTCTCGTCCCAGCGAGTCGGCCAGCCATTGCGGAAGCGCTCGCCACGGGAGCGCTCAAACACCGCGACGGCATGCCGCCGCTCCCGGACGGAGTATCCACGGACGACACGTTCGATCTGGTCAGAGACTTCGATGCGTTTGACCTCAGCGAGGTCACCGACTGGGGGAACCTCCCGAACTCGACCCCGATCGGATCCGCGCTCGGCACCGAACTCATCGAAGAGATCCGGGCGACGATCAACTGGGATGTCCCTGATCGCTCCCAGAAAGTCCTGTACGACCAGTACGGGGACGCTTTCTCCACCCCGGAGGACCTCGATACGTATCTCGGGACTCACGACGATCTCAGACTCGTCCTCGCGGTCAGTTACCGGTTTTCCGATCCCGAAACAGGAACCAGGTGACGCTATTCGACGGCTGATCTACGCCTCCAGACGCTTTCGTTCGATCCACCGCCGATCTTGTAGACGCCGTGAGCGGTCGCGACGTGTGTTTCTTCACAGTCGAACAGTTCGACCTCGACGACTGCCAGCGACCCGCCGTCCCGGATCACGTCGGCTTCGGCGGTGACGTCGCCGGTAACCGGAGCCAGGTAGTCGATCCGCATGTCGATAGTCGGGACGAGCGTCCCCGTCAGCGAGACGACCGCGGCGTCGCCCACGGTATCGGCAAGCGTGAAGGTCGCTCCGCCGTGGACGACGCCCGTTTCGGGGTTCGACGTGTGGTCGTCGGTGACCGTGAGTCGTCCCTCGGCGTGGCCGTCGGTTGCTACTGTCACCTCGATCCCGAGCGACCGGACGAACGGCATCTCGTTGAACAACTCGGCGTGATCCATTGTCGACCTGCAACCTCGCCAGGGAGAAAAGACTGTCCTGGCCGGGGGATGCTGCCGATTTGTCCCCCGGTAGCATGCCAGCGAT
>JAZKRQ010000137.1:0-5954 GCA_036628575.1 Halapricum sp.
GCACGGTCGAGATTGCGTCACCCTGTGCTTCCAGGATCTGACTCTGCTTCTCACCTTGGGCACGAATGATGTTAGACTGTTTCTCACCCTGGGCTTCCTCGACGGCGGAGCGGCGTTCACCCTGGGCTTCCAGGATCATCGCGCGGCGGCGGCGCTCGGCGGAGGTCTGCTGCTCCATTGCCTGCTGGACGTCCTTGCTCGGGTTGACTTCCCGAACCTCGACAGATTCGACCCGAACGCCCCACTCGTCTGTGGGTTCGTCTAGTTCTTTGCGGATACGGGCGTTGATCTCACCGCGCTTGTTGAGCGTGTCGTCCAGTTCCATGTCGCCCAGCACAGCACGCAACGTGGTCTGGGCGAGGTTCGAGACGGCGCGTTTGTAGTCGTCGACTTCGAGGAACGCCTTCTTGGCGTCCATGACCTTGATGTAGACGACGGCGTCGGCGGTCACTGGAGAGTTGTCCCGCGTGATCGCCTCCTGGCGCGGGACGTCCAGCGTCTGTGTTCGCATATCGAAGGTATGCGTGTTCGAGACGAACGGCGGCACGAACGCGATACCCGGTTCCAGAAGTTTGCGATACTCCCCCAGAACTGTCAGCGCTTTCTTCTCGGTCGCGTCTGTGATGACGACCATCTGCCAGACGACGGCGACGGCTATGGCCAGGAGTACGAACCCGACCAGTACTGCACTGTCTAGCACGGGGACCTGCTGCAACGGGACCAGTTCGAGCATACACTTCTCCTTCGGCCGAGCCAATGAAAAGTGTTCGGTGAGAATCAGGCTGTGTCGAGATCTGCTTCGCGGTCGCCGTCGTCACGTTTGCGCTCACGGGCGAGCTCTCGATCGATCTCGTCGTCGTCCAGTTCCTCGAAGTTCTCGACAGTCAGAACGTTCCCGCCACCAGGGTCGACGACGATGATCTGCGTTCCTTCCGGGATCTCCCCGCCCATCGACCGAGCCTGGTATCGGGGGTTGAACCCACCTTCGTCGAGTTTGACCTCGCCGCCGGTCTCGGTGACGCGGTCGATTACGCGGCCGGTCTTGCCACGCAGAGAGTCCGAGTCGCTAGTCTGGGCGGTCCCTTTTCCCCCGTAGATGTCGAACTCGCGATAGCCGTACATCGTTACCCCACCGACGATCATGACCGTCGCTGCCAACACGAGCGTCGTCGCGAGCAGACCCAGCGACGCCGGTAGAGCCAGTCCGACCAATCCAGCGCCGAACAGCGCAATCCCGAGGACGATGAAGTGCGCCCCCGGCGCGAACGCCTCGGCGATGACGAGCCCGGCCCCCACAAGTAACAACAGCGTCGCCAGATCGAAACCGAACGCCTCAACCATACACTCCGTTCGGTCGCTGGCAGGATAATCCTTCGGTCGATTATATTGTCAGGAGATAGAACTGGAGGAAGAACACGAGGGCGAGCAGCGCACCGACTATCACGAACAGGACGTTCTCCAGGTCGGGCTCGCCCGGTTCGACAACCTCGACGTCGCTATCCATCGATCCGAAGACGTTCCCGCCGACAGCGCTCTGCTCGTCACCCTCGTCCAGATCGGACAGCGAATATCGCCACTCGCTTTCCCCCGGCTCTCGGTCCGCTGTCGGGCCGTCGTCCTCCTCGGAAGCGACGTCGTCGGCACCGAATTCCCAGTCGGACTCGTCGTCAGCCATACCTCAACGAACGGGGTGGGAGACAAAAGGGCTGGCGCTATTGGATCCGCGTCCCAACGGCGGCGTCCCCGTGGGTCGTCAGCAGGTCGGCCTCGTCGCCTGCCGCCAGGATCATACCGTTGGACTCGACGCCGAACAGTTCTGCTTTCTCCATGTTCGCCAACAGGATTACATTCGTGCCGGGAAGCTCCTCGACATCGTGAAGCTGCTTGATGCCAGCGACGACCTGTCGAGTCTCGACACCGATGTCGACCTCCAGACGGACGAGCTTGTCCGAGTCCTCGATCGGATCGGCCGTCTCGATCCGGCCAACTCGCATGTCGATACCCTCGAAGTCGTCGAAGCTGATCCGGTCATCGACGATCGGTTCCAGATCCATGTCTTCCGATCCGTCGTCATCGGTGTCGTCACTTTCGGTTTCCGCTTCGGTCACATCCTTTACGCGAGCCTGAAGCTTCTCGTTTAGCTCCTCGACGCGTTCGTCATCGATCTTCTCGAACAGTTCCGTGGGTTCCCCGAACGCACCCGGTGGGGCCTCGTGGACGGCCTCGACAGTGACCTCGTGGACGCTGTCGTCTTCGCCGAGTTGCTCCCACAGGGCCTCGGCCTTGCCGGGCGTAAACGGTTCCAGCAGGACCGCCAGAGCTTTCGCCACCTGAACGCAGTCCCGGATGACCTGCGCCGCCCGCTCGGGATCCTCGTCGGTGAGCTTCCACGGTTCGTTGCGCTGGATGTACTCGTTACCGAACGCCGCTAGTTCCACCGCGGCCTGGCCTGCCTTCCGGACCGAGTAGTCGTTGAGTGCCGCCTCGTAGTCGGAGATGGCCTCGTCGATGCGGTCGCTGACTTCCACGGAAACCGTCGCATCTGGCGTCCCGCCGAAGTTCCGATGGGCAAAGAGCAGCGACCGGTAGAGGAAGTTCCCGACCGTGCCGACGAGTTCGCCGTTGACACGCTCGCGGAACTTCGCCCACGAGAAGTCGACGTCCTGCTGGAAGCCACCGTTGGTCGCGAGGTAGTACCGCAGGAGGTCTTCGTGGAACCCCTCCTCCAGATACTCGCGGGCCCAGACCGCTCGGTTCCGTGAGGTCGAGAAGCCCTTGCCGTTCAGCGTCATGAACCCGCTTGCCATCACGGCCCGAGGTTCGTCATAGCCCGCGACGTGGAGCATCGCCGGCCAGAAGATCGTGTGATGCTGGATGATATCCCGGCCGATGACGTGGACGATCTCGCCGTCGTCTTTCCAGGCCTCCTCCCAGTCGTAGACGTCAGAACCGACCTGTTCGGTGTACTGCTTGGTCGAAGCGATGTACTCGATTGGCGCGTCGACCCAGACATAGAGGACGAGGTCGTCGGTGATCCCGTCGTCATCCAGGTCGGGATAGTCGAACCCCCAGTCCAGATCGCGGGTGATACACCAGTCCTGGAGACCGTCCTCGATCCACTGGCGAGGCTGGTTGCGGGCGTTCGGCGTCCCTTCCAGATTGTCGAGGAACTCGGTGAGGTAATCGGCGAGTTCCGAAACCTCGAAGAACTTGTGGGTGCGATCGCGGTACTCCGCTGGATTGCCAGAAATCGTCGAGACGGGGTCCTCGATCTCGCCGGGTTCGAGGTGACGGCCACAGCCCTCGTCGCACTCGTCGCCGCGGGCTTTCGCCCCACAGTAGGGGCAGGTCCCCTCAACATACCGATCGGGGAGGGGCTGATCGTCTTCCGGGTCCCACGCGACCTTGATCTCCTTTTCGTAGACGTAGCCCTCCGCTTCGAGTGTCCGAACGATCTCGTGAGTTAGTTCGCGGTTGGCCTCCTGGTGGGTATGGCCGTAGTGATCGAACTCGACCGCGAATTCCGGAAACGTTTCCTGATATTGCTCGTGGTATTCGAGAGCGAACTCCTCGGGATCGATCTCCTCCTGAATGGACTGGACGGCGATTGGCGTCCCGTGCATGTCCGATCCGCAGACGAAGGCGGTCTGCTGGCCCAGTTTTTCCAGGGCGCGGCTGAATACGTCGCCGCCGACGTAGGTCCGCAGGTGGCCAATGTGCAGGTCGCCGTTGGCATAGGGCAACCCGCAGGTCACCACCGCGGGCTCATCGGTCGGAAAGTCCTCGTGGCTCATACCTTCCCTTACCGCCAAACGCGTCAAAAACCCGCTGATTTGCCACCAGTTCGATCATACCCACCGACCTGTGGATCACGCCGGGCTACAACCCCGAGCAGAACGCACGAAGCAGTACGACCGGTCAGTTGTTCGCGTCCCGGAACCGATACCGGTACGGCTGGTCCTGGATGACCTCGACTTCCCCGCGCTGGGCATGTCGCCCGAGTACAGTGGCGATACGATGGGCGCTGTCGAACTCCTCACCGTGCTGTTCCAGCAACGAGAGGATTTCGCGCGCTGTCAGCGGCTCGTCGGCGTCGGCCTGTTCCAGTACCGACCGGATCCGCTCGAACTCGCCCTGACGTATGCGCATACGCATACAAACGGCCTACTACCCCATTAAACAGCGTCAGACAACCGTCAGACGGTGTTTCAGCTAAAATCGGCCGACAACGGAGTGACGGGTGAGTGAACCGTTGTCAGACGTGTCAAAAGGACCAGTACGTGGAGAACCTCGTTTCCAGGGTGCGGGCAGGTCTCCACTGCTAGACCGACAGCTTCACTCTGCGTTCCCGGTTTCGATCGGCGAACGGATGAGATTGCCCCACTCCGTCCACGAGCCGTCGTAATTCTGGACGTCGTCGAAACCGAGCAGTTCGTGCAGGACGTACCACTCGATAGACGATCGCTCTCCGACCCGGCAGTAGGTCACTACCGATTGATCCTCGTCGATCCCGACATCGCGGTAGAGTTCGCGTAGCTCGTCTGGCGATTTGAAGGTTCCATCGTCGTTCAGGACGGACGTCGTCGGGACGTTCTTCGCACCGGGAATATGCCCCCCACGCTGAGCGGTCTCCTGAAGCCCCTCGGGTGCGATAACCTCGCCGGTGAACTCCTCCGGTGAACGGACGTCTACCAGCGGAACGCCGGAGTCGATGGCCTGGCGTACGTCTTCCCTGTAGGCACGGATGCTCTCGAACGGACCGGCGGCATCGTAGTCGCGGGCCGGGAATTTGGGTTCGTCGGTCGTGAGCGGGTAGTCGTTGTTAACCCAATAGGGCTTCCCCCCGTCGAGAACGCGAACGTCGTCGTGTCCGAAGTACTTGTACTCCCAGTAGGCGAACAGCGCGAACCAGTTCGGGACGCGTCCGCCACCGTAGAGGACGACTGTCGTCTCCTCGTCGATGCCGGCGTCGCCGTTGAGCCGCTGGAAGGCTTCCTTATCGAGGATATCTCGCGTGGTACCATCACTGAGATCCGTTTCCCAGTGGAAGAATATCGCACCAGGAATGTGACCCTCCTCGTAGGGAGTGTATTCCGAATCGGACGTGACGGTCGGATTGTTGACTTCCACCAGTCGATAATTCGAGTCCGGATCCTGAAACTCATCCAGGTGGGACTCGACCCAGTCTGCCGTAACGAGTGACGATGCTTCGTGATTCGTCATGCAAGTAAAGATACGCCTCCATTATCAAAGGTCTTAGAGTTCCTACGGGTTCTAGCCGTCATCTCATACAGGCCGGGACGAGCCGAACGGGTGGTATTCGGTCTGTCAGGCGTCAAAATCCGAGCAAATGCGAAAAGGGTGCGTTGCAGTTACAGGCATTGCTTTCCGATACGTGTGCAAGTAGTCAGCGAAGTCACACCGGTTGGTCGAACTCGTCCTCGAGATCGCGCTGTGCGCGGTAGGCCTCGACGAACCCCTCGACGTCGAACTCGGCCATTTGCGATTCGAATTCCGCTTCGAGTTCCTCGTCCTCGACGTGGCTGATAGCGTGGTCCATCAGTTCGACCAGTAGTTCCACGACGACGTGGTGGAGCTGCCGGGCGTCGAAGTCACTGACCCACAGCAGCGCCGTCCCGACCTGTCCGTCGTCGGAGACATCAGCAGTTACGATCTCCCGAGGGAACTCCTCCATCACCGACCCCATGAGATGGACCGTCGAGAACTCGTCGTACTCGTCATCGGTGTCGATTACGACCCGCAACTGAGCGACGATATCTTCCGGGACGAACCGCGACAGCGGGTGAACGTCCATCACGATAGCGTGGGTATCTCCGCAGTCACAGGTAAACTCACGTTGTCCCATGTCGAACTCCCGAACCGAGACCGTCTCGCCGCAGGGTAAATCCAGTTTCTCGCCGCCGCTTTCCGGAACGCGTGGGTCTGGCATGCCC
>JAZKRQ010000138.1:0-5923 GCA_036628575.1 Halapricum sp.
GTCGTGGACCGTCTCGACGGTCGTCAGTTTCGTCGGCACAGATAGTTGTGACGACTTCCGAGGGATAAGTGTCTCGTCGGCCCGGACCGATTCGTTTTTCGACGCTGAACGCGTCTATTGGGATACGCGTGGCCATCACGGACAAGATCTACGTCAAGAACCACCGCCAGCTCGCCTCTCAGATGGAGACGAACTTCCCGAAAGGGGCGTTCGCGGGTGCGACGCTGGACCTGCTCTTTCAGGGGGAGAACCTGGCGAAACTCGACGACGCGACCCAGGACCGTGTGCTCGATTTCGCGGAGGACTTCCTGGACTGTGACTGCGAGGGCGCGCCCCACTGTGGCCATCCCGAGCGGAAGTTCGTCGCTTACCTGCTGGAACTGCGGGAGACGGGCCTCGGTCCGAAGGCAATCGTGGACGTGATGAGCGACGACTACATGGTCTACGCCTACCCTGGAGACGTACGGTCGTTTCTGGACGATTCGATCAGGCGGTTAGAAGCGATAGAGACGCTCGCGGACGTGGACGGGCAACAGTCCGCGGCCGAGCGAGCACGACAGTCGAGACGAGACCTCAGCTAGAGGTCGTCGAAATCGCCGATCCGGTACGGTTTATCGTCTTCGCCGCCGTCGAGTTCCTCAAGTTGAACGACATCCTCCTCGTCGTTTTCGTCGAGTCGCTGGCGAAGTTCCGTCGCGTAGCGCTTGTACTCCTCCAGTTGTTCCCGCAGGTGATCAGCTTCGAGTTCAAGCCGCTCGTGCTCGCGGACGAAGCTCTTCGGTACTTCGATCTTCGGCGGGAAGCTCTTGCTGTCGCTTTCTTGCTCGTCGACCTCGTGTTCCGGGACGACTTTGACCTGTCCGTCGTGGGCGACGAGCATGTCGACGTAGTCTCGGAAGACCGCCGACAGGGAGATGTCGCGCTCCTCGGCGATGTCCCGGAGCGTCTCGAACTTCTCCTGGCTCACCCGGAAGGAGATCGTTTTGTTCTTGTTGCCCATTGTTGTGTAGAACTCCTTGCTCATCCCACTTAATCGTTTGTCAGACGATGCCACGTCCGCGGACGCGACGAAAGAAACGGTCCTGTTGCTATCGGCGGACGATATCGACTTGATTGACATCGAGGGTGGTTTTGTGTTGAGACGACTTTACACGAGGTAGCTCGCGTTGATCGAGGCGGCGACGAACCAGGGCAACGCCAGACCGAGTGGAACGACCACGCCCTGCTCGTCCAGCGACCGACGGACGCCGACGCCGACGACGACGATCAACACCTTCGCGGCAGCCAGCGCCGCGATCCCGGCCGTCTCGATGGCGAACCGCATCAGCGGATTCCCCTCGCTCAACCCCACTTGCAGCCCGTAGTGAGTCAACAGCACGTCCACAAAGAGCGTAGCGACGAGGATTGCCCAGAGATACGACTCCACGGCGACGAGGTGACCAACAGCCGATCCAACTCTACCGGTAGTCGACGAGCGGTCAGCCCGAACGACTGACGTTAACCCATCCATTGTTATCCCCACGGTCCACCGCGAAGCGCCACCCCTGACGCAACGGCGAGGACACGTACCAGATGTACGTTGGAGTCCGATATACTACTCAGTTTCCATAAGATATCCGAAAATAAAGTGGCGGCGACAGACCCGGTCACCAGATGCCGGTAATCTCGAATCGCGCGCCACCAGTGGAGCTCCTGGTCACACGGACGTCCCATCCGTGTGCTTCAGCGACTTCTTCGACGATACTCAGACCGAACCCGGTCCCATTTACGGAAGTCGAAAACCCGACGTCGAACACACGCTCGCGCTTCTCAGGGGGGATCCCCGGGCCGTCGTCTTCGACGTAGAAGCCGCCGTCCAGATCACCAACGGTGACAGTCACGCTCTCGCCGCCGTGTTCTATTGCGTTGCTGAAGAGATTCTCCAGCAGTTGCCGCAGACGGCTTCGGTCCGCACTGACTGTCAGGTCTGTCTCTGTCCGTATCGTCGCGTTAGTGCTCGTGACGTTCCGCCAACAACTATCGACGAGGTCCGGCAGTTCGATCGGTTCTCGCTCGCGAACGGTCTCACCCTCGCGAGCCAGCGCTAGCAAATCCTCGATCAGCGTCTCCATCCGGTCGAGTGCGTCAGCGATCGCGCCGTGATGTTCGCTGTCAGTCTCTTCCCGCGCGAGTTCGAGTCGCCCCTGCGCGACGTGAAGCGGATTGCGGAGGTCATGAGAGACGACGCTCGCGAACTCGTCGAGCCGATCACGCTCGTGACGGAGGGTCCGTTCCTGTTCTTTCCGCTCGGTGACGTCCCGGTACACCCACAGGTGACCGTCCCCATCGGCCAACTCGATCGGCTGATAACTGCGCGTGAAGGTTCGCCCGTCAACCAGACGCAGGTCTTCCCGGTTGACGGGTTCGCGCCGCTCGATCAGTTCCCTGATTCGATCGACGAAGTCCTCCGAGTCGACGAACAACTCGCTTGCTTCCCGGGCGAGTTGCTCGCAGTCGACGCCGATTACGTCCTCTGGCTCCCCTTGAATCCCGAACAGCTCGAAAAAACGCTCGTTCACCGCCAAAATGTTCCGTTGCTCGTCTTCAGCGAGGACACCAACCGGCAGCGTCTCGAACAGGGTCGATAGCAATGCATTAGTCTGTTTCAGTTCGCGTTCGCGTTCCCGACGTTCGGTAATCTCACGGGTGACACCGACGACACCCTCTATCTCGCCGTCAATGACCAGCGGCGTCAGCCGGTAATCGAGCACCTGATACCCGGCTTCGGGGAACTCGCCGGCGACTTCACCACTGATCTCTTCACGCTCTCCGGACAGCAGTTCTTCGAAGGGGTCGCCTTCTCGCTGTTCCCGTACCATGGGGATGAGATTGCTCTTTCGCCCCTCTAACTCCTCGCGAGCCGTCTCGTAGAAATCTGCCAGATACTCGTTTACGAAGTCGAAGCGGGCGTCCTCGGTGTAGATACAGGCCGCCTCAAGCATCGTGTCCACCATCCGTTCGTATCGTCGCAGTTCTCGTTCGCGTTCCTTCCGGTCGGTCACGTCTTGCTGGAACCCGACGTAGTGGGTGATCTCGTCCTCGTCGGCTCTGACCGGGGCCATCGTCACCCGGTTCCAGAACTCGGTGCCGTCCTTCCGGTAGTTCCGCAGAGTCACGGAGACGGGTTCGCCCCGTTCGATCGACTCTCGCATCTCCACAGTACGTCCGATGTCGGTGTCCTCCCCCTGAAGGAACCGGCAGTGCTGCCCGAGCGCTTCCTCGGCGTCGTAGCCAGTCAGCTCCTCGAACCTGTCGTTGACGTATACGATCGGATTTTCGTCCTGATCCGCGTCGGTAATCGTGATACCGACCGGCGCTTCGGCCATCGCTCGACCCCTGAGTTCGAGTTCCCGCTCACGCTCCTTTCGATCAGTGATATCCCGGATCGAATACAACCATGTACCGTCCTGGATCGACACCTGCTTGACAGACACCAGGACGGTCCGCCGGTCGCCGGACTTGTCCGTTATCTCGGTCTCGATGTTGGATATCTCGCCTGTGGCCTCCAGTTCCAATCGGTCGAACAGCCGCTCCTCGAAGAGGGCATCGACCGTGCCGAAGTCGGTGATCTCCTCCGGAGAGTAGCCGAATATGGCTTGGACGTTGGGGCAGATGTAGGTGAAAGACCCGTCGTCATCGGTGATGAGAACGGTATCGGACATGTTGTTCAGCGTCGTCTCGTAGAGGTCCGTCATCTCCCGCAGTTTCCGCTCGGCGCGATAGCCATCGTAGGCGTTCAGGATCCGATTGGCGAGGACGGTATACTGATCGGTGCCGCTGCTCTTCTGTAGGTAGTCCGTCGCGCCGGCCGCAAAGGCGTCACGGGCGATCTCTTCGGACCCCTTTCCGGTAAAGAGGATGAACGGCAGATCGGGTCGCTTATTTCGGACGGCCTCCAGAAACTCGATCCCGTTCATTTCGGGCATGTCGTAATCGCTCACCACGCAATCAAACGTGTCGTCGTCATCTTCGAGTCGAGCCAGGCCAGCGCTGGCGCTCGGCTCTGTCAGAACCTCGATTCGGTCAGCCTCCCGTTCGAGGTACTCCGCCACTACCTCCCCGAATGTGGGTTCATTGTCGACGTATAGAACCCGGACCGACGTGTCCATGTCGCATAAGTTATATCCTACCGGTAAAGGTTTAGTGCAGATGTGAAGTACCGCGCACGGTGGTGCGGGGCGTTGCACCCAACTGTTTCGGGCCGGGCGATCCCCTAGCTACTGGCCTCTCGGACGGGATCGCTGAACAGCCGCAACGACTGGGTCGCGAGGGCGACTGCGACTGCAAGCGTGATGATCGCCAGCTTCGGTCCAACGGCGTCGGCGACGGCCCCACCCCCGATCCGGAAGATGATGAAGGAGACGCCGTAGACCATCGACGCTGTCGAAAGGACGGTCGCACGGCCCAGTGACGGAAGGTGGTCGTTGAGATACTGCCCGCGGAAAGCATACGTGAGGCTCTTGATGATACGCATCCCGACGAAACCAGGGATCGCGAGCCAGGGCTCGACCAACATCCCGGCCAGCACAGCAGCCATGAGAACCGGCGCGACGGCGAACCAACCGCCGATTCCCACCCGCTCTCGGACGCGGTCGATGTTGTAGGAGGCAAACGCCGTCACAAGCATGAACGCGGCGTACAACAGGCCGAGCGACTGTTCGGGAATGCCCGCCTCGACGACGATCGGCTGGATGTACAGATCCGCAAGTTCCGGGATCGACAGCAGGAGCGCAGTGTAGACGATGAACGTCCGGAGTTCGGGCGCGAGGAACTTCTCCCGGACCGTCTCCCAGGCGTCCCGTGCCGAGAAGGCGCTTCCACCTTCCCCGTCGGCGTACTGTTCGGTCTCGGGCATCGATAGCAACACGAGCGCGCCCGAGGCAGTGACGATCCCGGCGGCGACAAAGGGAATCCGGTGGTCGATACCGTAGAGGACTCCCCCGGCGATGGAAGTGACGGCCGAGGTGACCAGAAACGCTGCGCCGCCCCGGCCAGTGATCTTCGAGTATTCGTCGGTGTCCAGCCGCTCGTCGAGCATGTCATAGAGATATGCAGAGCCGGTCCCGGAACGGAAGGTCAGCGCAATGCCCCAGAAGACGTACACCACCGAGAAGGCTGGCACCGATCCCGAGACCGTAAAGGCCAGCAGCGATACCGACATCAAGAGTGTGCTGACGATCAGGCTGTTACGACGGCCGATCTTGTCACCAACGTAGCCTGTCGGAATCTCCGCGACGACGACGCCGGCGAAAAACAGGCCGTTGACCAGCCCGACGTCGCCGTCCGTCAACCCGCGCGAGAGGAGATACAGCGTGATGATCGGGTAGACGAATCCTTCCGAGAGCGTCGCCCGATAGAGGTAGAACTTCCAGATCAGGACACGGTTTGCCCGACCGGCCTCGGCGAGTCGCGTCCCCTCGCTCACGCTTTCCCGTCCCGCACTCGGCGTCATAGACCTTGCGAAACGACAGACACGAACTGGTGGCCGGACGTTTCATAGTGATTACTGTAGGTCTGTTCCACATCGACCGCACGCAGCAGTGCGGTCGTAGCGGTAAATCGCTACAGAAATCACTATCAGACGGCAGACAGATAGCTGACAGTGTAGATCGATGTCGAAGGAATATCGACCTGAGAGAAGTCATTTCGTAAGACATTACTTATAGCCATAGAGTATCTATCTTCCACAATCAAATGGTGAATGATATTCTCGTCGTCGACGACGACGCGACAATTCGCCAGTTACTCCGCCACCGCTTGGAAGGGGCGGGGTTCGACATTCAAACGTGTGAGGACGGACAGGAGGCGGTCGACCTGCTCAACGGGGACTACGAACCCGATGCACTCGTCGTCGACGTCATGATGCCACGCCTCGACGGCACCA
>JAZKRQ010000139.1:0-5909 GCA_036628575.1 Halapricum sp.
GCATCTGCCGCTCCAGCGTCGGGACCGCCTCCTCGTCGAGGACGCTAACGTACACCATCACGTGAGTAGCCCCGAACTCGAAGGCCCACCGGAAACACCGTTCGAGCGTCTCGTAGGCACCCTTCTCCAGGAGGTCCCGCTCGGTGAGGACGACGGCGACTGACTCAGGATGGTCGGCGTCGCTCCAGCGGATGCGTGCCGCGAGATATCGATCGTACAGACCCACAGACAACCGTTGACGGGTCCCGGTGCTAAAACGTTCGGTCGTCCCGCGCTTCGGAAAGGGTAAGTATCTCTCGGGGAAACGCCCGGTAGCGTGACATCGACAGTGCGGCATGCGGGCGCGTTCGCCCTCGTCGGAGCGCTCTCGCTCGGAGTGCCGATCCTCGACCGTCTGTTCTCGCGACCGGTCGCGACCGTCACCGCAGCCACTCCGTTCATGGGAATCGCCGTCCTCGCGCTGTACGCCTCCGACGACGGCCCGTTCTTCGAGCTGTTCGCTCGACCAGGCGACCGCCGGGACGGTCGATTATACGGATTAGCCGGCTTCGCACTCGCGATCGCTGGACTGTCGCTGCTTGCGACGTACTTCGAGATGCCGATCGCCGCGTTCGTGGCGAGCGTGCTCATTCTCTCGATGGGGAACCTCGGCGGCCACGCCGCCAGGGCGCGCGGGAGCGAGCCGATCGGCGCGGTCACCGGGTTTGTCACCGTCGGCTTCGTGGCCGGCGTCGCCGGCTACCTCGCCGCCGGAACGGTACTCGGCCTGCAGACGGACCCCCCGCTGGTCGTATTCCTGGTGGCGACCGGCGCGCTCTCGGGGGCGCTGGTCCGCTCCGTACTGTTCGAGCGGGACGATCCACTCGTGTTGCTCTCGATCGGGCTCCTGTTATGGCTGTTCTCGGATCTCGCAATCAACGTGACCGCCTCGGGTATCGCCGTCGCGATCGGCGTCACGGTCGCGCTCGGATACGCCTCCTACGCCCTAGAGACAGCCTCGATCCCGGGTATGCTCACAGGGGTTCTGCTCAGCCTATTGACGCTCGTCGTCGGCGACGTCGGCTGGTTCGCCATGCTGATCACCTTCTTCGGACTCGGCGGGCTCTCCTCGAAACTCAGGTACGAGCAAAAAGTCGAGCGAGGGATCGCCGAACCGAACGAGGGGGCCCGCGGCAGCGGCAACGTCCTCGCGAACTCGCTGGTGGCCCTGTTCGCGGTCATCGCCCACGCGGCCAGTCCACAGATGGAAGCCGTTCCAGACGGCCTGTTCCTGTTCATCTTCGCGGGTGCTGTCGCGGCCGCGATGAGCGACACCTTCTCCAGCGAGATCGGCGGACTCTACGACAATCCCCGGCTCATCACGAATTTCGAGATCGTTGAACCCGGCACGGACGGTGCGGTCACCTGGCAGGGCGAACTCGCCGGTCTGATTGGGGCCATGCTGATCGCCGGTATCGGGGTCGTGACGTTCGACATCGGCCTCACCGGTGTCGGCGTCGTGGTCGCCGCCGGCCTCGTCGGGATGACTGTCGACAGCCTGCTCGGTGCGACCGTCGAGGGACAGTTCGTCGGCAATCAGGGCGTCAACTTCCTGGCGACGCTCGCCGCCGGCATCGCCGCCGGGACCTTCGCTATCACCACGGGACTGGTCGCGCTGTGACAGCGTCAGTCCGCGAGGCCCGGGCCGCCGACCGCGCACGACTCGAAGCAATCCAGGCGGCGACTCTCTCTGATCCCAGCCCGGAACTGCTCGAAGCCGCCGTCGAGGGGCCGCTGCTCGCGCTGGTTAGCTGTGAGGCCGGTCAGCCAGTCGGCTACCTGATCACGATCACTGACGGCGAACGCGCCTATCTCCCCGAACTCGCCGTCGATCCGACTGTCCAGCGCCGCGGTCACGGCTCCGCGCTGATAGATGCCGTCCGCCGCCGACTCCAAGAGAGGGGTGTGTCCGTCCTGCGACTGACGGCACGCGCCGACGATGCGGGTACGCGGCGGTTCTACGAACGAGTGGGATTTGAAGCGGTCGAACGCGTCCCCGACCACTACGAGTCAGGAGACGACGGCGTGATATACGAACACTCGCTCGACGCGTGAGCTGATTACCCGGAGACGACCTGAAGGTGGACGCCAGTTGGTTTCTTTACGAACTGTCCCTCGTCAGTCGCGACGACGCGGCCGACACCGCGCTGGGCAGCCACATCGAGGACCCGCTGATCGACCGATCCGTCGACGACGACCGTCTCGGGAGCCGTCTCGGCGTCGGCGATCGCGGCGAAGGCCTCGGTGGCCTCGCCTTCGCCGATCGGGTTGAGCCCCTCGTCGAGCAACCGGACGCGGCCGCTGTCGCCCTCAATAACGCTCGCGACGTGATCCGAAAGAGTGAGATCGCGATCGTCCACCTCGTCGGACTCGGTCGCTGACGGCTCTTCTTCGGGTTCCTTTTCGCCGGCCGCTTCTTGGGTCGACTCTTCCAGCGGTGGTTCTTCGAGCTCTTCCGAGATCTGTCCCGCGGTATTGTCGCCCTGGTTCGCCGCAGTTTCATCGCTCCTGTCTTCCGCCGTGGCGCCTTCGTTGTCTTCTGCTATCCCCCCTCCCCGGTCTTTGGAGGCACTATCGCGTTGTTCCTCCGCTGTCCCGGTATCTGATTCTGCTGACTGCTCGTCCGAGGAAGAATCCGACACGGACCGTGACGATGGGGTCGCTCCGTCCGCCAACACCGGTTCCTCGCCATCGCTCTCGACGACCTCGCCGTACTCAACTTTCTCGCGGAGCGCAGTCATCACCTCGTCGTGAGAGAGGTCCTCGACGGACTTGCCGTCCGGCGCGAACGCGACGTAATCGACGTCGCCGACCTGGGCGAGCTCGCGTAGGATGAGTTCGCCGCCTCGGTCGCCGTCGAGAAACGCCGTCACGGTTCGCTCCCCGGTCAGACGCGCCACCGCTTCCGGGACGTTCGTCCCCTCGACGCCGACGGCGTTCTTGATACCGAACTGCAGCAGTTGCAGCACGTCAGCGCGCCCCTCGACGACGATGATCGCGTCGCTATCCGCTACCCGTGGTCCGGCCGGATACCCCTCGAAGTCGGTGATCCGGTCGGCGCGGGCCTGGCGTCGTACCTCCTCGACGAGTTCCTGACTCGACAGCACCGACTCGTCGAAACGCTCTAGCAACTCCGTGGCTCGCTCGATGATCCGGCGGCGCTTGGCCTGCCTGACGTCCTCGAGATCTGTTACCTCGAAAGTCGCCCGGCACGGTCCAACCCGGTCGATAGTTTCCAGACTCGCAGCCAGGATCGAGGTTTCGACGCGATCGAGACCGCTGGCGATCGTCACCTCGCCGACCGACTGGCCACCCTCAGAGTCAATCTCGACGTCGATCCGCCCGAGTTTGGCGGATTCCTGGAGTTCGCGTATATCCAGTTCGTCCCCGAGCAGACCCTCCGTCTGCCCGAATATCGCACCGACGACGTCACTCCGTTCTACCACCCCGTTGGCGGTAATCTGTGCGTGTATGAGGTATTTCGCTGAATCCTGCATTGATGATCTGGGCCGTCCGGCCCGGGAATGATGCCATGACTGCGTTCATGGACGCTGAGAGGGTACGTGATCCGTTCGCAAATACCTGTCGAGGGCCGAACAACAGATTCCAATATGATCAAAAATATTCTTCAAACGGCACATCCGTCGGGAGATGATAACGGTTAAGCCGGTATAGTAGTAATGGAAGCCACCGATGGACGAACGGATTCGGATCGCACTCTGGGGGCTGATCGGGTTCACGTTGATCGCGCTGGCTGTCCCGTGGTTCCTCTGGGGATCGGGAACGGTCGTGGCCGGGTTACCGATCTGGGTGTGGTGGCACGTCGGTTGGCTCGGACTGACGGCCGTGGTCTTCTATATCTTCACGCAGCGAGCGTGGGGCCTCGGCGTCGAACGGGGGGGTGGTCACCGTGGCTGACGTCGGATTACAGCTCGGGATCGTCACGGCGTACCTCGTGATCGCGCTGGCGGTCGGCCTGCTCGCGTATCGACTGACCGACCGGACCGCCGAAGACTACTACCTCGCCAGCCGGACGCTCGGGACAGTCGTCCTGCTGTTTACAACGTTCGCGACGCTGCTGTCGGCATTCACCTTCTTCGGCGGGCCGAACATCTCGGCCGGTGCGGGTCCCGAGTGGATCCTCGTGATGGGAGTGATGGACGGCGTCATCTTCGCTGTCCTCTGGTACGTGATCGGCTACAAACAGTGGCTACTCGGCCAGCGCGAGGGGTATCTCACCCTCGGCGAGATGCTCGGCGATCGCTTCGGTTCGACCGTCCTCCGCGTACTGGTGGCAGTCGTCAGCATCTTCTGGCTGTTCCCTTACGTCATGCTCCAGCAACAGGGGGCCGGCACGGCGCTCGTCGCGCTGACGGAAGGCGCAGTCCCCTACTGGGTCGGGGCCGGCGGGATCACCCTATTCATGATCGTCTACGTAACTCTCGCGGGGATGCGCGGTGTCGCCTGGACGGACACCCTCCAGGGGCTCTTTATGCTCGTGATGGTCTGGGGCGCGTTCGTCTGGGTGCTCGTCGCTGTGGGCGGACCCACCACGGCAACCAGTAAACTCGCGAGCACCAATCCCGAGTTCCTCAAACTCGGGGGCGGGCTCTACTCGCCGCAGTACGTCATCTCGACGGCCGTCTCTATCGCGTTCGGCGTGGCGATGTTCCCGCAAGTCAACCAGCGGTTTTTCGTCGCCGAGTCGAAGACGGTGCTCAAGCGAACCTTCGCGCTGTGGCCCGTGCTCGTGATCTTGCTTTTCGTGCCCGCGTTCATGCTCGGCGCGTGGGCGGCCGGGTTCGGGATCTCACCGTCGGACGGCAACGTCCTCCCGCTGTTGCTCAACGAGTTCACGCCGGGCTGGTTCGCGGCGCTGGTCGTCGCCGGCGCGATGGCCGCGATGATGTCCTCCAGCGACTCGATGCTGCTGTCGGGGTCGTCGTATCTCACGCGGGACGTCTACCGGCAGGTCGTCTCGACGGCCACCCAGCGGCGGGAGGATCTGCTCGCCCGGATCGGAGTCGCGCTCTTTGCCGTGCTCACATTCGTCGCGAGCCTGTTCCAGCCCGGGACACTCGTCGAGATTGGGGAGACTGCCTTCGGCGGGTTCGCACAGCTCACGTTGCCCGTCATCGTGGCACTGTACTGGGCGAAGACGACCCGACGAGGAATGCTCGCGGGCGTGTTCGGCAGCCAGACGTTTTACCTCGCCAGCGTCTTCACGAGTACCGTCCCCTCGACGTATCTCGGCGGTTGGTCGGCCTCGGTCGTGGGCATGCTGCTCGGGCTAGTGCTGACTGTCGGCGTCTCGCTGGTCACGACGGCCGCACCCGGGGAGAACGCCAGCCGGTTCAGCGACCTGCAGGGCGTCGAGGCCGACTGAGATTGAGACCGTTCCCAACGGTGATCACGGACAGATGTCCAGGCGGGTTCGCGTGATGGTCGAATCCTCCCCGATCGTGTCGATCCAGATCCGGAACGCAGTCGCGCCTCCTAGTTTGACCACGAGCCGGTTATCGTCTCTGACAGTTCGGACGGTGACGTTCGTCCCGTCGGGCCGTCGCGCGGAAGCTTCGAGGAGCCGTCCCGCGGTGTTGACCTCGATCCGGAACCGTTCGGCACTCGAGGTGGCGTTGAACGCTTTCATAGTGACCGCTGTAAGTCTGTTCCGGGTCGACCGCACGACAGTGTACGGGCGCACCGGTAAATCGTTACAGCGGTCACTATCAGTTCGGACCCGCCCCGCAGAGTACGTTCGATCTCGTAGTCAGTCACGTGCGCAACGCCGGGATCGCCGTCGAACGCCTCGCAATCGAGCGACCCCAGCACGTCTGCTCTCCCTTCGTCGGTAGTTGTACCGCCCGTGA
>JAZKRQ010000140.1:0-5828 GCA_036628575.1 Halapricum sp.
CGAACAGCAGGAGCGGGATCAGCGGGATCATCAGCAGCCCAACGATCGTTCGGAGAGCGCTGTAGGCGAGCGTCTGGACGAAGGCATCGTAGGTTTCGAGATGGGCCAGTTCGTGAGCGAGGATCGCCTCGCGCTCGGCCGGCGAGAGGATCCGGAACAGCGAGGTATCGAATACGAGCACCCCCGATCGGACGCCACCGAGCGCGAAGGCGTTGGGCACGCCCAGTCGAGCGACGGCCACCCGCGGTCGGGCGACATCCATCGTCGAGGAGAGGCGTTCGAGCCGGCGGAAGAACTCCGGGGCCTGCCGAGGATCGATTTCGGTCGCGTCCAGTCCGGCCAGGAGTTGGCGCGTTCCAAACCGGTAACTCAAATATGCTACCAGGAACGTCACGACACCGATCGTGAACAGGGCCGAAATCAGGTCCGGCGGTCGTCGCCAGAGGAACGAGAGCACCTCGTAGGCGAGGATCGATGCGCCGATATAGGCGACCAGCAGCAACGCACCGATCACTGCCATGGATACTCTCCGGATCGACGGCGACATACCTAGAGCAACGGTGACCAACGGCTTATTTTCAGCGGGGCCGATCGCTATCGCCTGCGGTCGAGTTCGGTAGCCAGGGCGCGGCGTTTCAGGAGCACGAACCCCGAGAGGATGAACAGAAAGCCGACGCCAGTCGCTGCGTCGATCACCTCTCCGAGGAAGACAAAGCCGACGACAGCCGCAACCACCGGGGCGAGGTACGAGACGAGATTGATCTCGACGGGGCCGAGACGATCGAGCAAGTCGAAGTACAGCAGGAACCCGACCGCACTGGCGACCAGTGAGAGGTAGCCGAGAGAGACGAACGCACGTGGCGTCCACGAGACCGTGGCGAGAGACTCCCCGGGAAGTGCCAGCGCCAGCAGATGCATGAGCAGAGCACCGCCGACCATCGACCAAGCTTCCATCGTCTCGATCGGAAGCCCGGCGTCCAACCACCGTGTGAGGACGCTCCCGAGGGCGAACGAAAGCGCAGCACCAAAGACGAGCGCGCTGGAGACGACGTCCCGGCTGAGAAGGTTCGCCGGATCCGGCCGGACTAGAACTATCACACCGATCAATCCCAGCAAGAGCCCGGCGATCCCGATCGTGGTGAGGCGCTCCTCGGGGAGGAACAGCCGCGCAAAGCCGGTTGTGAGGACGGGCGAGAGACTTACCAGTACTGCAGCAGCGGCGCTGGTCGTCCCCTGTTCGCCGACGAACAGTAAGGCGTGATAGCCGGCGATGAGCAAGACTGCCCCGACCGCGACAGCCGCCCAGTCGGTCCGTCCACGGGGTCGCCACTGGTCGACGGCGAACGCCGCGTAGCCGAGCACGAGTACGCCCGCGATGTCGTACCGGATCGCCGCGAACAACACCGGGGGGATGTCAGCGAGGCCGGCCTTGATGGCGACGAAGGCACTCCCCCAGATGGCCGACAGCGTGACGAACAGCAGGAGGTTGCGATAGCGCACCGTTCAGATCGGTTCGTCGCGCTCGCTGAGCGTCCGAAGGACATCCTCCCGGGAGATGATACCCACGAGTTCTCCGTCCTCGACGACCGGAAGCCGATTGATGTCCCGGTCCGGATCAGCCAGATAGTCTACGACTGTATCGACGCTGTCTTCTGGCGCGACTGTGACGACGTCGGTGACCATAACTTCGCTGACCGGCTTTCCGGCGTTTTTCACGAGATCGATCCCGACATCGAGGTCACTCCAGGAGAGATCGACGCCATAGGTCAGCGTCTCGACGAAGGGTGGGAACCCAACTGGGATCCACAGCGTCCGATTAGAGGGTTGAAAGAGATCAACCAGGTCCGTCTCGGTGACAATTCCAATGACGTCCCCGTCGTCGACAACCGGGAAGCCGCTGAAATCGGCTTCCGCAAGGCGGGTCAGCACTTTGCTGACGTCGTCATCGGGAGCGACTGTCTCGACCGGACTCGTCATGATGTCGCGAGCAGTGGTCATACGCGGGGAAACGATCGGCCAGGCCGTATGCGTTCCGGTGATTCCGTCCCAGGCATTTAAATAAGTGCGTCACCAAGCGGTAGTATGGCCGCATACGGCCGGCCGTCACTCCGAAACCTGTTCGACGAGTCGCCGACGCCACACATCGCCCATCCGCCGCGAACTCATCATCGAGACTTCTACGTCGCCACCGACGGCTCATTCAGAGACGACGGTGGCGGTCTCGGGGTCGTCATCGAAACCCGGGACGGCGAGCGCGTCGATCGGCTCTCGGTCAGCCACAGTCCACCAGACAACAATGTCGCCGAGTACCGGGCACTGCATCTCGGTCTCGACGTCCTGGCTGAGCGGACACCGTGTCACGCCCGCGTGGGCGTGCTGGTCGATCACGACGAACTGGCCAGCAACGTCAACGCAGCCGTGCTGTCTACCCGCCAGCCGACCGCCGAGTCACCGCATCCGCTGGCCGTTCCAAGCGAGACCGCGAACCACTGGCGGGGCATCATAGCGAGGATCAACGGCTTCGACGAGATCCGGGCCGCCAGGATCTCCAGCGATCGAAACCCTGCCCATCCGCTGGCGAATGCACCGGACGAGTACGGCCACGTCAACGACGAACCCGATCGGTGTGTCCGTCCTGACCCGCTGCGTTCGACTGAAGAGCAGTTCCCGCCGCCGTCCCGGTCGGACCGTGGTGCGAGCGACTGATAGTGATTGCTGTACCGATTTACCGGTTCAACCGAACGACTCCGTGCGGTCGACCCGGAACAGACTTACAGCGATCACTATGACTGGATCGGTCGTCGTATTTCACGAAAGGGCTACACCGACGGCCGGGACTATTCCCCGTCGGGCCCGAACGTCGCCGTTGCGTCGGCGGGCACGTCAAAGTCGTGGTAGTGTTCGCCTTTCTCCGCCGAGAGGATGTTTAGCGCCGCGGCGGCACCGTCGCCGGCAGAGATGACCGCTTGCCATTCCTCGGCACGGACCATCGCGCCGGTCGCGTACGCACCCTCGATGCTGGTCTCCATGCCCAGATCGACATCGACGAGATCACCGTCGAACGCACAGCCCAGCGACTCCGCGAGATCGCGGTTCGCGCCGGTTGCCAAAACCAGATAGTCACCCTCGATATCGCCCTCGTCGATCGAGACGGTGAAGCCGTCTCCCGATGTCGAGACGTCGGTCACTTCCTGATGTTGGCGTTCGACGCCGAAGCTGTCGACTTGGGTGCGGAGCGTTTCGAGGTAGGCCGAGCCGTCCTGAGAGCCGATCCCGGGATAGTTGAACAGGTGTGCCTTGTGCACCCACGTGTCGTCGGTGTCGAACACCGTCGTGTCGAGGCCGTTTTTCTGTGTGAACAACGCCGCGCTCAGGCCGGCGGGACCACCGCCGACGACCAGTACGTCTGTCACGTTAAAACGTACAGATTCAGCGGACAAGTGTCTTTGTCAGGATGAGATATCTGCCGGACCCGGCACAGTTTGGACCTATTGGTGTGCCAATGCAAGCTCGGTATCGATGTCGTTTCCGGCGACGAGATCAGCGACAGCATCGGTCGCGTTAGTCCGCTCTGAGGCGTTTTCCAGCAGGACAGTCTCGCTGGGGAACAGTGATTCACCGACGACGAGTCCGTGTTCGCGAGCGGTCGATCCGGTGACTGTCAGGTAGACACCCATTCCAGCGTTGGCGATGGCAGCCTCTTCCGTCTGGCTCGCGGTCGGGTAGGTGAACTCGATTCCGTCGAGCGCGCCAGTCCCCAGGACAGCCTCGACAAGTCGCTCGTACCGCGGTGAGAGGCAGATCCGACCCGTATACTCGGCGACGAACGTTCGATCGAGTGGCGTTTCACCCGGGGGTGCGATTCCAGGCGTCGCCAGCAGAGTATGATAGACGGTGTCACCGAGCCCGGTCCGGAGTCGGACGTCTGTATCCATCGGATCGATTCGTTCGTTGACGGCATTCAGGTCGCCCAGCGGATCCGAACGGAGTTCGACGACCTCTTCAAGCACGAGATCGGCGCTGTCGAACCCGAGTGCGAACTCGTGTTTTCGGAGCGCGCGGAAGGGCTCTTCCCGACCGATCAGCCTGATATCGGCCTCCTCGGTCGGGATCGTCACGCTATCGAAGACAAGCCGACGCGGCATCCCCTCGCGATCGTCCCGTAGCAACGAGTACTCCGGTTCGGTCGGGTCAGAGACATCGCTGTACTCGGCGAGCCGGTCGTAGACGTGTTCGTCGGCCGTCTGGGATCCCTTGGTGATAGCCTTCTCGTAGCGAAGCGTCGAACTGATGTCGTCGGCTACGCCCGTCGCTCCGGTGCGGTCGGCGATCCGTTCGAGCACCGCTTCGAGCGGCCGGCCTTTTCGGGGCACGGCGACGCTAACGGTCGTCATTGTCGGACACAGGACTGCGGGCGGTAAAACGAGACCGGTTCGGCGTTAGTCGCCGCCACCGATGACCGACGACAGCTGTTCGCGCCACTGCTTGAGGTCCTGAATCTCCGATTCGATCTCCGAGATCTGGTCATCGATGTCCCCGATATCACCGATACGACCGTTGATGTCTTCGACGTCGTTCCGGAGGGATTCGACTTCCTCTTCGAGCGAGGAGAAGCTCTCTTCCATCCCGTCGACGTCCGCGCCGATAGTATCGACTTCCTCGTCGATCGTATCGACCTGGGAGTCCAGCGTCTCGACGGTACCCTCGACCTCGTCGACAGTGCCCTCCATCGAGGTGACCGTGTCCTCGACATCCGAGACCTGGCCGGAGACACGATTGACTTCCGAATGGACTTCGTCCATGGTTTCGTCGTTCTCCATGGCTATGCTCTGGATCTGGTCGAGTTCGTTCTCGAAGGAATTGAGTCGATCGCGGAAGTCTTCGATCATCTGGTCGCCAGTGCCGTTGTCAGCCAGGAACTCCTCGAGGGCCTCGGTGTAGGCTGCCAGGTCGCTGACTTCATTCTGGAGATGCTGGATGCGAGCGTCAGTCGCGCCGCCACCGGAGCCGTTCACCGACAGTTCATTCCGGAGCGCACGGACCACGTCGTCGTCGACGGTCCCGTGATGGATCTCGGCCAGAAGCGTCGTCGTCACGTTCGACGGCTCCGTCCCACCGCTCTCACCCTCCACATCGCCTTCACCTTCGACCGTCGCGTCGGGATCGTTAGGATCTTTGAGATTGAGCGTCTCGATCTCGTCCTCGTTCTCGTCGTCCAGCCCCGGGACGCTATCACTTTCGCCCGCGATGACGTCCTTGACGACGTCGGAACTCGATTCGTCGAGCACGTCGCCTTCCTCCTCGTCCAGCGGTGGATCGACCGTCTCGATGGTGGGTTCGGTGAGGAACTGCTCGACATTGTCGGTACCGGTCGAGCGGATCCCGTACACTGTGGTGTACTCAGAATCGGGTTCGAAATCGCGCTCGAACGTGATCTGCTGATCGTCAATCGTCCAGTATTCGCTTCCGTATTCGGGATGGAACCCCAGATCCTCGACGGCGACGTCTTCCGGGACGGTATCGACCAGCTTGACCGTCACCGCCTCCTCACGGCGAGAATCGATCCGAAACGCGATCGCCGGCACCGGGAATTCGTCAGCCTCGAACCGCTTGGCCACGGTCACCCCATCCGACGAAACCGTGACAGGATCGTACGTCTGTGAATCACTCATGGATCCAATTCGGTCGAGCAGCCGTATTAAAGTTACCTACCGATTATTAAGCGCGAAAATTCCGTTTAGATGTCAAATATGTCGAGGAAGAAAGGGTTCTTACAGAGCGAACCGGTCACCGATTTCGACGACCTTCACCTGCTCGGGATATTCGAA
>JAZKRQ010000141.1:0-5727 GCA_036628575.1 Halapricum sp.
CGTACCGGTAAATCGGTACAGGAGATGCTCGAACAGAACGGTGAACTGATGGTCGCGGTCAGCGAGTTCGACCAACCCCTGGAGCTGCACCTCCACGACACCGGGATCAACGAGGAGACGGTGCGCCTCCAGCTGACCGACGGCGTACTGACCTTCGACGTCGAGGAGGTCACCGGCGCGTGGCAGCACACCCACGCACTGGCCGATTGCGGTCTCGAATAACGCACGTACTGCCGGTCACTCCTTCTCGGAGAGGAAACGATCGTCGGCGAATTTCCGCCCCGTTTCCTCGTCGGAAGCCGCGATCCAGCCGCTTTCAGTGCTGTCGGGGACGTCGAACGCCGGCACGAACGGCTTGATATCAAGCAATGGTGTTCCATCGAGGACGTCAATGCCGGTCACAGTGAGCGTCGAACTCTCGACGGCCTCGATCCCGACGACGGAGAGACCGATGGAATTGGGTCGTTTGGGCGCGCGCGTCGCGTACAGGCCCCGTTCGTTCTTGTCGAGAAACGGCGTCACAGTTAGTGCGGCGTCGTCGTCACTCCCGTGGAAGTGATACAGCAGAATACAGTGGGAAAAGCCGTCGAGATCATGCAGCGCTGGGGCGTATCGCTCGTCGAGTTTGACCTCGCCCCTCGCGTCGGAAGCCACCGACGGCTGGATCGGCATCCCCTCGGCGCTGTCGAAGTCAGTATGGATCTCACCGATCGGCGTGTAACGGACTTGTGTCTCGTCCATACATGGCCTATGATCGTCGCGCAAAATGAATAGCTCGTTCGCTCGACCACGACTGCGTTGAGACGGTCCGAACCGAAATTGGTATTGGGTAATATGCAAAATATCGAATTGAATGCAGACGACAGTGAGTCACTCTACGAACGCGAGACGGCGAACAGCACTGGTGCTCAGCGCCATCGCGCTGCTGGCGTTCGTGGGCGTGATCTGGCTCGGACTCGCGGCGGACCGGACGAAGCTTGTGGCGATCTCAGCGTTCGGGTTCGTGGCGATGCTGGGGGGCGTCGGCGTCAGTCGCCTCGGTCAGTTCCGGACGCCGTCCCAACAGGTGTGGGCTTACGGGCTGGCAAGCGGGGCGTTGCTCGCCAGTGCCGCGGCGCTTCTGGCCCCGAAGGCAATTTCCCAGCATCCGGAGTATGGTGGGTTCGCCATCGCCTTCGGCTACCTGCTGGGGTACGCCGGCCACGAACTCGGCCACCTCCTCACCCACTACGAACTACCGATCAACGCGACGACCGCTGAACTGTCCGTGCACGCGCTGGCCGCAGGGTCTATCATGGGCGTCGTCTACGGCTCGTTGCCATCGTTGACGCCGCTGTTCGGCTACGGGATCGTGGCCCACAAGTTTCCCGCGGGGTTCTCGGGGGCCGAAGCAGTCGAACAGTCCGGGCTCCCGACGGCGGTGATGGTCGTTCCGGCCGTGGCGGTCGGGATCGCGGCGATCCCGCTGTCAATACTGACTCCAGACCTATCGTCCATCGTCAAGGCGGTCTTCTACGGGGTTTCGACGGGCGTGTTCGCGCACGTCGCGATCGACATGCTCCCCGAGTGCACCCACGGCGACGCCAGTTCGGGCCACGGCAGCGTCGAGTGTTCGCGAGACGCTGACCGGCTCCGACAGACTGCCGTCGTCAGTACCGTCCTGGGAGCAGCATCGATCTTCGCGATGTGGCAAGGGCTCACCGCGCTCTAGGGGCCCCGTTTGTCGACGACATGTGCCGGCTCCGGAACTCTTTAGTAATGTGCATCTCTTACAATATATTGCAACGGAGGCAGTCCGGCCCCAACCACCCGGCATGCCTCCGGCCGGGGTCAGCGTCGGACTCCGCAACGGATCGACGCGATGCCATCATCATCCGGCCCGACACCGGACTCCACCTCCCGGCGGGCCGGGCGTTCCCTCACCATCCTTTCGCACGATGCCACCTCTGTAGGCGATAGTACGGACAGCGAACTGTCTCGGATTGAAAAACGAGATATGGTTCGTCTTGATCGTCTCGCATCGACAGGCGTCGGCTACTGATAGGGATTAGCGTCGCCTATCGGAGGAATTCTCACTCCGATCGGACGACCGGATCGCTGTTCCCGGGCGGAACCTATGGATTTCTACGCTAATCCCTATGACTCGTCGAGGCGAGTTCGCGTTCGCGATCGATCTGATCGAAAAGAATCTCCCGCATCAGATCCATACTCGTCGCGATGCGCTCGTCCGCCAGTGCGTAGTAGTTGTGGACCCCATCGTTGCGCTTGCGGACGACGCCACGATCACGCATCAGTTTCAGGTGCCGCGACACCGTCGACTGGGGAATATCCGACGCCTCCTGGAGTTCCGAAACCGTGTACTCCTCGCCTTCCTTCAGGAGTTCGAGCAGCTTGAGTCGCTTCGCGTTCGAAAAAACCTTACAGAGATCCGCCTGCTGGTCGTACACCGAATCATCGCTGAGTTCGCCCATGGTTGTTATCCCTACGTTCGACAGCCTGATACTTGTTGCTACTTGTTCACAACGTCTGCAATATTCCCGTTCCAGAAGAGATTTGGTTATTCGAAATACCAAATAATAAGTCCACCACGCACCAACCACAAAGTGATGGCCCAGTCGATCCAGGAGGTAGCCGTTTCCGAGCCCGGCCCGGAGCAAGCACTGGCGATCGTGTTCGGGCTCAACAGCTCCGAACGAGACGCCTACGAGCGGCTGTGCCGGAGCGACGAGCCGCTGAGCGTACAGGATCTCGCCGATGAGCTGGACTGTGCGCTGACGACGGCATACAGGATCATCGACACGCTGGGCGCGCACGGCCTCATCGAGGAGTCGACGTTCAGAGACGGGACCTGCCAACGGTCGGTCTACGACGTGATCGATCCGGAACAGGTCGCCCAGCGAATGGAAGCACGCGTCGATCAGGTGTACGTCGATTGTCGTGGTGCTATCGAGGGGTTTGCGGCCGATCCGGTCACGGACTGTGACCTGTTCGGCGACGACGGATCGTCGTAGGGACTTACGCTACAATCTCGGGGCAGTCGTCGGGACTGGTCGCCCGACAACGGTCCTGGCAGGGTTGTTCGACCTGCTCGCTCAGCGCTTCGACGTCGTTCTCCGCGAGCAGACAGCCGATCCGGTAGGCCTGTTCGCCCTGCAGATCGACGCCGGCCATCCGCTCGAAGAACCGCTTGACTGCACAGCGCCGCCATAGAATCTCGCGTGCCAGTCGCTCGCCTTCCGCTGTCAGCGTCGCCCCGTGATACGGTTCGTAGTCGACGAGTCCGGCCTCGTCGAAGGTATCGATCATCTCGGAGACGCTGGCACCACTGACGCCGAGGTAATCGGCGAGTTCCCCGTTGCTGATCGGCGGTTCGCCGGTCAATGTTCTGTATAACAGTCCACAGAGATATCGACCCTCCCCGGGACTGATCGGCATCTCGCTGTCGATGACGGGCCGTGATTCGCTCATCGTTCTCCCCGTATAGTCACGTCGTATCCTCTTCGCGCCAGTACACGACGGTCCGGCCGGTCTTGCGACGCCGCAACTCCCGCTGATTGACGAGACCGTTCAGTTTCTGACGTGCTGATTCCGTGCTGATCCCTAGCACGTCCGAGACGTCCGTCGTCGTCACGACCGGACCGTCTACGGCGTCGAACACCGACAGGACGTCCTCGTCCTCGACTGACTCGGCGAACTGCCCGGCCTCGTCCCTGCGTCGTTCGCGCCGTCGCTCTCCTTGCTTTCGCTTTCTGCCACCGCCGTGTCCGCCGCATCCGTGCGTCATTACTCTCTCGTTCACGTCGCGCAACCATAATCCTTTTGCTAGTACCAAATTGGTATTCAAAACCCGATGTGGGACTCACGGCTGATCAGAGCTCGACGGACGAGCCGACGGCGACACGCTCGTAGTCCTGGCCGAAGGCGTCCTCGAGCTGTCGACGCGCATCGTGACCGGTGCAGTGTGTCGGTGCGATTCGCTCGATGCGAACCTCGAGCCACTGGACAATCTCGTCCAGTTCGTCGGGATCGGGCGACCGCAGGTGCGTCCCACCGACGACAGTCCGCACTGACTCCTCGAAAACGTCCTCGGCGTGGACGACCGTGTTTCGCACGCCGGCGTGACAGCATCCCAAAACGAGTCCGATGCCGTCGTCGGATTCGACCACCAGCGACTGGTCGTCCCGGACCGGATCCGGCTGCTTCGCTCCGTCGGGACCGACGATTTCGCCGGTCGAACTGTCCGGGAACCGGCGCGGAATACCCCCGAGCGCGTAGATACCGTCCGCGACCTCGACCGGATCGCGATGGGTGTTCACCGTCACGTACGACTCGAGCCACTCGCGAGTGTACGGCAGGCCGATCGACTCCTCGTCGTGGTACTTCGGTTCGAAAGCGTCGGGGTGGACGTACAGCTCCTCGGCCTCCTCGACGAAGGCCGGTAGCCCCTTCGTGTGGTCGTAGTGGCCGTGGCTGAGGACGATCGTCTCGTAGGGGCCGAGCCCGAGTTTGTCGGCGTTCTCGGCGGCGATCCCGGTCTGGCCGGTATCGAACAGCAGGCCGGCGACGTCCGCGGCGAACCCCCATTCGGCTTTGATTCCTTTCGGTCGTGATCCACTGACTTCGTTGTCTGATAGGATTGTGATTGTCGTCATGTGTGTCGTTCAGTTGGTTGTCGATCGATTCGACCCGACGAGGTCGGTGTCACACGCATAGCCGGCTGCGTCAGCCGAGGCTCCCCTCCATTTCGAGTCGGACCAGACGGTTCAGCTCGGCCGCGTACGCGACAGGTAGTTCCTCCGTCAGCGGCTCGATGAAGCCGCTGACGATGAGCTGTTTGGCCTCGTCCTCGTCGATACCGCGGCTCTGGAGGTAGAACACGTCCTCGTCGCCGATCTTCCCGACCGTGGCCTCGTGGGCGATCGTGGCGTCGTCGCCGATCACCTCGATGTGTGGCATCGTATCGCTGGCCGAGTCGGCGTCGAACATCAGTGCGTCACATTCGACGCTCGTCGCCACGTCGTCGAGGTCGCCGAGCGACCGCACCAGCCCCCGGAAGTTCGTCCGACCACCGTCCCTGCTGATCGATTTCGCTTCGATCGTGGCGGTCGTCCCGGGGGCTTCGTGATAGATTTTCGCCCCCGAGTCGAGGTTCTGGTCGCCGTCTGCGTAGGTGACAGTGAGGTGTTTCGCGCTCGCGCCGCGGCCATGCAGGATCGACGACGGGTACAGCATCGTAACACCCGATCCCAACATTCCGGATATCCACTCCATCCGTCCACCGGCCTCGACGACTGCCCGATCGGTGTTCAGGCAGTACGTGTTGCGCGACCAGTTTTGTATTGTTGAATGCTGGACATGTGCGTCCTCGCCGACGATTACCTCGACGGCCCCGCAATCGAGGTTGCTCGCGTTGTACGTCGGCGCGGAACAGCCCTCGATGTAGTGGACCTCGCTGTCGGGTTCGGCGACGAGCAGGTTGTGGCTGAACTGCCCGGTCCCGGGCTCGTTCATCCGGAAATACGCGTGGATCGGTAGCGTGACCGTAACGCCTTCCGGGACGTAGAGGAACGATCCGCCCGACCAGAACGCGTAATGGAGCGCGGCGAACTTGTGTTCGTCCGGCTCGACAGTGCTCGTGAAGTACTCCTGGACGAGGTCCGGATGCTCCTGAACGGCCTCGTCCATGCTACAGAAGACGACGCCTTCGTCCGCCCACCGTTCTTCGAG
>JAZKRQ010000142.1:0-5704 GCA_036628575.1 Halapricum sp.
GAAACACGTCGGTTTTGTGCAGCGAGTCCAAGAGAAGGTATGAGCGCCATTCGCCCGGATGAGCTGGACGACCGTCTGTCCTCGGGGTCGGAACCGTTCGTCCTCGATATCCGCCCGGAATCGGCGTTTCGAGCGGGTTCGATCGAGGGGAGCTACAACGTTCCGGTCTACAACGAGTTGCGAGGCGGCGACGAGTCCGCCCTTCGGGACCGACTCGATGAGATACCGAGCGACGAAAAGGTAGTCGTCGTCTGCAAGATGGGTATCGTCGCCAAGAAAGCGACCAGACTGCTTGATGAGGAAGGGTACCACGCGACTACGCTACTCGGCGGGATGAGCGGGTGGAACGGATACCAGAAGGGATCGTTGGGCTACAAGATCCGGTCACTGTTCTGGAAACTCCGGTAGCTACTCCATATAGCCCAGTTGCTTGAGCCGTTCAGAGACTTCATCACCGGCCTCAGAGAGGCGGGCAGCGTCGGTCAGAGGTTCTCGTTCCTCAACGACAGGTTCCGCGGCGAAGACGTCCTCCAGCACCTCCCCACGCATGTCGGTGGGGATCGCACAGCCGGCGTTTGCCAGCACCGTCGGCGCGATATCGGTGATAGAAATCTCCTCGCGCTCGCCTCCTTCGTCGAAAGAGGGGCCGGCGGCGACGAAGATTCCCGTGTTCGTATTCTCGGCGGCCCAGCGAGCCGGTTCGGTCATGATCTCGCCGCCGCCCATCCCGTCGTTGACGTGGACGCCGGGGCGCTGTTCGACGACGACGTCCGGTGCGTCCTCCACGTAGGGTCCATTGTAGACCTCCTCGCCGCGGTAGACGTTCGTGAAGATCGGTCCGTGCTCGTCCTCGATATCCCGGAGATCCTCGATCAGCGGCTCGGCGACGCTATCGATCTCGTAAGCGGGATTGACGTAGATCGGTCCCTGAGAACTGGCGACGGCTTTCGTGTTCGAGAGATCGATGGCGTCGAGTTTCTGGCCGCGCTTGACCCCCGCTTCCTGTGGAACGAGCTGCTGGACGCGCTCGGGGACGACCTTCGAGAGGAACTCCACCATTCCCAGACGTTTCGCCACCGCGAGGGCGTTCTCCCGCGTGAGGCCGACCCGCTGGAACGTACTCCCGATCGAGCGTGTGCGGGTCTGGTAGCCGTTCTCGGCTAACCATTCGTTGACATAAAACTCCGTCTGGGTCGGACCGCTGCCGTGATCAGACATGATTATCAGGTCCGTATCCTCCAGATCAGCGAGTCGGCCGATCCACTCGTCGACCAGCTGCCAGCCGCGTTTGGTCGGCTCGTCGTCCCAGAAGAAGTGGTGGAGAACGTTCAAATAGAAGAGCGTCAGATGCATGAAATCCAAGTCACGCTCTTCGAAGAGCGTGAGAGCGGCCTCGAACCGGGCCTCGAACAGTTCGAGGATAGCGTCGACCTCCGCGCCGGTCTCCTCGTTGCTGGAGAGCAACGGCTCAGGATGGACCTGATAGCCGAAGCGGTCTTCGAGTTCGTCTACCAGTTCCGACGGGGCGGTGTAGCCCTCATCGAGAGAGCGGTACTCACCCTCGACGGCGTCGGGACCGCCGGAGATCATGAACCCGTCTAGGTCCCGCGGCGGATACGTCGAAGGCATATTCATCACGCCGGTCGATTGACCCACGTCGTTGAGGTAGTCCCACAGCTCAGGCGTATCGAAGTCACTGCCGTTGCAGACAGTGATCTCGCTGGCCTCCAGATCGACGTTCTCGAACCAGAACACGCCGAAGCCGCCGGGGTCCTTGCCCGAGGCGTAGCACTTCCAGTTCGGGAACGTCACAGGCGGAAGACAGCTCCGGTTGTCGGCGTAGGTTCCCGACTCCCGGAGAGCCTTCAGGTTCGGTAACTCGTCGGTCTCGATCCAGGGGTCGAGCAGCCGCCAGCTGGCCCCGTCGAGGCCCAGCACGAACGTCCGAGTCATACTGGGGCGTTGCCCGGGGGCCGTGAAATGTCTGTTCAATCTGGCGTCATAGTGATTGCTGTGACGATTTACCGGTTCGACCGCTCGACTCCGTGCGGTCGACCCGGAACAGACTTACAGCAATCACTATCAGGCCATTACTCCGCGGAACGCCAGGATGGGTCCAGTCGCATCGTTGGGTACCACCCGATCACGGCCGGCAGGTAAACGCCAAGGAAGCGGTCGATGAGGATCGTCGGACCGGCGATCGCCGCAGGGACGCCAAGCGCCGCCAGCACAAGCGTCGCCGAGGCTTCCGCAACCCCGATCCCGCCAGGTGTGATCGGCAGCAGCGTCACCGCGTAGGCAGTCACCAACGCGATCGGCAACAAGAGCAGCGGGGCGAACTGGACGCCCGCGGCGTCGAGCAGCAACCACACCCGAACCCCGGGTACCAGCAACAGCGCGATCCCCCAACCCAGGGCGTATCCCCCGAGTGCGACCGGATCACGACGGAGCCGCCCGAGTGTCTCGGCCGTCTCAGCGCCGATATCGGGGAGCGCGTCGGCCGCCTTCCCGAGGACGGCCTCGGCAAGGGGGATCTTTCCAACCGGCGCTCGAGCACGGATCCCCTCGGCGAGCGTTGCCGCCCCGCCCAGGCGCGTCCCCGCCAGAAACAGCAGCGGGCCGACGACCAGATACAGGCCCGCGGACACAGCGATGATGAGCAAGAGACCGACGGACAGGTCCGGTGCAAAGATGCCGATACCGGCCACCGCGACCACACCGTACAGCACCGAGAACAGCGCCGTGTGCAGAGTTGCCACCGCCACGACCGTCCCCCACGAGTAGCCGGTGTACTGACGCAACACTGCGGGAGCCAGCGACTTCCCGACGGCCTGGGAGGGTGTAAGGTGGTTGATGAACCGAACTGTTAGCATGACGCCGGCCGCGGCCCGGAACGGGGTCGGCCGCAGACGGTTCAAGAGCACGTGCCAGGTGCCGAACTGTGCGACCGTCCCCAGGACGGATGCTCCGAGTACGACCGCGACCGCCGCCGGAGCCATGCCCGAGAGGGTGGTCAGTACCTCGCCCCAGTCGGCCTGCCAGATCAGCCATCCAAGCGCGGCGGTACCGATCCCGTAGCGTACCAACCACAGGATGCGACGTCGGGGTCCGGTCACGGAGCCACCTCCCTGACGACGTCCCCGGCCGTGACGAACTCGAAGTCACTCGACAGCAGGCGTTCGAGAGCGCGCCACATCCACGCTCCGGTCCGGACGTACACTCGCTTGGGCACGCCCTCGACGCTGGGCAGCGTCGCCAGTTCCCAGGGGTGGACGTACAGAACGGGAGTGAGCCCCCGGTGCGCGAGCAGTTTCATCCCCAGTAGCGTGTAGTGGACGCCGAAAAACCGGATCCAGGTTCCCGTCAGCGGCAAGCCGAGCCCGGGCATAACCGCGATGGGGAGCTCCGTCAACGACTCGGGCGCACCGTCACGGAGCGCACTCGCAGGGGTCGGTTCCCGGACCGACCACTCGCCGCCGTACCAGCCGGGGATCGACCGACAGGGCGCGACGCTGGAGTCGTAGCGATAGCCCGTTTCGTCCAGTAACTCGAAGTGATCCGGACCGAAGTCGAATGCGGGCGCACGAAAGCCCTCGACCGTCGCCCCCGTGACCGACTCCAGGATGTCCCGGGAACGGGCGAGTTCCTCGCGCCGCTCGTCCGCCGTGCAGTCGGTCAACAGCGGGTGCGTGTGTGTATGTGAACCGATCTCGTGACCGGCGTCGGCCGCCGCAACAATCCGGTCGGGGTGGCGCTGTGCGACCTCCGAGACGACGAAGAAGGTCGCGTCGGCGTCGTGTGTCTCAAGCGCCCCCAGCAGGCGCTCCATCGTCCCCGGCCCCACGCCTTCGGGATTCGGAATCATTCCGCTCGCGTTCCGGTAGGCGGGCGTGTGGGCGAAACTCTCGAAGTCGACCGACAGGACAGCGCGGTGGTCTGACATGCGGCGCTTTGGAGGGGGTTGCGGTCCACGGTACCTACAGTTGTCGAAATCTCAATCCTCGTCGTCGGTCCGCTGGTCGAGATCGTATCGCAGTAGCGCGAGTTCCTGGTTGAGATCCGAGAGCTGTTTGCGGCTCTCGACGAGTTGCGTGTAAATATAGAAGACGATAAACAACAACAGGAGGTTCGAGACGAAGAATATCGACTCGGTACCGCCGGCGAACCCGAGCAATGCCGATCCGCGCTCGAGGATTCCAAGAAGGTCGACTGTCGTCAGTGCACTCCCGATAGAGACGACAAGTAGCCCGATCCCGAAGCCGGCCCACAGCAGGAACTCGAAGATGCCTTCCTTGCGTTCGTTGACGAGCCGATAGCTCTGGAACAGAAGCAACAGGCCCGCGACGATGCCGATGACGTGGATAGGTGACAGTGCCAGCGCCATTATCTGAACAGGAGGACTTTCATCGTTGTCTTGATCATCCGTGGCGGATACTTGAGGAAGGTGCCGAAGTCGAACTGCGAGCCCTCGGTTTCGGGCGGCATCGGCGTCGATATCTCGACGATCCGGTAGCCTTTTCGCGAGGCTTCCATGGTCTGTTCGAGCGCCCAGTGGCTGTTCTCCGGCCGGGAGAGGTCCGCGAGCAGTTCGGTCGTGTACGCCCGGAAGCCGCTGGTGACGTCGGTGATGTCCAGATCGCTCAGGACGTTCGCCTCCCACGTGAAAAACTGGATCCCGGCCCGCCGGACGAAGCTGTACTCCTTGTAGCTCTCGTTGAGCCACCGGCTGCCGATGACCATGTCGGCGTCGTCCTGGGCCATCTTCTCGAGCAGCCGTGGGATGTCTGCCGGGTCATGCTGGCCGTCCCCGTCGATCTGGACGACGACGTCAAACCCCTCGCGCACGCCGACCAGATAACCGGTGTGGACCGCACCGCCGACGCCCATGTTTTGCGGGTGGCTGACGACGCCGTCTGCGACCTCGCGGGCCCGAGCCACGGTGTCGTCGGTACTGTTATCGTCGATCACGACGACCTTGTCGACAAACTGTTTGGTCTCGGCCACGACGTCCGCAATCGACCCGCTCTCGTTGTACGCGGGGACGATAGCGAGCACCGACGGATCGGCGCGCTGTCGCCGGTCGTCCGACGAGGTGCTGCTGTCGGCGGCGGGTCGCGTCGATGGCGTGGGCATGGATAGTTGTGCCACAGCGGAACTACCCGACGTTTCCTGTCGGGCTTTAATAACGATTTCGAGGTTCGCTCGTCTCCAAGGGATGGGTCTTTTTGTACGGGCGCGGGATACCTGCCGGTGATGTGGCTGCCCTCCACCCTCGAACGCGCCCGATCGCAGATCCGGGAGGACCTCGCCGCCGACCCCTACCTCAAGTACGTCCTGCTGCTCTCGGCGATCCTCTCGACGTTCTGGATCTGGCACCGACTGCCGAACTTCGCGACCCGGGACGAGCGCTGGCGGGTCGTGGATTCGATGGAAGTCGCCGGATTCGTCGTCAACGACGGGTTCAGTCTCGAATCGCTTCAGGAAGGGACGAAGTACTGGCGGGTGTTCGGCCCGACGCTGTACCTCTACGGGCTGGTGGCGCTCCCGGCGATCGTCTTCACCGTGGCCGTCGGCGAGGCGAACGTCTTTAGCGACCTCCTGAGCGCGATCGGCGTCGATTTCTACGCTCACTGGCAGGCGTTGCCGGCCTGGCTGTGGTGGGCGACGGTGCTGCCGGCCCGGCTGGTGAACGCCGCGCTCGCGG
>JAZKRQ010000143.1:0-5646 GCA_036628575.1 Halapricum sp.
TTCGAGCGAATCGATTTCGGCGAGGTGGATGAGCGGCCCCGCGTCCGAGACAGCCGCAAGCTTCACGCGTTCAAGCCCCAGTCGACGTCTTCCTCAACGGCCTCACGTTCTCGCTCTGCTCGCTCGACTTTCGTCCGACCGACACGTTCGATTGCTTCTTCGCGATCGAGTTCGCCGTCGAGGTACCGGGCGAGAACGAGGTCCTCCCACAGGTCTTCGAGGCCGCGTTCGAGTGCACGCTCGAACACCTCAGACTCCGGAAGTCCGCGAGCCTCGGCGATCTCTCGAACCCGATCGGAAATTTCAGCGGCCATATCCTATGATTGCTCGGCAACGTTCATAAATCCGTGTCTGCCTGTGCCCTCGAGGACGTGACCGGGGCCCATGTCTACCGCGGCTCTGACCAGATGCCCTCAGAGACGCCGTCTACCGTCAAAAATAGCGGCCTCGGAACTCGTAGGATCCGTTTCACAGTGTTGGGACGCTCGTCCAGACAGAATTGTCGACAATGGTTTACTGGGGAGAGACGAGCTTCAAAACTCCCGACCTCCAGAAATCCACAGCCTTGGTATACTTTCCACACGAAGAGAACGTATGAACGAACGCGTCGCCATCGTAGATCTCGACGGCACGGTCTACCGTGGCGGAACGCTGATCGACGGCGCGGCTGACGGGCTAGCTCGCCTCCGTGAGGCAGGGTACACGATCCGTTATGTCTCGAACAGCCCGACCTCGAAGCCTGCCGACTACGCTATGCGTCTGCAGGCACTTGGTCTCGACGTCGATCCTTCCCAGGTTCGTTCTGCCGGGTCGGTGACGACAGCATCCCTCGCGGACCGCCACCTCGACGACGATATCTTCCTGATCGGCTCGGACGGCCTGCGCTCGCAGTTCCACGAGGCCGGTCTGGCAGTGACCGAGGACCCCGAGACTGCGGGCGTACTGGTCGCGTCCTGGGACCCGACGTTCGGATACAAGGACATGATGGACGCACTCCACCTGGACGACCCGGCCTTCTACGGTACCGACCCCGATACAACGTTCCCGAATGAGACCGGTGACATCGCTCCCGGTTCGGGTGCCATCATTGCGGCAGTGGAGAGCGTCCTGGGACGCGAACCGGATCAGATCTTCGGGAAACCAGACCGAGCGATGCTGGAGGCAGCCCTTGAGGGGACCGACGCGACTGGTGAGGACTGTCTGGTCGTCGGCGACCGTGTCTCGACGGACATCGCACTCGGCGAACGGATCGGCGCGACGACGGTTCTCGTCCAAACCGGCGTAGACAGCGAGCGCGAGCTTGCGGATTGTGATATCCATCCGGATCACGTCATAAACGACCTCTCTGCTATCGAAGGCGTCCTATCGCCGAAGGTCTAATTACAGCAGTAACTGTCAGGCTTCAGAATCGTGTTAGATTGGGATAACTTTACGCTGGAGGCAGACCAACTAACGAGTGGTGTGTCACCTATGAGCAAAGACATCCTGATGATCGTCGGCGACTTCGGTGAGGACTACGAGATTATGGTGCCGTTCCAGGCCCTCCAGGCAGTTGGACACGACGTAGACGCGGTCTGTCCCGAAAAAGAGGAGGGAGAGACAGTCAAGACGGCTATCCACGATTTCCGGGGAGACCAGACGTATCTGGAGGAGCGCGGCCACGACTTCCAGCTCACGGCCTCGATGGACGAAATCGATCCGAGCGACTACGACGCGCTGGTGGTCCCGGGTGGCCGAGCGCCGGAGTACCTTCGGGGATACGAGGAGGTGCTCGACACAGTTCGACACTTCTTCGAAACCGAGAAACCAGTGGCGGCGATCTGTCACGGTCCGCAGATCCTCGCGGCTGCGGGCGTCCTGGACGGCTACGAGATGACGGCCTATCCCGCAGTCCAGCCCGAAGTCGAGGCGGCCGGCTGTTCGTGGACGGACGAGGTAGTTACGGACGGGAACCTCGTGACGGGGCAGGCCTGGCCCGACCATCCGGAGTGGATCGCGCAGTTCCTCGACCTGCTGGGGACTGACATCGAACACGGGACTGTCGCACCGGCGGACGACTAGGCGGTGCCGACGAGCCGGTAGACCGCTCCGGAGCTACCGCGCGGCCCGCTCTCGTCGGTCGTACAGATCGTCAATTCGTCACGGTGTGTTCGGCCGAACGCGAGCGCGAACGAACCGAGTTGTCCACCCTGTTCCCGTTCGACATCGACGACTGAAACTGGCCACAGGCCTTCCTCGACGGGTTCGGCAACGAATAGCGAGTCCTGCAGTTGCCAGTCCGCGAAGACGTAGGTGTCGGAAAGTCCGCCGAGCGCGTCACCACGGTAGCGATACCCGCCGATGACGGCCTGCCCGCTGGGAGGGTCGCCGGAGTGACTGTACTCGACGATCGGATCGCGGAGTCGATCCCCGCGGGGTGACTCGTCAGGGCACGAATCGGCGTTATAACAGTGTGTCGCCTCGCGCACATTCCACCCGTAGTTGCCGCCAGGGCGGACCAGATCGATCTCCTCGTATCGGTTCTGGCCGACGTCGGCGGCGTAGAGGTCGCCCCCGTCGAAGGACATCCGCCAGGGGTTACGCAGACCCCAGGCGTAGTGTTCGTCGCGGCCCGTCCTGCCCACGAGCGGGTTGTCCGCAGGGATCGCATATCCCTTTTCGTCCACCCGGCTGTCGACGTCGATCCGGAGGACGCTCCCCAGGAGGTTCGCCTCGACGTCCTGGCCATTCCCACCGCCGTTCGCCTCGTACCAGTCGTCGACGTGTCCCGAGCCGGTGTCACCCCCGCCGCCCCCGTCGCCGACCCCGATGTAACAGTAACCGGCGGGACCGAACAGGACCGAGCCGGCGTTGTGGTTGCTCTGGGGCTGGGGAATCTCCAGGACAGTACGTTCTGAGTTCGTCGGAACAGTGTTCGCGTCGGAGTCAGTCGAAAACTCGGCGAGGACGAACGTGTGGCTGTAGTCCGAGGGCGTCCCGTCCCGCTTTGGAGCACTGTAACGGACGTAGAGAGTTCCGTTAGTCGCGAACTCCGGGTGGAACGCGAGCCCCAGCAACCCCCGTTCGTCGTAGCCACCGTTGATCGAGACCATTCGGTCGGTGACATCAAGGAACGGTTCGTCACGGATCTCAGAGCCGTCGTATAGCCACGCGCGACCGTCCTGATCCACGACAATCCACTCACCGGGCCGGCCGGGGACGGTCTCGAACCCGACCGGTGAGGTGAATCCGCTGGCCATCCTGCGGGCCACTACTGTCTCTGGAAACGCCTCGTTCGGTGTCTGTGTCCCGGCTGTCGGGGTCGCGTTGGGACTGGGATCGGCTTGAGGCGGACTGCCGTCGGTAGGCGTGTCGCCGCTGCTCGACGGCCCGTCGCTACAGCCGGCCACCGCGATGGCGACGGTCGCGCCCCCTGCTCTGAGAAACCGACGTCGTGAGGTCGGCATAGTCCGTTTGCGGGCGGAACGAGCAAAAGCTTTTGCCGGTATTACAGATCGCTCGGGTCGACTGGGGCGTATCTGACGATCGAATCGAAGTAGTCGTCGGCGGGCGTGGAACCGTCGGTGATCCCCCGTGCAGCGTCTTCATCGAACCGATCTCGGACGAAGGAACGCGTCACACGGGCCATCCGGCCATCACCGTCCTCGAGCCGGGACTGTGCGGCCGACAACAACTCCGCTGCGGCTACGATGTCGAACAGCAGCTCAGCCAGCCGTTTGGCCTCGTGTTGAGCCTCGCGGCGATCGGCGGTCGCGAGGTGGCCCAGTGCCAGCTGTAGCTCCTCGTAGGCCGCTTCGGTAGTCCCCTTCGCGTCGAGCAGGGCTTCGTGCTTCACGCCGTCGAAGATCTTTCGGAGGTGCGCGAACAGCGCTTCGTGGGCGTCTTCACGCTCCAGCGCTCGCAGGACGTCGAGTGAGAGGATATTCGAGGTCCCCTCCCAGATCGGCAACACCTGGGCATCCCGGAGCAGCCGTTCGGTGACGAACCCCTCGACGTAGCCGTTGCCACCGAGCACTTCACAGGCGTACGAAGCCGTCTCGACGGCCATTCGAGCGGTCCGGAACTTCGCGACCGGGACGAGCAAGCGCATGAGTTGGTAGGCCTCGCGTTCGGTATCGCTGCCGTCGGGCGCGTCACGGCGGCGATCCAGCGCGTTCGCGGCCGCGAAGACGAACGCGATTGCGGCCTCGTAGTCGACGGTCATCTCGACGAGATCCCGGCGCATGAGCGGGTACTGGTCGATCGTGTCGCCGAACGCCTCGCGGTTGGCAGCGTGGATCTTGCTTTCCAGCAGGCTTCGTCCCTGGATGCCGACCGACGCAAAGGCGTTGTGCAAGCGTTCGAGGTTCAGCATCTCCGTCATGTATCTGAACCCCTCCTCCGGCTCGCCGACGAGATAGGCCTCGGCCCCCTCGAAGACGACCTCGCCAGTGGGAACGGAAATCGTCCCGAGTTTGTCCTTCAGCCGGCGGTATTCCTGATCGTTCAGGCCGCCGTCCCGATCCGTGTGCGGGACGAGAAACAGCGAGAGTCCGTCCGTCCCCGCAGGGGCGTCCGGCCGGCGCGCCAGCGCGAGCGTTCCTTCAGCGTCGATATTCGAGCAGAACCACTTCTCGCCGTACAGTCTGTAGGTACCGTCCTCGGCGGCCTCGGCCCGGACTTCGTTGGCGCCGACGTCGCTCCCACCCTGTTTCTCGGTAAGGAACATCGCTCCTTCGATGGCGTCCTCGTACTCCCGGGCAGTGAGCTGGTGGAAATACGAAGAGAGGGAACCGTCGTCGAAACGATCGAGGACGAGCGCGACGCCGCCAGTCATCGCGACCGGGCAGGCAAAGCCCGGATCCGCAAACGCGAGGATGCCGTTCAACAGGAGATGGTGTCGGAGACCGAGCCGCTCGGACCGACTCGGTGGCGGTCGAAACGAGTCCGCGACAATGCCGTGTTCGTAGGCCAGTCGCTCGTTGTCGAACTGTGCCGGATGGTACTCGACGTGGTTCCACAACTCACCGTGTTTGTCGTAAGTGCACAGTGTGGGACCGTGTCGGTCGATTACATCGGCGTTCTCGGCAATGGTCGTGCCGACGATTTCCCCCCATTCGTTTAAATGATCCTCGGCCCATTCGAACTCCTCGTCCGGATAGTTTCGGCGTGCTGCGAGCCTGAGCGTCCGATCCAACCGCCAATAGTTGCAGTCACTCCCCGCTTCAAACTGACTGTAGTCGATCGGTCTGTCTACTACATTCATAATCAATAAGTATATTTTTCGCTCGAACGCATAAACTCGACGATGATTTTTAAAGGCTTCATAGAACTGCCGTGGAGAGATATAAACTAGAAAAAATGCAATAATAATTCAAACGAGAAACAACGAAACTGTTTGCAAACGCGAATGGTTTTTCAGGATGGTATTCGAACGTGCCCAACGTCATGGTAGACACAGAAGACCTACGCGAGCAGTTCATCGACGCGTTCGAGGGAGCCGACTATCCGATCTCTAGCCCGATGGACCTCGTCCCCGCGTTGCCCAACGGGCCGAGCACCAAGTTCGAATCGGGGGAGTTCTCGATGACAGCGATGGAGCTGAATACCAAACTCGGTAGTGGAAACTTCCCATACGACGACGTCGAGACGTTCGTCGACGACGTT
>JAZKRQ010000144.1:0-5578 GCA_036628575.1 Halapricum sp.
GGACACCCATTCGGTGTCTGCAAAGCGTGTCATCGAAGCAGGAAGCCTCGGGGCTTGACCCCGAGGCTATTCACGTGTTTCTGAACGCGATATCCGGCCTCGTAGTGACTGCTGTACAGGTACGACCCTCGGAGTCGGGCGGTCGATGCGGAATTGACTTACAGCAGTCACTATCAACGGCTGTCCAGTCGAAGCGAGTGCGTTCGCGACCAGTCAGTCTCGTCGACGACGACGAGTTCGTTGTCACTGAACACGTAGAGGTAGTCGTCGATGTAAGCCGCCCGTCGGGCCTGTCCCTCGACCGGAACACGTTTATCCAGGTCGAGGTCGCCGTCGGTGTAGTCGACGACGAAGCCGCTGTCACCACCCGGCAGGAAGAACACCCCGTGGCGTCGGTCGATCAAGAACGCGTGGTGGGACTGAGAGATCGCCGACCAGCGGGCTTCGGGGTAGTAGGTGTCCTCGATCGCCGGATCGCCCGGATCCGAGACGTTGAACAGCACGGTCTTGACCGTCCCGTCTTCCTCACCGATCCCCAGGACGTGATCGTCGTCGATCGGGTGCAGGTACGAGGAGTACCCCGGCAGTTCGAGTTCCCCGACTTCCTCGGGATCGGCCGGGTCTGACAGGTCCACGACGTGGAAGGGGTCGATCTGCCGGAAGGTGACGACGTATGCCGTCTCGCCAACGTACCGAACGGCGTAGACGCGTTCGTCGATGCCCATCCCGGTGACAGATCCCGTGCGGTCGAGCGACTCGGCGTCGAGCGTGTAGAGGTCGTTGACGCTTTCGGTGCCGAACTGTCGCGGGATGGTCGCCGCGACTCGGAGTGTCCCGTTGTGCTCGTCCATCGAGAACTGGTTCAGCGGCTCGCCGGGCACCTGACCGGTCGCCTCAACCGACAGTCCGTCGCCGGTACCGATGCGGACGACGCCGGTCGTGACGAGCTCTCGGCGGTGATCCTGGACGTAGATCGTGACGTTATTATAGACCGCCTCACGGACCGTCTCGCGTTCCTCGTCCGGAAGGCTCCCGAGCCACTCGTTGATCGTGGCTCTCGTTTCGATTTCGGTTGCACGCGCCGTGAGATTGTACGATCGGATCTCACGTAGTCGCGTCTCGACCCAGTCGGGGACGTCAATCTCATCCGACAGCGCGGCGTCGATCAGGAGTTCGCCTCGTGGCGTCCGTTCCGTGTAGGTCAGGTACAGCGAGTCCCCGGACATGTAGATCGTCGACCGGTCCGCTGTCCCGACGGCACTGACGCTATCGGTTATCTCGCCGGTCCCGGGCGTCAGGCTGAACGCCGTGTAAGTCACGTCGACGGGGATCTGCCGGTTCGGCCGGTAGATATCCGTACAGGCGATCGCACCACCGGGCCCTGAGAGCGGCTCGACGGGACAGTCCATCCCCGGCGACACCGGCGAGCGCGTGACCAGGTAGACTGTCCCGTTAGTGAGTCGAGCGGTCTCGACCGTGCCGTTGATCGATCGGGTCCATGTCCGCTCCGGAGCCGCAGGATCGCTCACGTCGTAGCCGACTAGCCGGTCGCCCTGCAAGAGCACCAGGGAGCTGCCCGACAGCAGGAGGTCACCGCTCTCGTTGATCCCGGCGATCTTCTCGGGGTTCCCGGGATCGGCTGCGTCGACGACGTGCGTCTCGCCGGTCGGCAGTTCGTCGTCAGACTCGCCGTCAGTTCGCCACGTCGGGTACCAGATTCGTGGTTTACTGGCGTAATAGAGGTACTCGCCGGTCGTCTTCAGCAGATCGGGCTCGTCGATCCCGATCTCCTGTACGTTCGTCGAAGAATGTCGCGACGGACTCGCGTCGTCCGAGTCCGCAACTCGACGCTCGGATTCCTGACCATCGAATGTGAGCGCGGTCTCTACCAATCGGCTGGCTCCCGGCCGGAGCCACATTTGGTTTGCCCTCCCACTCGATTTTCCGTTCCGAAGGTAGGTGCGAAACTCGCTTTCCCCGTCGAACTTCGTGACGCCAGCTTCGTCAGCGGAACCGTCGTTCACAGGGGTCGGGTCGCCTGGACCTGTGTCGTCCGGGACCGAGTCGTCGGGACTCGGTCCGTCGGTCGTCGATGCATCGCCGGAGATCCCCACAGTCACGACGCCGGCACCCACCGCGGAGCCGACGAGCAGCGCGACGGCGACGATCGCGCCGAGTTTTAGGTCTGCCATCAACGGCGATTCGTCAGGGCGTCACTAAGTATTCCCGTAGACTCAAACGCGAATTTCACCTTCGCTTCCAGAAATTTTCTATCTGGGGGCCGAGGAAATCCGGCGTCATCCGCCGGAACTCCCGCTGCTCGGCTGGCGAGAGGAACTCGTGGACGCCGTGGCGCGCGCCCTCGGTGTAGCGTCGATCCGCGAGCACCCGGACGCCGACCTCCTCGGTGCCACGGATAACCCGACCGATCGCCTGGCGCGCCCGTCGGACCGCCGGAACCGTCAGGGCGTACGCGAAGGCGTTGTCCTCACCGAAGGCGTCGCCGTAGGCCCGCCGGACCGCCTGGACGCGCGGGGAACCAACGTTGACCAGCGGCACGCCCACGACCGCAGCAGTCGAGAGCTTCGTCCCGTCGTAGTCGACCCCCTCAGTCAGCGTCCCGCGGGTGCTCGTGACGATCACTTTCCCGTCGCCGTCGAAGAAGCGCTGTTTCAGCGCCTCGGTCTCGGCGTTGCTCGTCGATTCGTCGACGAGGACCGGCTTCTCGACGGCCTCGGAGAGATAGGTCCCGGCCCACTCGGCTTCCCGATAGTTGGGCATCGCGATCAGGACGTTCCCAGGGCTGCGCGCGACCGTCCTGAGGACGTGCGCGTACTCGTCCCGGGTGTTCGTCCAGGCGTCCTGGTCTTGCGTCGGTTCTCCCCGGTTGCGTGCGGTGAATGGGCTGGCGTCAACGAGCCAGCTCGCCCTGTTGGATTCGGGGAACCGCAAGGGGTACGATCGCGTCTCGATCGGACGGCCAGGGTTTTCTTCGTCGGGATCGCCCTCAGCCAGCGCGTCCAGGCCCGCCACCCGGGTGAACACCGACAGCGGCGAGAGTGTCGCGCTCATCAACATCCCGCCACCGAGCGCGTCGAATATCTCCCGCAAAGCCTCGGTCGGCATGCAATCGAACAGTACCAGCCCGGCGGTAAAATCCCGCTGCCACCCCTCGACGCGCTGGTCGTCGGTCGGACTGTGTTCGAGTTCGATCTCCCGAAGTTTCGTGGCGTGATCGCGATCCCACCACCGGGACATGACGACCCCGACCGCGGCTACGACCGGCGTCCGGGCGATCCCCAACTGATCCATCGTATCCTCGACTGCGGCTCCGACCTTCGGCAGAGTTCGCCACAGTGATCCGGTGTACCCCTTGTCTGTCGCCCACTCGGTCAGTTCGTCTGTCTCGACGGTTTCCGGATTCCGGAGCGGGAGTTCAATGTTCTGGTCGGGTAGGGTGTCGGGATCAGCCCGCCAGTCCCGCCCGACCGCCTCGTCGAGGGCTTGCTCGACTCGCTCGTCCAGCCACCGCAGGACGTCGTCGTAAAAATCGCGGGCCTGTTCGACCGACTCCAGATTCACCTCGTGGCTCGTCAGTCTGGCCTCGACCTGTGCGCGGTGGTCGTCAGTCTGGCGCGCCCGCTGGAGTAACTGGTGGCAGTCGTTGCGGGCCTGCACGAGGGTCTGGCGACCCACACGGTCGGAGAGGAGATCCCGGACACGCCCCTCTAGCCTATGGGCCTCGTCGACCACGACGAACGTCCGCTCGTCGAGGATCTCCGCGAGCAGCGGGCGCGAATCGGGGTCGAACAGGTGGTTATAGTTGCCGATCACGACGTCGGCGTTCGAGAGCAGGACGCTCATCGCCCGATGCGGGCAAGTCCCGCGTTCGGTGGCCGCCGGGAGGTAGTCCTCGGCGGTGACGACACACTGTTCGCCTGCAGTAAAGTCAACCGGTGAAGCCTTGTTCCGGGCGTACCAGTCGGCCTCGAACGGACAGTACAGTGGCGGGTCGTCGCCGCCTATGTCTTCCGGGGCTGTGGGCTGGCTCTTCCGGTAGGGAGAGGCCGCGCCCGCCGTGGAGAGACCGCCTCCGAGTGCCTGTTGGCCCGGCGCGTCCGCCCGGGCGGCCTTCGCGAGGTCGCTGGCGATCTGCGGATCCCACCAGATCTCGTCGGGATCGCCGCCCACGGCTCCCTCGGCGGCCGGTGGTTCGTTACCACCGTCGCCGTCGCTCTCGACCAGGTGTGCCGTGTTCTCACGGAGATCCTCACACCGGTCGTGGACGCTCTTGTCCGGTGGGAACACGCCCTCACGGCCGTACGGACAGAGGTCGCGTTTTCCGACGAGCGAGATACCCCGCAGCGGTTCCTGCAGGTCCGCGTTGAGCGTCCGCATGTCGTCGACGAACTGCTTTAGCTGCTGTTTGACCGGCGTGACCACGACGACGGTTTCGTAGTGGTCGCCCTCCCGGAGAAGCGTCGCCGCCGCCGTCAGTGCGGCCATGGTCTTGCCGGTCCCGCAGGGCCCTTCCATCGCGAGATAGCCCTGTCGCTCGGCGACGTCGATCGCCGATTCGATGGCGTCGGCCTGGCTCTCGTAGGGCTCGTCGAATCCGAAATACGGCTCCCAGTCCGGGTCGGCCATTGCGTAGTCCGGGCTGGGGCGTCGCCACTCTTGAACGTACGGATCCGGTCGTGCAGCTGTCTCCCACGGCGCACTCTCAGGATCTGTCAGCGGGTGCTACGCCTCCTCGTCCTCGGAGATATTCAGTTCCCTGGAGAGACGGTCAATGATGACGTTTTCGACGATATCGAGAAGGTGTACGTCGTCCGACGTGTAGTCGGCGAATATCCCGAGCGGGATCTGGCCGCCAGCCACGTCGTGGTGGCCGCCGCCACTTCCGACGTCTTCGAACGCCTCGTGGAGGAGGTCACCGACGTGAACCCGAGGATCCGGTGACCTGGCACTGAGATGGATCTCGTCTTCGACGATCCCGAAGACGATCGCCGTCTGGACTCCCTCTAGTCTAGCGAGGTAATCGACGGCCTGTGGGAGCGAGTCCCGCTCAGTCGTCCGGCCGACGTGCGAGATGAGGATTGCTCCCTTTGTCATGCGGTTGTCGATCGCGGTCGAGATAGCGTCGAGTGTCGCCCCGGTGACCGACGGCGTCGATATCTGCCGTACCATCTCTCCGTCGACGTGTTCCTGGATGAATCCCGCCGCCTCGTATTCCGCCTGTGTCGCCCCCCGGAGGAAATCGAGTGTATCGGACCGAATCGCGACCATGAGAGCCGTCGCCAGCGTCGAATCGATATCTATCTCCAGGGTTCGAACGTACTCCGCGAGGATGGTCGCCGCCGCGCCGAGTTCTTCGCGGCGATCGACGAATCGAGCCTCGACTTCCTCGGCGGGGTGATGGTCGATCACGATGTCGACGGGCGTATCCGCGGGAACCTGATTGTTCTCCCCCGGCACCGAATGGTCCACGAACGCGAGCAACGAGTCCGACGGTCGGTCCTCGACGGCCTCAGGTTCGAACGGGTGGATGTCGATGTCCAGAAGGTTTACGAAAGCC
>JAZKRQ010000145.1:0-5559 GCA_036628575.1 Halapricum sp.
GAAATGCGCCGGCCGGGATTTGAACCCGGGCCATGAGCTTGGAAGGCTCAGGTCCTACCACTAGACCACCGGCGCTCGTTCACTGCATTCACTTCACGCCGTGCATCGACGGACTCCCTGCGTCACTTCGCTTCGCAGGACACCGGCACGCTCTTCGCACTCGCCAGTAGCGGGGGGGTCACTAAGGGTGTTTCCTTTCGGACTCGCCGACAACCATCTCCGGGCGGTATCTACTCGGGGCGTCCTCTGACCTCCGCGTAGCAGTTTCCGCTGGAGACGCGGACGCCTTCTACCCGGAGATCGCTGGCCACCAGATCCGCCTCGAACTCCTGGGGAGCATAGATATGGTAGAACCGCGGGACAACGCTCTCATCTGGCAGCGTCCAGTCGATCGTCGTATCGAACCCGACCTCGGCGTCGGCGTCCGCGTCGAATCTGTCGTGAATAGTGCTCCAGGCGCTCACGAGCGCCCGCCCGTCAGATCCGAGCACCCGCGCCAGTTCGTTCAAACTCTGCCGTCGCAGGTCCCTGCCGGGCAAGTGATGCAGCGTCGCGACATACACCGCCAGCCCCACACTGTCGGCCCGCAAGGGCAGCCGTCCGGCATCGCCCTGTATCAGCCGCGACCACTCCCCGTTGAGGCGGTCGCGAGCCGCCTGGAGAAGGTTTCGGCTGGCGTCCACCCCGAGCACGACGTCAGCGCGTTCCTGAAGGACGGCCGCATGTCGACCGTTCCCGCACCCGAGATCGAGACCCAAACCTACCGGAGGCGCGTCCGCGACGAACTCCTCAACCTCCGGCCAGGGGTGGGCTCGCGTCTCCGAAAAGTGCTCCGCGATCGTCTCGTAGGTCTCGCGGACGTCCCGGGCGTGAAAATCCTCGGCTTCACCGTCCATACTCATCGCTGGTCGGGGAGCCGTATCGGCGTTTCGGAGCCCTACTGTTCGCGTTCGACGCGCCAGGTTGTCGCGTTGGTGTATGACCACCGCTCGACGGAGAGTTCCGAGGACGACTCGTCGATCCGACCGAGGACGGCTCCGATCTCGTTGGCCGACAACTCCAGCTCGTCGGCGAGGAACTTGCTCTTTACGTAGACTGGCCCCTCGTCGATCCGATCGTCGAGGTGCGTTTCGACACGACGCCGCTTGCGTGCGGTCGCCCGGGAAGACATCAGCGTCTCCCTCCGTTTCTAAAGATCGATAGATTCAGCAGACTACCATCGAATTTCGGGTGGTGTCGATGGCCTACGATCAGACACGCGACGTGTACGCCGAGCAGGGCGGCGACCGTTGACGAGGATACGTCGATCGCCAGCACCGGGAGATATCCCAGCGGTGCGAGGACCCCACCCCAGAACGCGACAGCCTCGACACCCGTCAGCAGCCGGGCGACAGCATTGGAGGACAGACGGCCGAGCCGTTCGGCCGCAGGTTCGTGACGGCTCATATCTACGGGCACGTTACGGGCCATACAAAAGGCACTGCAAGCTCAAAGAGCCGTTTGACGTTTCTGGGGGGCGTGTCGTCACGGCTGGCCTGCGGGCGAAATCCCTTTCTAGCCTGCCCGTGACCACCCTGATATGGGGCTGATCGACGCGATCAAGTCGGTCTTCGGCGGGAGCGACGAGTCCGACGAAAATACGCCCGAATCAAAGTCCGAGTCGTCGGCAGCCGTCGAAGCGCCGGACGCCGATCAAAAAGCGTCCGGTGGCGAGACGGTGTCGGAAGACGCAGGATCCGACGAGTCTCTAGAAACCGAATCGGGCTCCAACGAGCCGACGTTCGATCTCGACGAGTCAGCGACAGCGGAATCGAGTTTCGATTTCGGTAAATCAGCAAAGGAGGAATCGACGTCCGATCTCGACGAATCAGCGTCAGAGGAATCAAGCTTCGATTTCGATGATTCAGTGGCCGAGGAGTCCACAGCGGCCGAGGCCGGATCGGATGCCGCTACGACGGCCGAGGGCGAGGCGGGCTTCGACCATCTGACGACCGAGGACGTGAGCGATGGCCCGGACATGGCCGAGGAGGCCGCCGAGTTCATCACGGAGGCAGAGAGCGACGACGGGACTGAACGAGAAGAAGCGGACACGGTCGATGACATCCCGGAAGACGATCCGCGCACGGAGTTCGTCGAGGCGACGACCGAACTCGCCGATTTCTGGGGCGAATACGAACTCGATTTCTCCCTGGAGTCACTCACCCGAGTGGACGACCTCGTCGACGAACAGTGGGAGGCCGAACGGTTCGAAGACGTCGAGTTCGGCGGCGAGGACTACGACGCCCAGGTGTACACCGAGACGACCACGCAACTTGGGAGTTACTTCGGCGAGGTGCTGGTCCGCCAGCAGGACGGTACCTGGCAGCAGGAAGCCGGAGTAGGCTGGACGGTCAACGTTCCTGCCGGACCGGACAGCGAGGCCGCTGGCGCAACGGTGACGGTCTTCCAGGTCGCAGAGGACTGTCTCACCGGCGAGTCGACGTTCACCGGGATGCACGACGCGCTGGCCGACCGGCTCAATCTACCAGAACAGGCCGGAGAAGGCGATACACCCGTCGATCTCGATCGCGCGGACATCGAGACGGTCGCGACCGACAACGAGATCGAGGACGCCGCCAAGCGCCTGCGAGAGGGGGCCGAGGACCTGGCTGATCGCTGGCCCGACTACGAACTGGATTTTTCCGTCGAATCGCTGGAACGTCTCGAAGAACTGCTCGAAGCAGAGGTGGGTCACGAACGGTTCGAGGGCGTCGAGCTGGGCGACGAGACCGACCGGGAGTCGATGCTGCTGACCGCTCATGTCGTCGGCGTCGCTGGCTATCTCTCGGAAGTGCTGCGGCAACAGCAAGACGCCGAGTGGGCCGAGCAGGGCCGGATGATGCTAGTCGTCGAGCACGACGATTCCCGGACCCGGATCGACCCGATCGAGGTCGCTATCGCGACGGTCCGGGGAACGGGTTCGCTCACGGCGGCTGTACCGGACATCGACGGGTGAGTGATCGCACGGTTTTTTCTACTCAGGACTTTTCCATCCTGTCGTGGCACTGTTCGGACTGTCCGCCGGCACCCTGGTGGTCTTCGCGATCATTCTTATAGCGCTGATACTGTTCGCGACGGAACTCGTCCCGGTCGACATCACCGCCATCGGAGTGATGGTGACGCTGTTGCTCGTCCAGCCCGTCACCGAGCAACTGACGACCTGGAGGATACTCGACGACCCGGTGTACGTCCTCACTGAGCCGGGCAGCGACGTCAGTGCGACTGCCCAGGGACTGTCCGGGTTCGCAAGTACGGCGACGATCACCGTCCTTGCGATGTTTATCCTCAGTGCGGGTGTACGGCGGACCGGTGTCATCCAGATCCTCGGCTCGAAAATCGCCGCCTACACCCGCGAGGACGAGACCAAGCAACTCGGAGCGACGATCGGCCTGGTCAGCCCGATATCGGGGTTCATCAACAACACGGCCGCCGTCGCGATTCTGCTGCCGATGGTCACCGACCTCGCCCAGAAAGGGAAGACATCGCCCTCGAAGCTGTTGATGCCGCTGTCCTTTGCGTCGATGTTCGGCGGCACGCTCACGCTGATCGGTACCTCGACGAACATCCTCGCCAGCGAGATCACCGGCCGACTGGGCCGGGAACTGGGGATCACTTACCTCGACGAGTTCTCGATGTTCGAGTTCACCTCGCTCGGGCTGATCGTGATGGTCGTCGGGATAGTGTATCTGATGACCGTCGGTCGGTGGCTCGTCCCGGAACGGATCAAGGTCGCCGAGGACCTCACCGAAGAGTTCGAGATGGCCGACTACCTCACGGAGGTGGTCGTCCGCGAGGACTCACCGATCATCGGACAGACCGTCCAGTCCGCTCTTCAGGAGACGAACCTGGACGTCGACCTCGTGCAGTTGATTCGCGACGACGAGGTCTTCCTGGAACCGCTGGGGCCGAAGGTGATCCAGCCGGGAGACGTTTTTGCTGTCCGGACTGACCGGGACACGCTCGTCGAAGTCATGGACGTCGATGGACTGGATCTGTTGCCGGAGGTCGAGGTGACCGAGAAAGAACTCGAAGCCGCCGAGAGCGGACAGAACCTCGTCGAAATCGTCATCGCGCCCGGATCGCCGCTGATCCGGGAGACGCTCGCGGATACGAACTTCCGCCAGCGCTACGACGCGACCGTACTAGCACTGCGTCGCGGTGACGAACTCGTCCGAAAGCGGATGGACGAGGCGCAACTCCGGGTCGGGGACACGCTGCTCGTCGAGGCGACGACCGACAGCATCGACCGGCTGAACGACAACCGTAACTTCATCGTCGCACAGAAGGTAGACCGGCCGGACTACCGCCAGTCGAAGATTCCCGTCGCCGTCGGAATCGTCGCCGCCGTGGTCGGACTTGCCGCGGCGACGCCGATCGACATCGCGACGGCCGCGCTGGCCGGCGCGCTTGGGATGGTCCTCTCCGGTTGTCTCAAGCCGACCGAGATATACGACTCCGTGCAGTGGGACGTCATCTTCCTGCTTGCAGGCGTCATCCCGCTCGGGATCGCACTGGAAGTCACCGGTGGTGCGGAGCTGATTGCCGACGGGATCGTCGCGGTCGCGCCGTCGTTGCCGCCGATAATCGTCCTCGGACTCATGTACGTCGTCACCGCCCTACTGACGAACGTCATCTCGAACAACGCCTCGGTCGTGCTGATGATCCCCGTGGCCGTCGAGGTGGCAACTCAGCTGGGGGCAAACGCCTTTGCGTTCGTGCTCGCGGTTACCTTCGCCGCTTCAACGGCGTTCATGACTCCCGTCGGCTACCAGACGAACCTCTTCGTCTACGGGCCCGGCGGATACCGGTTTACCGACTACGTCCGCCTCGGCGGGCCGTTACAGGCAGTTTTCGCGGTCGTCACGACACTGGGCATCGCAGCCATCTGGGGACTGCAACCGCCCGCCTAGACCAGGAAGAGCCCGGCAACGAACGCCACCTGAAAGTACGACAGCAGGATCACCAGCAACGCACCTGGGACGCCCGCGATGGCAACCACGAGTAGCGACAGCGGAGTAACTGCGACCGAAAGCCCGAACAGAAGGTCTGCGAGCAGGAACACGATCAGGCCGACCACGGCGTTCCAGACGAATGGTTTGACCGCCTGCACGATCTTGTAAGCCCCGAACAGGAGGGCGAGGACGATGAGGACCAGGCCGACTTCGATGGGTGTGACCATACCCGAAACGAGACCGAGGAGTGATATGTGTCTTCGGGCCAATCCAGTGGCTGCTACCCTCCAGTAGAGCGATCAGAGTTCGCCGACGGTGACGAAGCAAGGCGGCCCAGGATTGGGTGACTCGACCGGCGTCTACGGATCGAACGCGTTCGACATTGGTTCGAACCGTAATCTGGCCAGCCGAAATGCGTGCATTCCTGCAAGCCATCCTGTGTCGGATCGTCAACGAAACGTTTTACCAGTCGTCCCTGCTACGAAGAGATGCGGGGTCGTGGGGTAGCTTGGTAACCTTCGGGCCTTGGGTGCCCGTACCCCCGGTTCAAATCCGGGCGACCCCATTT
>JAZKRQ010000146.1:0-5438 GCA_036628575.1 Halapricum sp.
AGATCCACGTTCAGGGGGCAGAGCGGGCCGGTGGTAAACGCTCCGATCGTCAGGGTAAGTGATAGAGATTAGCGTAGAAATCCATAGGCTTCGCCCGGGAACGTCGATCCTGTCACCCAATCGGAGTGGGAGTTCCTCTGATCGGCTACGCTAACCCCTATGATATCCCGGTCCCGGCGCGTGAGTCCGATGGCACTACAACCGCTCGATATCGGCGGCCGTCGCATCACGGCTCTCGGGCAGTTGTTCGATGCAGTCGAAACACAGGAAATGCTCGGACCCGTCGGCCAGCTCCAGGGTGACGCCACCGGTCGAACCGCCGGCCTGGCTCCAGAAGTCGCCGATCCCGCCAGCGATACGGACGTCCTCGCCACACCCGTCGCAGGGCTGGGTCGTCATTGGCCGTACTTGCCGCTACGCGGGCAAAAAACGTCGGCTCTCATAGGGATTAGCGTAGAAATCCATAGATTTCGCCCGGGAAATCGAATCCGGACATCCGTTCGGAGTGTGACCTTCTCCGATCGGCTACGCTAATCCCTATCACCGTCATTGCCACTACCAATGGCTCTGTTGGAACTGCGGCGGGCTATCGACTAGGTCGAACAGTCGTCAGGACGATTTGATGTCTTCGAACTGATCGAGGAGTTCTTCCGTCGATTCGCCGGAATCATACTCGACGCTACCGTCGTAACTCGTCCGCTGGTCGTCGAAGCTCGCATCGACCTCGCTGTTTTTCCGCTCACGGCGCTCGTATTCGTCGTCGTCGAATGCACCCATCGCCATTGTTAACCACATTCAAAGTTATGCGGTCTCGCTTATGAATGTAACGCCGTCACACGGGTTACGATGACACGACCCGTCCGAGGCCACGAGGCTTATAGGTCTCAATGGCCAATTCACGGCTACAATGAGACATCTCGGCCTCAAGATCCGGATGGCGATCGTCGGTACGATCCTGTTCGGGTTCTATGCCCTCATCGCGTCGTTCCTTTACTTCACGTTCGGGGGATCGACGACGGTGCTCGCGCTCGTGCTAGCAGGGAGTGTCCTGCTAATCGGAGTTCAATACAAGGTCGGTAAGTGGGGTGCGCTTCGTAGCGTCGGGGCTCAGGACATGCCCGAGGACGACCGCCGGTTCCGGGAAATCCATCGTTCGGTCGAGCGTCTGAGCGACGAGATGGGTATCGACAAGCCTCGGCTGATGATCGCCGACATGGGCGTACCCAACGCCTTCGCCGTCGGACGGAAGAAAGCCGGCGTCGTGGTCGTCTCCAGCCAGCTCATCCAGTTGCTCGACCACGACGAACTCGAGGGCGTGCTCGCCCACGAGCTCGCGCATATCCGTAACCGCGATGTCGTTATGATGGTCGTCGGCCAGGGTATCGCCACCATCGTCGGACTGGTCGCACAGTTCGTCGTCATCTTCGCCGGGGACAACGACTTCGCGGACATCATCCTCGGGTGGATCGTCGGCAGTATCGTCCAGTTCCTGGTCATGCTGTTCGTCCTGGCGATCTCCCGATACCGCGAGTACGTCGCCGACAGTGACGCCGCCGGCGCGATCGGCCGCGGCGAACCGCTCGCTCGTGCTCTGGAGAAGATAAGCAACGTCGATCACAGCCGGAGCAAGGTCAGCGAGGAGGCAAGCGCGCTGTGTATCTTCGGCGAATCCAAGAGCTTGATCGCCCGGATCGTCTCGACGCACCCGCCGACCGAGAAGCGCATCCAGAAGCTCCGAGCCTACTAGAACCACTTTTTGCTCTTCGGGTTTCCTCGCGAGCGCCAAGCCGCTCGCTCCGGGAACCCTCATCGCAAAAACTTGGGGAAAAAGGCCGGAATCGCCTTATCGGGGCGATTCCGGTGAAACGGCGGCCACAGGCCGCCGTATGCTCGTCCACAACCGCTCAGCAGCCCTGCCCTTCCCCGGCGCGCTCGGTTGCAGCGTTCGCTGCAACACTCGCTCACGGCCCCGGCGGATGGGCAGACGGAATCTCGCAGGTGAGGGCTTCGAACTTCCAGCGTGACGTTCAACTGGCTGTGGCCCCCCGTCAGAGACGTGTCCGATACTCCGCCTCCGGTGCCGTTTCTGCCACGGACGGCTGCATTTCTGTCCGACCAGTTCGTCGTTCTCGTATCGGTCGTCGTCCCGCTCGCCGTCGCCGGGGTCACCGTCATCGCACCCCCCCAATCGGTGGCCGATCTTCCTCGCGCTGATGCTCGCGGTGTTCGTCTATCACTTCTTCCTGGAGTGGTACTACGGGACGACGCTGGGCAAACGCCCGTTCGGCCTCCGCGTGGTCGCAGACGACGGGCAGACGGCGATCGGATCCGTCATTCGGGGATGTGTTTCCAGCCGAGGGAGAAAAGGCCGACGCTCGTGACGACAGGGATTTACCCCTTCCAGCGCACCACCCAACAACGAACCGATGCGCGAGGCCCACCCACTGGAAGCGGCGGTCGGGATCGACTACTACGTCAGCGACGTCGACGGGATCGCCGGCCGCCTCCGCGATTCGCCCGAGGACTTCCGGGTCGAGGAGATCGAGGCCTTCGAGTCCGAACCGATCGATGCAGACCCGGGCGCGTATTCGCACGTCCTCATTCGGGCGACGCTGCGGCGGTGGGACACCAACGACTTCGCGGGCGCGCTCTCGGATCGGCTGGGGATCAGCCGCGAGCGAATCGACTGGGCCGGGACCAAAGATAAACATGCGATCACGACCCAGCTATTCACCGTCCGCAAGGGTGACCCCGACGCTATCGCCGCCGTCGAACTGGACGGGGCCGACGTCGAGGTGCTCGGTCGTACAGGCCGCGGACTCCAGTTCGGCGATCTGGCGGGCAATCGCTTCGAGATAACCGTTTCCGAGCCCGAAGGGAAAGGAACGATTGAGGCGATCACTGACGATCTCCGGTCGTTCGGCGGCGACGAGGACCGGGTAGGCGTGCCCAACTTCTTCGGCCAGCAGCGCTTCGGCAGTCGTCGGGCGGTCACCCATGGAGTCGGGCTGTCGATCGTCCGTGGGAAGTGGGAGGAGGCCGTCCGGACCTACGTCGGCAACCCGAGCGAACGCGAGCGTGAGTCCACTCGTGAGGCGCGGACGTTCGTCGAGGACGTCTGGGACGACCGTGACTGGGAGGCCGCCCTGGAGCGGGTTCCGAACTACCTCGGGTACGAGCGCTCGATGCTCCAGCGGCTGGTCGAGAACCACGGCGACGCGCCCGCCGATTTCCGGGACGCACTAGAAGCGCTCCCGAGCAATCTCCAGCGTCTCTTTGTCAACGCTGCCCAATCGTACGTGTTCAACCGGATCTGTTCGGAGCGGCTCCGGCGGGGATTACCGTTCGACGAGCCAGTCGCTGGCGACGTGATCTGTTTTGCCGACCGGAACGCCCCCGAAGGCGTCGAACTGCCTGACGCTGACCGAACGCAGGTCCTGACCCAGAAGCGCGTCGACACAGCACGCCGGCACGTCCAGCGCGGGCGGGCGTTCGTGACCGCGCCGCTGGTGGGTACCGACACCGAGTTCGGCGACGGCCAGCCAGCCGAGATCGTCCGAGAGGTACTCGCGGAGCTGGATCTCTCGCGTGGAGACTTCGACCTTCCCGGGGAGTTCGACTCCTCGGGCACCCGCCGGGCGATTCTGGTCCGAACGGATCTGGACGTGTCCGGCAATCCGCCGACCTTCGAGTTCGCCTTGCCGAAGGGATCGTACGCGACCGTTCTCATGCGAGAGTATCTCAAGACCGATCCGGACGACCTCTCGTAGCTGCTTCCGACTGGGACTTTTTGCACGCGGTGAGACAGACGTGTCTCGGAGTAGGGGAAACAGCCAGTGATGGACATAGAGTGTATATCTTGCAGGTGCTGAAGTAAAATACAGGAAAGATATGATAATTTAGATGTTAAATCGAGAATCTGACCGGCTCATCATTTAAAAAGCTAGAGGAAGTATCGTGAGGTATGTCAACAGATGAGTTACTGGAATCAAGTGCCGATTCGATGACCGACGAACAGATACAGGCGTTCCTGACAGAGCAAGGCGTCGGAATACTCGCCCTTCCCGGTGAAGATATACCATACGTTGTGCCGATGTCGTTCGGATACGACGGGAACTCGGCACTCTATTTCATATTCCTTCTGTTCGGCACGGACAGTCGTAAAGAGACACTAAGCGACCGCGCACAAAGGGCTCGCTTCTTAGTCTATCGTGCCCAGTCTATGTACGACTGGCAAAGCGTGAGTCTTGCCGGGCAGATCAGCGCGGTCGCTGAGGATGACTGGGACAAACTCCAGAGCGCCATGCAGAATGCCTGGCATCCGAATCTGTTCAGCTCAGCCAGTCCAATGCGAGGTATCAAAGGATATCAGTTCCAAATCGATGGGTGGACAGGTATCCAACATAGTAAATAGGAGTGGTTAATTGATAGTGGTTTCTGTAGGTCTGTTCCACGTCGACCGCACGCAGTCGTGCGGTCGTAGCGGTAAATCGCTACAGTAATTACTATCATAGGGATTAGCGTCGCCGATCGGCGGAATTCTCACACCGATCGGACGACCGGGTCGCTGTTCCCGGACGGAATCTATGGATTTCTACGCTAATCCCTATCAGCACGAATCCCTCCTGTGAGATGAGGAAAGATGTTAATGTTGTGAAGTATTGACTAAACAATACATTTTTATTGGTTGCGACGAAAAACCAGTAAATGTCGTTCCAGTTTGATAATCACGTAGAATTTGAGGAGGAATTAAAGCTTTTCATGCGGCATGCGCACGAAGACCTAGATAATCCCTGTGGAGCATATTACGTTCCCCTCCCCGACAATACTGGATACCAGATTGAGATTACCGAAGTGGAAATGTAGATACGTACGTTCGGTGTGAACTACTCACTATGAATGGGGGGTCCGTGTACTGTTTCAATTGACCCTGGCAAAACTCCCTCGCAATAGATCAAGTGAACGATACGTGCCTTGTATACCGACGGACGGAAGCCCTGATACTTTCAGTCGTGACCGGTTCGACTGGAGCAGTATCAAAAGTTCCGTCCGTCGGTATATCTTGCACGCTGATCCGTACCAGTATCACTGATGGGGAGTGTTGTTTCATCAGATTCGGCAAGAGCCACTGACGATTACTTCGGCTGGATTCTGCCGGTCACTCGCAAGTGCGAACCGTCCGGCTTATTCGACCGCGGGCGCGATTAACGGGTACATGGAGTGTCGGCAGTGCGGCTCACAGCTCGATCGGCCGGGCGATTACTGCCTGGTCTGTCGAACCCGGAACACCGAGGCCGTACTGTTAGATCTCGACCGTGAGCGCGCCAGGGTCGTCGCGCTCCTCGACGGCGCGGTGGTCGGCGAGCGGACGATTACCACCACGCCCGAAGACGGCGACGAGACGGCCGTGATCGAGTTGCGGAACTTCGCCGGCCTGA
>JAZKRQ010000147.1:0-5411 GCA_036628575.1 Halapricum sp.
ATGGTCGTCGCCATCGTCCGTCCGGACAAACTCGACGATGTGAAGGCGGCGCTTGTCGAGGTCGGTGCTCCGTCGCTGACGGTGACGAACGTCTCCGGCCGCGGGAGCCAGCCTGCAAAGAAGGGCCAGTGGCGCGGCGAGGAGTACGTTGTCGACCTCCACCAGAAGGCGAAGATCGAGTGTGTCGTCGCTGACGTTCCAACCGACGACGTCGTTGAAGCCATCGCTGAAGCGGCTTACACCGGTGAGAAGGGCGACGGCAAGATCTTCGTCTTACCCGTCGAGAGTGCTCATCAGATCCGAACCGGCAAGGAAGGGCCGGAAGCAGTCTGAGATCGCGGTCATCGAGGAGATGGATTCGCAGTTTTTCTGGTATATCACGTCGGATTCATCCCCGCGCTCAACGCGGCGCTTTCTCCTTGATCTTCCGCAATACTCTTCTGCAGTGGCACGCAACAGTCTCATTATTACACTTAAAAAATAATTAAAGAAAACGCCATCAACTACTGTTATGGGCATCGATACTCTCCACATGCGCACGATCGACGGCTCAGAGGGTGGCGGTCAACTCCTCCGGACGGGCTTGACGCTGGCGACGATCACCGACACGCCGGTCCGTATCGAGGGGATCCGTGGCTCGCGGCCGGAACCCGGACTCAAGCCCCAGCACCTGGCGGCCGTCGAGTTGCTGGCCGACTACTGCGACGCCGACATCGAGGGAGACGAACTCGACGCCGAGACGGTGATCTTCGAGCCGGGAGAAGGGCGCCAGACCGCCCTCGAAACCGAGATCCCGACCGCCGGGAGCGTGACACTCCTGCTCGATACCGTCCTGCCGCTGGCGACGGCGATCGAGGAGACGATCACGGTGACCGCGACCGGCGGCACCGACGTCAAGTGGTCCCCGCCGGTGGCGTACCCCCAGCGCGTGAAGCTCCCGCTGCTGGCGCGGTTCGGGCTGGACGCCTCGATCGACGTCGAGCGGACCGGCTTCTATCCGGCCGGCGGCGGCGAGGTAACGCTGAGCATGTCGCCGTCGTCGCTGTCACCGCTCGAACTCGACGAACGCGGCTCGCTCCAGGCCGTCGACGTCTACTCGAAGGCGTCCGAGGACCTCGAAGATCGGGACGTGGCGGATCGGCAGGCCGACCACGCAGGCGAGCGTCTGGATTCGATGGGCGTGCCGCCCGGGGAGCGGGTCGTCGAGTACGTCGAGGCCGACTCGACGGGCTCCGCACTGATGGTCCGGGCGCGGTACGATCGGACGCTGGCCGGGTTCGACGCGCTGGGTGAGCGGGGCCGCAGTTCCGAGGAAGTCGCCGATAGAGCGATCGAAGACTTCGAGGCCTTCCGCGGGACTGACGCGGCCGTCGAGGCACACATGGCCGATCAGTTACTCGTGTTTCTCGCGCTCGCCGGCGGGCGCGTGACGGTCCCATCGGTGACCGAGCACGTCCGGACGACGCTGTCGCTGCTGGAAGCGTTCGACTACGGAGTGGAACTCGACCGCACTGACGGGACAGTGACGGTGAAGTACCTCGGGGACAAGTCCCCAGGCTTCACCGTCTAGGGGTCGGCACCGCACCCAGCAGGCGACGGCACGGCCCGTTTTGGGACGTGCGGTCAAAACGGTAAAGTACCTCGGGGCTTGTCCCCGAGATACTTCACGGATTTATACGCTAATCCCTATCAGACGTCGGCGACGCTTGGATCGTCCGGCCCCGGTTCGGGGGCTGAATCAGGCGCTGGTTCGGAGCCTTCGTCACCGCGTTCGCGCCGGAGAGCCACCAGCACGAGCGCGATTGCACCCAGGCCCAGCAGGAACGTCACAAGACTGAGCAGCCCGCCGAGGATCGGGATCTGATCGAGCAGCCCGAACCCGACGATCCCGACCACGAGCGCAAGCCACTTGTTGTCGACGTCAGCCTGGTGGAGCGCCCAGGCCGCCACCGCGATCCGACCGTACAGGAGCGCGATCCACGCGAGGAGGCCGAACATCACGGCCCCGGCGATGGACAACGGGATTCCGATGATCGTGATCGCGAGCAACACGAGACCGATCGGAGCGCCGACCAGTGTGAGCAGGCCGGCGCCGCCGGATTTCACCGGTTCGTCGGCGACCGTCTCTGAGACGCGCCGGGAGAAGCCGGGCATCGCCGCCAGCAGGACCGCCCCGAGCACGAGGTTCACGAGAATCGTGTAGCCAGTGAACAGCCAGCCGGCGAAGCTCGGCAGGTCGAAACCGCCCGTACCGAGATCGGAATCGGCAACGATCGAGCCGCCGACTGTCGCCCCTTCGTCGGTAAACGTGGCCGACGCTGCATACCGGACGTCGCCGTCGACGCTCGCCGTCTCGGCGAGTCGCACCGTGTCGGCCCCGAGTTCCGCGTTCCCGCCGACGCTCCCCTCGAGGATGACCGAGTCAGCACCCACGTTGAGATCGCCGCCGATCGTCCCGGTCGGCGCCACTCGGACTGAGCCTGCACCGACGTTGACGCTCCCATCGACCTGTCCGGCGATCGTCAACGAGCCCGAGGCGATCGAGACGTCCCCGGTGACCACGCCCGACTCTTCGATCACGACCGACCCTGCCGCTCCGTCGAGATTGCCGTCGACGGTTCCGCGGACGATGACGGTCCCGCTGAAGGCCGACAGGCCGTTGACGGTTTCGCCCTCCTCGACGACCACTGAGCCGCCGACGCGCTCCTCGGCCGCGACGACGCCCGGAAACGCCCCCGCGACGACCACTCCCACGACGATCAGCAGGATCCCACCTCGCACGATATCCGTTCTGTCCATGCGTCAGGCTTCCGCCCCCTCCGGTATATGTTTTATCCAGTGACAGGATCGTCGGGGAGGCGTCTCCCCTGGCCGCTTTTGTCATGTCCCGCGGGGTCGACTGGTTGGCCAGAGTTCGGGATCCGGACGCGTTGGTCGTTGACGTTAGGTGGGTGTTTTTCCGGTCGGGTGTCACTCCTCCCCGGCCGTTTCGTCTTCGTGGGGTTGGGGTGGCTCCGGTGGCTCGAACAGGACCGCGAGCCCCTCGACGATACGCGAGCCCCGGACGGCCCGCCGCAGCGGTCCCGTGGCCCGTGCCAGAACGTCTCGCGATGCGGCGGTGGCCCAGTAGCCTCCGAGTCTGGTCCCGATACTCTCAAGGACGGTGACTATCGGGCCGACCGTCCACGTCTCACGCAGATCGATGACGATGACGTCGGGCTCTGGTTCGGCAGTGAGCCAGCGATACAGCCAGGAGTTTCGGGTCCACTGCGAGACGGTTCGGCCGGCCGCGCCGAGGCGGCTGGCTTCGATCGCACGATTGAGTGAGTGCGTCGTCCGGTTGACCACCCTGACCGAGTGGGCGGTTTCGAGGGACTGTCGAAGACGGTCGGCGGCCCACATGAACCATGCGTACAGCATCGATCCGCGGCGGAACCCAGACATCGGTCACGTATCGCGGATCGGACCGATCAACTCGCCCGCGACGGTGACCGTGCCCAGATCGAGGCGGATGGTGCTCCCCTGCTGGAGCAGGTCGCCCTTGAATCGGACTCCCGCGTCGGTCGTCCGCGCCGCCAGTTCGACGGTGATCGTCACGTCCTGATTCACGGGGTGTTCGCGCATGTAGATCTGCCCGTCGTCGCTGGTCAGGACGACCGTCGCGTTCTCCCGGTCGACCGATGTGACGCGTGCGACGGTCCTATCGCCGCTCGTTTCGGTCAGTCCGGTCTGGATGCTGTCGGCGAACGACGGAGCGACGTTGTCGATTTCGAGCGTTGCGTTCACGGTCGTCGGCGTGCCGGGCTGTTCGGTCGTGCCGATGCGCTGGACCTGGCCGTCGAGTTCGTACGCCTCGGTCTCGAACGGAATACTCGCCCCTTTCTGAATGATCGTCGATCCGAACCGTGGCAGCTCGCCGTAATCGAGCGTCTCCAGGGAGAGCCCGACGTAGACCTGGCGCTGGGCCGGATCGCCGGTACCGTAAGCGTCGACGGACTCGACAGTCGCGACCGACTGGCCGGCGACGACGTACTGATCGCCTTCGGCGATGGCGGCAGCGGCGTCGGCTTCGATCGTATCCGTCACCAGTACCGTCGTCGTCGAGCGGCCCAGCCCCCGATTCAGCCGCTCGATCCGAGCGTCGAGGTCGTAGTTTTCGGTCTCGAAGGGCACGCTTGTCCCCTGTCGAATCAGTGTGGACCCGAAGCGGGGGCGGTCGCCCAGTGCCAGTGTCTCAAGGGAGAGGGTGGCGTAGATTTCCTTGCGATCGGGCTGGCTCGTGTCGTAGACCGCAACCGATTCGAGCGTCCCGACTGTCCGCCCGGCAACGAGGTACGAGTCACCTGCCGAGAGGGTCGCTGCTTCGTCGGCGGTGACAGTATCGGTCACCAGTACCTCGGTCGTACTCCGTTCGAGTCCTGTCCCGACGCGTTCGATCCGGGTGTCGAGTTCGTACGCCTCTGTCTGGAAGGGGACCGTCGCTCCCTGCCGGACGAGCGTGCCACCGAACTCCGGACGCTCCCCGATAGTCAACGCCTCTAGGTCGATGGTCGCGTACATCTCCCGCTGGTCGGGCTGGCCGGTCTCGTAGAACACAACGTCTTCGATCGTCGCGATCGCGTGATCTCCAACCAGATACTCATCACCCTCTGAGATGAGCGTCGCCTCCTCAGCGGTGACGGTGTCGGTCACGCGTGCGGTCAGCGTCTGTCGTTCGAAGCCGTCGCCGACGCGCTCGACGTTCATCGATATCAGGGTACCCTCACCGGGAAGCCGGATGGTCGCACCCTCTTGGAGGAGTGTCCCACCGAACCGGGTGAGGCCGTCATTCGTGTACGTCCGCAGTGTCGCTTCGATCGTGAGTCGAGTCTGATCGGCATCCGGGAGGTTGTATCTGATCACGTCGTCGATCGTCGCGATCGTCCGGTCGCCGATCTGGATTTGCTGTCCGGCGACGAACTCCTCATTGCGGTTGGTCGGGACTGTTGTCCGGAGGACGACCGTCCGGTTGGTCGTCTGGAGGGTCTCGCCCGGGCCTGTGGCGGTAATATCCCCTGTCACGTTGTACTGGGTCGTACTGACTGTAAGGTTCCGCCCGAGCCGGGGCGGTGCGCCTTCGAACGTCATCCCCGCGTCCGTCTCGTCTCCCGTGAGGTTCGCCCGGATGATCGTCCGCTGACCGTCCCCTTCCGGCACGCGATAGACGTCCGTGATCGTCATGTTCGAGGCACCCCTCGGATCGTAGATGTCGCCCTCATCGATCGCCGAGGCGACGCTGTTGGGCTGCATCCCGAGATCGATCGTGGCGTTCGTCGTTTCCGTCCCAGCGGTAGGAGCAGAAGAAGAAACGACCAGTGCGGCGCCGGCGATCCCGACCGCGAGCACGAGCAGGACAACCAGTGCGTCGATGA
>JAZKRQ010000148.1:0-5377 GCA_036628575.1 Halapricum sp.
TCGTTGTTGAACACGATATAGGTCATGTCGTGGTTCTCGCGGGCCGTGTGGATGAAGTGGTTGCCACCGATCCCGTAGCCGTCGCCGTCGCCACCGGCGGCGATGATTTCCAGTCCGGGGTTGGCGAGTTTGGTCGCTCGTGCGACCGGCAGCGAGCGACCGTGGATCGTGTGGAAGCCGTAGGACTCGAAGTAGCTGTTCAGCTTGCCGGAACAGCCGATACCGGTAAAGACCGCGACCTCGTCGGGGTTGCGGCCGACTTCCGGCATCGCCTGTTTCAGTGCCTTGAGGACACCGAAGTCCCCGCAGCCCGGACACCACGTCGGCTGGGGTTCGATGCCCGGTGTGAAATCGTCTTGGTCGCTCTCTCGGTCCGCTTCGATTGCGTTGAATGCACTCATTGTTAGTCACCTGCCGCGGGTACGTACTTCATTCGCGTGTGTGGCAGTTCCCCCTCCTCGAGGCTGGTCTCGAAGCCCTCGACGATCTCGACGGGCTCGAAGGGGTTACCGTTGTACTTGAGGAGACTGGACATCTTGTCACCGTACCGGCCCAGTTCCCGCTGGATGAGGCCGCGGAGCTGACCGCTGGCGTTCATCTCGACGACGACGGCCTTCTCGACGCTCTCGAGGAACTCTGTGACCTCCGCCTCGGCGAACGGCATCAGGTCGGAGACGCCGATGGCCTTCACCGAGTGGCCGGCATCGGTGAGTTCGTTGACGGCCTCGAAGACCGTGTCCTGGGTGCTGCCCCAGGTGATGATCCCGTAGTCCGCGTCTTCCGGGCCGTGGTAGGTCTGGTGGGACTGCTCGGCCTCGTCGAGTTCTTCCCGGATATCATCTAGCTTGCCCATCCGCCGGTCCATCTGGAGGACCCGGTTCTCGGGGTCTTCGCTGATGTGGCCGGACTCGTTGTGCTCGTTGCCGGTCGCCAGGAAGCGACCGCCCTCTTGGCCGGGCACCGAACGCGGACTGACGTTCGAGCCGTCCTCGGGGTTATGTTTGTACCGATGGAACTTCCCGGAGGCGTGGTGAGCCGCCTCGGCGATCTCCTCCTCAGTGAGTACCGAGCCGGGGTCACTGTTGGGCTCCTCGTCGAAGAAGCTCTCGTCGACGTTACGGAGTTCGCCCTGGAGCTTCTGGTCGTAGGCGACGAGCGTTGGGATCTGATACTCGTAGGCGATCTCGAAGGCTTTGCGGGTCTGGGTGTAACACTCCCTGACGTTAGCCGGGGAGAACACGACTCGCGTCGAGTCGCCCTGGCTGGTGTAGAGGATGTGCTCGAGGTCGCCCTGTTCGGTCTTGGTCGGCATCCCGGTCGACGGACCGGCACGCATCGCTTCCACCAGCACGACAGGCGTCTCGGTCATCTCGGCGAGCCCGAGCGGCTCGGACATCAGCGCGAAGCCACCGCCAGAGGATCCTGACATGGCCTTCACGCCGGCGTGGGACGCACCGAGTGCGAGCGACGCCGCGGCGATCTCGTCTTCGACTTGCTCGGAGATCCCGCCGAACTTCGGCAGGTTCTGGGACATGATCGTGAACACGTCGGTCCACGGGGTCATCGGGTATCCCGAGATGAACCGACAGCCCTCGTCGATCGCGCCGTAGGAGATGGCGTCCGACCCGGAGAGGAGCACCTGATCCTCGTCGTGGCCGTCGCCTTCTGGCGCGGACCAGTCGTGGGTCTGTTCCATCTCCTGGGCCTGTTCGTAGGCGTCTTCGAGGACGTTGAGGTTCGCGTCTTTCATCTCCCCGGACATGTTGTTGGAGATGATCTCCTCGAAGTACGACGGATCGATGTCCATCAGTGCTGCGGTGAACCCGACACCGGCCGTGTTGCGCATGACGTCACGACCGTGCTCGCGGGCAATCCCGCGCAGATCGACCGGATATACGTGCCAGCCGTTCTCCTCGGCACGTTCCTCCAGGTTGATGTCTTCGATCGCTTCCTCGTCGAGCAGCCCCTCGTCGTAAACGACGATGCCGTCCTCGTTGAGTTCGTCGAGGTTCTCCGACAGCGGTTTTGTCTCCTCGTCGCCGTAGTAGGCGTCCTCGCCCGGGTTCCGGGCGAAGGAGTCCCCCAGTGTGAGGAGGAAGTTATACCCGTCACCGCGCGAATTGGCGGGGCCGTTACCGGCACGTACTTCGACGTACGTGTGGCCGCCGCGGATCCGCGACGGGTAATGTCGATGCGTGAAAACGTTGAGTCCCGATCGCATCAAGGCCTTCGCGAAGTTCTGGCTCGTCGAGTCGATCCCGTCGCCGGAACCGCCCGCGATTCGCCACATGAGGTCTTCTGGCTCTGGCATGGTAAATCAGCGGCCCCCTGCGGGTGCCGTAAATGAACCACGAATCGCCGAGACAAAAGCGTTGTTACTGTCTTACGCGATAACAATAATTATAATTCCCTCGACAGGGGGCGGAATTAACAGGACAATGTTGCTCCTTGTTATAGAAGTGAAAAATACAAATATAGTATAATATGACCTCCGAAACGTCTAGATCGAAGGTCGGGATGTCTATCGGCTGCCTGTACGGCTTTGAATACACTCGACACTTTGGGATAGCCTTCACTCTACAGGTGTGCACCCGACGCAAGTGCCTAATCCTAATCATTAATTATTTTGTTCTACCACTCATTGCTACTGAGTGGGGAGACAATGGTCGACACTATCTTGATCCCGACGGACGGTAGCGCGCACGCACAGCGTGCAGCAGCACACGCGATCACCCTCGCCAAGCGCGAAGACGCGGCGTTGCACGCGCTGTTCGTCGTGAACACTCACGAAATGGGGGAACCGGCACTGAGCAGCATGGAGATTCTCATCGATGAGCACGAGGACCGGGGACGGAAGGTCCTCGCAGCCATCGCGGAGGCCGCCGAAAAACGGGGCGTCACGGTTGAGACGACCTGTTGTCACGGCGAACCGACCGAAGAGATCCGCAAGTACGCGGACGAGGTGGACGCCGACCTCATCGTCGTCGGCGAGCGTGGTGAGACACACGAGCACCGCGAAGGAACGGTTACCCGGGCACTGCAACGCGAAGACGATCGCATCGTCGTGGCTTAACGCGTTGTCCAGAAAGAACGACAGAGATCGCTCACCGGGGCTGTTGGCGGTAGATCAGGTTTCGCTGGATGTCGTTCGCACCCTCGTAGATGACCGGGATCCGGACGTCCCGGTAGACCCGAGCGATCCGCCGGTCGGTCAGCACCGACCTGCCGCCGTGGAGTTTCATCCCCTGCTCGGCACAGTCGGTCGCGACCTCGGTTGCTTTCGTTTTCGCTAGCGCAGCCCAGAAGCCTGCGTCATCGCTCGCGGCGACCTTCTCGGCGGCCCGCCAGGTCAGCGCGCGTGCCGCCTCGAACTCCAGACGCATGTCAGCCAACGTGTGCTGGACAGCCTGGAAGTCGGCGACGCCGCGACCGAACGCTTCCCTGTCGTGGACGAAGTCGTTGGCTTCCTCGATGGCAGCCGCCGCCAGCCCCAGCCCGTGCCCGCCGACGATAACCCGTCCGTGGTTGAAAAAGTCCGCCAAGATGAAAAACCCGGCACCCTCCGGACCGATGAGGTTGTCCTCGGGGATCCGGCAGTCGTTCAGTTCGATGTGGGCCTGTTTGCTCGCCCGAAAGCCCATCTTCTCGGGGATGTGTTCGGCCTCGTAACCGTCTGTGTCCGTCGGAACGATAAAGAGCGAATAGTTGCCGTACCTGTTGTCCGGGTCGTCACCGGTCTTGGCGTAGAGGGTCACCCAGTCGGCCTCGACGCCGTTACCGATCCAGTACTTCTCGCCATTGAGGACCCACTCGTTACCGTCCTTCTCCGCGGCTGTACCGTTCCGTTCCGAGGTACTCTTCACTTCGCTCTTTTCGGCCGTCGTCGTCATGCCAGCCAGATCACTGCCGGTCTCCGGTTCCGAGACAGCGAGCCCCGTGATCTGATCGTTCTCGCCGACCGGCCGGAGGTACTCCTCTTTCTGCTGTTCACTGCCGTGTTCGGCGAGGATCTCCGCGCCGAAACTTGCCAGCTGCAACGTCAGCGCGATACCAGCGTCCGCTCGATAGAACTCCTCAGCGATGGCCAGTATCTCCAGCAGGTCGAGCCCGCGTCCGCCGTATTCCTCGGGAATGTCCTGGGCCACCAACCCGGCGTCCATTCCTGCCTGGAGGATCTCCCAGGGGTACTCGCCCCGTCGATAGTACTCCTCGGCATTCGGTTCGATGTACTCGGCGGCGAACTCTCGCGCTTCCTGTTTGACCTCGCGGGCGTGCTCAGGCACGACGCTGTCCTCGAATAAATCCATGATAGATCGTGTTGGACTCGGCCCGTCAAGTACGTAGTGGAACCGGTAGGAACAGATAACGAGTTCTCTATTTATACTTTGATTTCTTGCATTAGGCCGACCAGTTCGTCCAGTTGGGGGAAAGTGTAGACGGTGACGTCGATGTCAGAGTCGAGCGCGTGGATGCGTGAGTCGAACATCAGGGCCATGTTCGACTCGCGGTCGCCGACGAGTTCGTCGACCATGCCGCTGCCGGGGCCGTAGGTGAACGTGGGCGTCGACATGTCGATAGTCGTCTCGAGGACGTTCGCCCACCCGTCGATGAATCCGGAGGTCATGATGTTACCGATTTCCTCGATCGCGGACCGCTCCATGTCGGTGAAGCCGCTCTGGTCGGGATTGGCCCCGTCCATATCCCCGAGCATCCCTTGCGCGAGTTTCTTGGCGTTCGCGAAGTTGAGCAGAAACAGGATGTGGCCGTGGGGTGGCTCCTGAAGCTCAATGCTGATCCCGATCAGCTTCTCGTCGCCGACGTGGGTCTTGATGTCGGGGATGTCGATGAAGTTGATCTTGGTGATCTCCATCTCGGTCTGCATCCCGGTCATCTGACTGAGGTGATCCGCGACGGTGTTGCCACCCTCCTTGGCCATCTTGTTGAACAACGCCAGCTTCCGGATATCTATCATCAAGCTCATGGTGGTGGTCGGATTACCGGCTTGTTTCTACCGCACCCTCATAAGTTGTAGTCCCGCGATTTTCGCTGGCGAGAATCAGCTAGGGGTCTAGTGAGCTTTGGCTGTTGTTGACACCGGAGAAGTCGTATCCTCGCCCCGCTGGCTATGAACGACTACAGCACCCGTCGCTGTCGACAACTCTGGAAAGCCCTCGCCTCGCTGGCTCGGAGTCGTCTCTCAAAAGACTGATCCGGGAAAGCCCTCGCCTCGCTGGCGGTCGCTGAGCGAGATATCCTCGTTCGCGTCGCTCACTCGGATAGGGCTCGCTCAGCCGACTCCACTGCGACGCCATCGAGGCTCGCCCTTTCATCCGCCAGGGGATACCGCATCCGCACCGCCCCCCACCGCACCGCCCCC
>JAZKRQ010000149.1:0-5332 GCA_036628575.1 Halapricum sp.
GCCTGTCCGTCCTGTGGAAGCGAGCATCGAACGGTAACGGCCCGCGAATCGGTCCCCGGGGGTACCGACTGGCGACACTACGCGTGCGACGATTGCGGGTACGAGTGGCGGTCGTAATATAACGGCAGCGGCGCGATCACTTGTGGGCTGGTCCAGCGGGACGAGTCGGTGTTCTAGTACCGGCTTCGTGGACCCGAAAGATTCGGCTGTCATATCGGCTGTCACGTCAAGTGCGTAGCATACAGGTGTCTCCGGGTCTGACCGAGGAAGTATGCTCGAATTACACGTCCTCTTCTTGGTGGTCGTGGTGGGATCTGAGGCCTTTTTCGCTGGCCTGTCGCTTTTGAACGTCCGGTACGGGGCCGAGACTGTCGCCGAACGCGCCGCGTGGGTGAGCGATCGGATCGGTATCGAGGACACTGAGCGGCTACTCGACTACCAGCGTGCGGGGACTGGTCTCTCGCTGTTGCAGTCGACGATCAGCCTGGGCGTCGTCCTGCTGGTGCTCTATTCCGGACTGTTCGGTGACGTCGTCACGTGGATCGAGTCTCTTTCGATACCGCCGCTGGCTCGTGGCGTCGTCTTCTTTGCTGGGCTGGTGGCCGCGGTCCGGATCGCGGGCGCGCCGTTCTCGCTCTACGAGACGTTCGTCGTCGAGGAGGAGTTCGGCTTCAACCAGCAGTCCCCGCGGCTGTGGTTGCGTGATTTCGTCGTCGGGACTCTCGTCACGCTCGTGCTCACAGCGTTGGTCGCCGGGGGGGTTTTGCTCGCGTTCGAGGTGCTTCCCGAACTGTGGTGGGTCGCCGCCTGGGCGCTGTTCGTCGGCTTCTCGCTGGCGATGTTGGTGATCTATCCGCGCGTGATCGCGCCGCTGTTCTACGACTTCGATCCGGTCGAGGCGGGCGAACTGCGCGAGGCAGTCGACGACGTCTTCGAGCGGGCGGGCTTTTCCTGTGAACAGGTGTACGTGATGGACGCCTCCAGCAGGTCGTCCCATTCGAACGCCTACTTCATCGGGTTCGGACGGACCAAACGGGTCGTGCTGTTCGACACGCTTGTCGAGCAGATGAACCTCGACGAGATCGAGAGCGTCCTCGCGCACGAACTGGCCCACTGGAAGAAAGCACACATCTGGAAGCAGATGGGGAGCTCGGCACTACGGATCGGAATCGTCCTGGCGATATTCTCCGTGTTGCTCGAGCAGCCCTGGCTGTACGAAATGTTCGGCACGCCGGAGACGGCCTATGCCGGGCTGGCCCTGGGGGCGTTGTGGATCTCGCCGCTGGTCCGCTTCAGCGCACCTATCGTAAACAAACTCTCGCTGAAACACGAACGCGAGGCCGATAGTTTCGCGGTCGAGGTGATGGGTGGCGGGTCCGTACTAGCGGACGCGCTGGCGAACCTGACCAGCGAGAACCTCTCGAACCCATTCCCTCATCCCTGGTACGCGACCTTCCATTACACCCATCCGCCGATCCCCGAGCGGATCCGGTATCTCGAAGCCGAGGAGTAGCCGTTCGTCCCTGTGCGCGTTGGCCCCAAGCTTAACTCCACTCGGCCACCTCCCTGCACGTGATGGACCTCCAACAGTCGGTTCGAACGGCGCGTGACCGTTTGCCGTCCGCTCGCACAGCGTTCGTGGCTGTCCTCGTGTCCCTGGGGCTGATCGCGGTCCTGTTGACCGCGCTCGTGGCGACCGGCGTCCTCGCACAGCCGACCGTCGAGAGCATCGACAAGGGCTGGGGGACGGTCTCCGACGATTCGACGGAGATCGAGGCTCAGGTCGTCGTGGATAACCCGAACCCGGTCGGGATCCCGGGGATCCTCACGGTGGAGTACACGGCGTCGATGAACGACGTCGTCCTCGCGGAGAACACCGAGTCAGGGATCGGGCTCTCCTCGGGCGAGAACACGATTGTCCTCTCCTCGAAGATGCCAAACGACCGGATCGCCGACTGGTGGGTCACACACGTAAACAACGACGAACGATCGACGCTGACGATCGATCCGTCAGTGCGGGGTGCGGGCTTCAGTCCCGACCTCCCGAATGAAACCTCCACTATCGAGACCGACCTGCTGTCGTCGTTCGGATCCGACGGCGAGGAGACGGCGACTCTCGACGGCGAGCCGCTGATGGTGATTGGCGATCAGAGCGCCTCCTGGGGGCAGGCGACCGACGAGACGACGCCGATATCGTTCACCTCGACCGTCGAGAACGTTCACGACGCGCCGGTGACCCTCGACGGCGTCGAGTACGTCGTCAAGATGAACGACGTCACGCTGGGCGAGGGCCGAACGGACGACGGGCTCGACGTCCAGCCCGGCGAGATGGGGACGTTGACGGTCGATGCGGCCCTGGAAACCCCTGCCTTTGCCGACTGGTGGCCGACGCACGTCCGGGACGACGAGACCAGTCAGATGACCGTCGAACTCTACGGGCTGGTCGAACGGAACGGCACCCGCACGCGCGTCCCCATAGCGCTCGACGAGCAGCGTATCGAGTTCCAGACCGATCTGATGGGCGACGGTGGGACGACCGTGGAGTCGCTCCCGACCGAGCGCGACACGGTGACTGTCCCCACTGTCGCCGAAACCGAGCGCCGCTGGGGGACGATCAGGGACGATACGGCCGAGGTCGTCACGACCGTAGAACTGGACAATACGGAGGATCTGGAGACGATCCGGAACGTGACGACGCTCGCTATCGATCGCTCGACGTCGATCAACGACGTGACGGTGCTCGATAGCACCACGAACCGGGAGCTGCCGGCTGCTGACGAACCACTGACGGCGACGTCCGAGATGGACAACAGCAAGTTTGCCGACTGGTGGACCCGTCACGTCAACAGAGACGAACGTTCGACGGTCGTCACAGAGGCGAACGCGACTGTCGACGTCGGGATCACGACGTTCGAACGGCCACTGACTGACGAGGAGACGCTGTTCGAAACGGACATTCTTGGGACCATCGGCAGTGACGGTCCCCGGACGGTGACGGTCGCCAACGAGACGCTCGTCGAGTTGGGCGACCAGCGGGCCAGTTGGGGAACGGCCGACGCCGAGACGACGCCGTTCACGCTGACGACCGTGGTCGAGAACCGCCACGACCGCCCGATAACCTTCGACGGGATCGAGTACACCGTCACGATGAACGACGTCCCGGTGGCCAATGGAACCAGCGACGAGACGCTGACCGTCGACGCCGGCGAGACGGACCAGCTGGAGACGATCATCCCGCTATCGACGCCCCGGCTGTCGGAGTGGTGGGTGAGCCACCTCCGCGCCGACGAGCGCTCGAACGTCTCCGTCCAGCTACACGGCGTGGTCGAGCGGGACGGCGACCGCGAGCGTGTGCCGATCGCCCTCATCGAGGACCGATTCCGCCTGACCACGGACCTCCTCGGTGAGGGGAATTCGACTGTCGAATCACTCCCCGTCGAGCGGGCCGATATCGAGGAGCCGACCGTCGAAGAGACCACCCGGCAGTGGAGCGAGGTGACCGACGCGACGACCGAGGTTCTCACGACGGTCACCATCGACAACCCCAACACCGATCCCGAATACAACGAATTCGTCCGCCTGACGACGACCACGAAGACTGCGGTCAACGACGTCCCCTTCGGTGCTGGCGAACAGGCTAACGAGACCCTCTCGTCCGGGACCAACGACCTGAACGTGACTAGTGAACTCGACAACGGCGAAGTCCCGGAGTGGTGGGCACGCCATCTCAACGCTGGGGAGCGCTCGATCGTGAACACGACCGTCACCACGATGGCCGACGTCGGATTCACGACGCTGTCGGTGGCGACGCCGGACCGCAACTCGACGTTCGAGACGGACCTGCTGGCCGATCTGAACACTGACGAGGATCAACCGATCGAGGACGACGGGGAGACGCTGCTGGTCGCGGAGTCGACCTCGGTCGAGTGGGGTGAAGCCACCGCCGAGCAGGCACCGCTGGACGCCGAGAGCGTCGTCCGCAACGAGCAGCCGGTCCCGATCACGGTCGAGAAAATCGACTACACGGTCTCGATCAACGGGATCGTCCTGTCCGACGACACGCACGTCGAGAATACCGTCATTCAGCCCGGAGCAACTGCGACTATTCGGCTGCCGATGACGCTGGATAACTCGAAGATGGATCAGTGGTGGGTCACTCACGTCCCCGAGGAACGCTCGAACCTGAACGTCGACGCCACCGCCACGATCAGTGTCGGCGGCGATACTCGGACGGTCCCCCTGGAGATGTTCTCGGAAGCGAAGACGTTCGAGACGGACATCCTGGGCTGACCGTCTGACTGCCGTCTCTCGAAATTATAGCGGGACGATCAGATGTTCGCCAGCGGCGAGTCCTTCGATTCGGCGAGCCGCTCGAACTGGTCTTCAGTGAGCGTGACCTCGGCGGCCCCGAGGTTCTCCCGGAGTTGTTCGGCGGTGCGCGCGCCGACGATGGGGGCGGCGACCTGCTGGTGGTGCATCAGCCAGGACAGACTGACCTGTGCGGGCGTCGCGTCGATTTCTTCGGCGACGGACTTGACTTGGTCGACGACCTCGAAGTTCTCGTCGGTCAGATAGTAGTCCTTCCACCCGTCGTCCTCGGAGGCGGTCGATTCGCTCTCGGGTTCGCGGTCCTCGCGGCTGTACTTGCCCGTCAGGACGCCCTGGCCCAGCGGGCTCCAGGGGACGAGTTCGATCCCGTACTCCTCGCACATGTCCAGGTAAGTGTCTTCGACCTCGCGGTTGACGAGGTTGTACCGCGGTTGGGAGACGGTGAACGGTTCGAAGCCGTAGCGTGCGGCGATCTCGTTAGCCCTGGCGACGTGCCAGGCGTCGGGGATGTGCGTCGAGGCACCGAGGAAATTGACCTTGTCGTCCTCGACGAGACCGTTGAGGGTACGCATGAGCTGCTCTGCCGGCGTGTCGTCGTCCCAGCGGTGGACGTATAGCAGGTCCAGGTATTCTGTCCCCAGGCGGTCGAGGATCGCGTCGATCTGCCTGCGGAGGTGCGTACGTGAGAGCCCACCGAAGTTGGGGTTGTCGTCCCGCGTCGGCCAGAACACCTTCGAGGCGATGACGTAGTCGCTGCGATCGCGCTCGGCGAGCCAGTTGCCGATCCACCGCTCGCTGTCGCCGTCGCCGTAGATGTCGGCGGTGTCGATGAACCGGCCGCCCGCCTCCTCGTAGGCGTCCAGCAGTTCGTAGGCCCGCTCTTCAGGGATCTCGACCGTACCTTCGTCGGTTTCCCGTCCGAACCGCCAGGTCCCGAAGGCGAGTTCGCTTACCTGCAAACCGGTGCGTCCCAGCGGGACGTATCCCAGTTCCATACCCGAAT
>JAZKRQ010000150.1:0-5332 GCA_036628575.1 Halapricum sp.
CAGCGGCGACGGACGACCCTGCGGTACTCATAGTGATTACTGTAGCGATTTACCGGTACGACCGCACTCACTCGTGCGGTCGACCCGGAACAGACCTACAGTAATCACTATCAGCCTGCCGCGCCTGTAGATCGACAATCAAATTCTCGTAGCACGTGCACAAGCGTGTTATCCTACGCAGCATGACCAACTCTTTTTTTACCTCGCTTGAGTCTGTCCAATCATTCGAATGGGTACCGATAGTTCCCGGCCAGTAATCCGAACGAGAGATATCCGGAAAGAATACGGACAGACTGTCGCCGTCGACGACGTCTCTCTGGAAGTCGCCAAGAACGAAATCTTTGGCCTCCTCGGGCCGAACGGTGCCGGCAAGACGACTACCGTCGAAATGTTACAGGGACTTCGAACCCCGACGAGCGGTGACGCGACTGTTCTCGGATCCGACCTCGACGACGATCTCTACGACATCAAAGATCGGATCGGCGTCGTCCCCCAGTCGTTTCACACCTTCGAACGGTTGACGGTGCGTGAAAACGTCGCACTGATGGGAAACCTCCACTCCGGCAGCTTAGCCGTCGATGACGTGCTCGCCGAACTGGACCTGGCCGAATGGGCCGACGAGCCGTTTCACTCGCTGTCGGGTGGGTACCAGCGCAGAACCGGCATCGCCATGGCGCTGGTCAGCGATCCGGAGATCCTGTTTCTCGACGAGCCGACGACGGGACTGGATCCGGCCGCCAGACGTGCCACCTGGGAGCAGATCGAACGGCTGCCCGAGATGGGGACGACAGTAGTCCTGACGACCCATTATATGGACGAAGTCGAGTACCTCGCCGATCGCGTCGCGCTCCTCGTCGACGGTCGTCTCGAAGCGGTCGATACCGTCCCCGGGCTCGTCGACGCTTACGCCGGCGAAGTCAAGGTCGTCGTCCATCTCACGGAACGGACCACCGAAGGCCAGCGGGACGCCTTCGAGTCAACACTCGACGCGTCGGCGGACGTGGTCCACTGGAGTGGCGACGGCGAGCTGATCGGAGTCTTCGAGGATCGGCAACGGGCACAGCAGACCTACAGCGAACTGCATGAGGTGGGTACCGGGCACTCGATAGATCTCGTCAGCCCGGGGATGGAAGACGTCTTCCTGGAACTGGCTGGTTCGAGGCTGACTCCCGGGGGTGACCTCCAGTGAAGCGAATGTTGCATCTGACGAAAACGCTGTTACGCGACTGGGTACGTAACCGCGAAGCGGTCTTTTTCGCGTTGCTCTTTCCGCTCTTGCTTTTGCTCATATTCAGTTTCGTCTTCGCGGGCGGGCCGACGGAGTTCCATATCGGCGTCCAGAACAACGACGTGAACGCGACCGGCGAACCGACGGAACTTTCAGCGGCACTCGTCGGAGCCATCGAAACAGCTCCACCACTCGACGTCTCGGAAGTCGATACCGACACGAACGTATCGAACGTCGACAGCGTCGAGGAGGCAACGGGCCACAAGCGAGTGCTCGTCATTCCTGAGGGATTCGACCGGCAAGTACGATCGGAGAGTGCCAGAGTGCGGATGACCGTCATCCGCGACACCGTCGACCGGTTCGGGGGCAACATATCGGAGAGTCAGCAACAGGAGATAGACCAGGCACTGGCTGGCTTCGAAGCAGGTCAACAAGGTGGACCGGGGTCCGAGACGGCCAGAGTGACTCTGTTGACAGTTCCCGACGACGAAGGTGCCGGTGCCGTCGGTAGCATCGTCGACAGTGTGATCGCGACGTTCAACGACCGATCAATCGGTATCGAGGAGCCGACTGCGGAGCTACGGACCGAGCAGCGTGGGCAGGCGGAGCTCGAAGCGGCCGATTACTTCCTCCCGGCGTTCGTCGTGGCAATGATCCTCATCAACGGCGTGATGACTGTTCCCTCTGCGGTCGCGCAGTTCAAGCGCGACGGAACGCTCAAGCGGTTGGCCGTCTCGCCGCTCAGAAAGCACGAGTGGATCCTGGCAAACGTCATCCAGCAATCGATCCTTGCGGTCGCGATTACGATCGTAATGATCGCCGCCGCGCGGATCGTTTTCGGCGTCACCGCGATCCCGGGACCGGTCGCACTCGCGTTGATCATCCTCGGAGCGATTACATTCACCGCACTTGGGATGATCGTCGGAGGGTCTATCCAGGACCCGGGATCAGCCGTCAGCTTCGGCGGCGCGATTGCCCTCCCGCTGATGTTCGTCTCCGGGATCTTCTGGGAGCTAGATCTGATGCCCCCCGCCTTGCAGTCGCTGGCCGAATTCAGTCCTGTGACGCATTTCCACCGGAGTCTCCGGCAGTTGTTGATCCTCGACTCGACGAGCGGCGTCGCTCCGACATTTGGCGCACTCGCCGCTCTGGCGGTCGTGTTCCTCGCCGGTGCGGTCGTCACGACAGACTGGCAGGAGTTCGATTGATAGTGACCGCTGTGATGCCGCGTTCGATCACTCGGACTGGATCACGTCGTGTTCGAGCGTGCCGACCCCCTCGATTTCGATCTCGACGTGGTCGCCGTCGACGAGTGGTCCGACACCCTCGGGCGTCCCCGTCGCGATGACGTCCCCCGGTTCCAGGGTCATGTAGGTCGTGATCTCCGCGATCAACTCGGGGATCGAGAAGATGAAGTGCTCGATCGACGAGGACTGGCGGGTCTCACCGTTGACCCGGAGTTCGATACTCGCGTCGTCGGGTACCTTTTCGGTCAGGACGGGACCCATCGGCGCGGCGTTGTCGAAAGCCTTTCCGCGGATCCAGTTCTGTTCGCGTGACTGATCGTCGCGGTTCGAGACGTCGTTGAAACAGGTGTAGCCGCGGATGACGTCCTCGGCGTCGCCGGGATCGACGTCTTTGCACTGTTTGTCGATGACCACTGCGAGTTCCGCCTCGTGTTCGATCTGCTTTTTCCCTTCCGGCAGGGTGATCGTCGAGCCATGGCTGGCGACGGCGTTCGGGGGCTTGAGGAACAACAGCGGGCGGTCGGGAACGTCCTCGCCGCGTTCCTCGGCGTGTCTGGCGTAGTTGCGTCCCACACAGATGATTTTCGTCGGCTCGGCAGGCGCGAGGACGTCTACCTCTTCGAGGTCGTAGGCGTCGTCGCCGAAGTGTACGTGGTCGTCGTGCCAGAGCCCGTTTCGAACTGTGCCTGCCGGATCGCGGAATCGGACGTCGTCCATGCCCCGGCTATCGAGCGGTCGGGAGAAAAACGTGCGGGACCGATCCCTTTTCACCGGCCGGGTGCCAACCGGAGCTATGGACGACGAACGTGAGGTTCGCGTGTTGCCCGGTCCCGAGAAGGGAACGCTCCGGTTACTCGATCGCGAGACCTACGAGCCGATCGTCGTCGACACCGACGACGGGGCCGCCGGCGCGGCTGACTTGCAGCCGGGATATCTCCTAGATACGAGGCTGGACTGGTCCGATCCCGATCCGGTCCTCGAGGCGTTCATGCTCCACCGGCCGACACTCTACGCATTCGCCGACGGAATCGACCCGGTGTTCGAACTCGCTCAGGACGTCTGGCAGGTGGCGAAAGCAAACGGCGACGGGATGAACAGCCGCGTGACGCGCAACACCGACGGCGAGGTCAACGGAGTCTGTTACGTCTTCGCCGAGAACTCGATGGACGATCTGTTCGAGGAGTTCCGAACGGGAGCGCGACCGCTCGAACCGTTGGTCGATCGAATCAACGAACGCGAGGATCCGGCCCCGCGGGAGGTGTTCGTCCTCCGGCCGGAAGGGGGCGAGTTCGTGATCGTGACGATCGCGCTGCAGAAGAACGGGCACTTCGCCGAGACGCTCCGTGAGACGTACGAACGCGAGTACGTGGCCGAGCCGCTGGCTTGATCGGTAACTACTAGCTCTCCTCGGGGACGACAGTGACGGGCACGTCCGCGGCGTCGACGACGGCAACGGCTACGCTCCCCTGAGTTAGTTCTTCGAACAGTCCCTTCGAAGTGTGACCCATGACGATGTGGGTGACGGTGACGTCTGCGGCCAGTTCGGTCACCTCCTGGCCGATACGAGAGCCTGTACGGGCGAGACCGTGGCCGACGTGTTCGAGCGCGACGGTGGCGGCGACGTCCGCCGTCTGGACCCGATCGCGGATCTCGTCTCTGATCTGTTTTGCCGGACCGTCCGCGACTTCGTTCTCCGTGAGATGGACGACGTAGAGGTCCTCATCGAGCGCCCGGCCGAGTTCGATTGCCGTATCGAGCACGCGATCCCGCAACGGGTCTTCTGCGACCGGTACCAGGATTGTCATTAACGGTAGTTAGGACCGTCGTTACTAATTGGTATCCCCCGCCACAGCGGAGGTGGTACCATTGGTCACACGAGAATATGTGATCGTATTCCTAAATCGGTATGCTTGATTATCAGACGCCCCAGATTACCGCGATGCCGAACGTCGTCACGACCGCCAGTAACAACTGCAGCGGGGCTCCGACCCTGAGAAAGTCCGTGAAACGATAACCTCCGGGGCTGTAGACCATCAGATTCGTCTGATAGCCCATCGGCGTCATGAACGCGGTCGAAGCGGCGAAGGTGACAGCCAGGACAAACGCAAAGGCGTTAGCGCCCAGGTCCGTCGCGGTCGAGACGGCGATCGGCAACACGAGCGCGACGCTGGCGACTGGCGTGATCAGGTTCGCGAGCAGGCCGGTCAGCAGGTAGAACAACGTGAGAGTCGCGATCGTCGGCAGGGCCGTCGAGACGTCTGTGATGTGCGCCGCGAGATAGGCTGCCGCGCCCGTTCGCTCCATGGCTAACCCGAGCGGGATCACGCCCGCGAGCAGGAAGACGACCTCCCAGTTGACTGCCTCGTAAGCGCGCCTGGGTTCGAGGACGCCGCCCACGACCATCGCGACGACGCCACCGAGTGCTGCGACCGAGATCGCCAGCAGATCCGCCGCTGCGACGGCGATGACACCGACGACGATCCCGACAGCGAGACCGGCGGTCCGCCAGTTGATCGGCTCGACATCCGACCCGCGTTCGCCGTCGCCGACTGTCTCGGTGACGAGCAATTCGCCCGACTCCTCGAGGTGGTCGATCCCTGTCTGTGTCGCGAAGATCAGTAGCCCGTCCCCCTCCGCTAGTTCCGCCCCGGCAACGTCCTCGACAACCACGGTTTCGCCGCGACGAACCGCGAGAACCGTCGCGTCGTAACGCGCCTCCATTCGAATGTCTCCGACCAGTTGGCCGGCGAGCCCAGAGCCGCGCGGGGCCGGGCCCGGCCCCCCCCGGCCCCCCCCCCCGCCCCCAGCCCCCGCCCCCCCGGCCGCGCCCCCGCCCGCGCGCCGCCCCCCGCCCCCC
>JAZKRQ010000151.1:0-5236 GCA_036628575.1 Halapricum sp.
GGCCGGTGTATCCGCGCGGTCTTTCTTTTGTCTCGCACTTTTTGGGGGTGGAGCACCTAGCCGGGGGGGCCTTGGCGATCCAGGCGGGCCCCGCGCCCCTCTCCCAGTGCCAGCTCCGCTTCGGTCACGTCCGCGCGAGGGAGCCGCCGCAGGCCACCCACGTCGACGAAAGACTGTACGGTTCTCTCCTCGGCGCGGATCGTCAACACGTCCCCGGCTTCGATCACCCGGTCCGACCCCGGCGCGAGATAGGTTTCCTCACCTCGGAGCAACTGGAGGATCTTGACGGTGTCTGTCCTGGCTTCGGTGGTAGAGAGTCCGACCAGCGGTGACGACTGTGGAACGTACACCCGGAACAATCGGCCGCCGAGTCCGAACTCCTCGGTGAGGTCGTGGGGCCTGATCCGGGAGGGCAACAGCCACTGGCCGACCGTCAACAGGTACACCGACCCGACGACCAGCACGATGATGCCGAGGGGCGTGAACTGAAACATCGAAAACGGTGTCCCTGGGACTCCCAGGTCAGCGGCGATAGAACTGGCCAAAAGGTTCGTCGATGTGCCGATCAACGTGAGCGTGCCGCCAAGCATCGCCGCGAACGACAGCGGGATCAGCAGTTTCGAAGGGGAAGTGTGGGTTCTGTCGGCCAGTTTCGTGACCATCGGGATGAACAACGCGACGACCGGCGTGTTGTTGACGACGCCAGCCAGCGGACCAGTGATGCCGACGGTCGCACCGAGCAGCCGCCGAGGGCTGTCGCCTGCGTAGGACGCGACCGCGTTTTCGAGTCGGCCGACGACACCAGTCCGTTGGACGCCGGCACTGAGGATGTACATCGCAATAATCGTCACCGTCGCCGGGTTCGCGAACCCCGAGATAGCCGCTTCGGCCTCGACGCCCGTGTACTCCTGCAGGACGACCAGTGAGACGAGAATCGACAGCGCGGTCGTGTCGCTCGGAATCGCCTCGGTGACGAACAACACGACGGCGACGGCGACGATCGTGAAGACCACCGCGATCTCCGTCGTCAACGCGGGCTCGACCTGTAGGAGCATCGTTCTGAGTATCGATGATAGGTCACGTCAACGTTCGGGTGGTCGTGGTGTCTTAGCCTTCAACGTGATCGCGTCACAAGCGTGAGCCACCGTGGAGGACTTGATCCAAACTCATCTCGAAACCTACGAACAGACTCATAGTGATTCCTGTAACGATTTACCGGTACGACCGCACGAAGGAGTGCGGTCGATTCGGAACAGACTTACAGGAATCACTATCAGGGAGATCGCCACAGAGACGGGATATTCCGTCGCCAAGGTCGGATACGCGCCCTTTGCCTACGACGCGGAGGTCCGCGAGGGAACTCTGCACTAGAGGTGCCGATCCAGAAAGCTCTCGAACCGCTCGGTCGTCCGCTCGTACCATCCCGTGTCGTCGTAGAGGAAAGTATGCCCGCCCCCGTCGGCGCGGAACCGATCGACTGAGACGCCGGCTTCCAGCAGTCGCTCGTAGAAGGCGTCAGTCCCGTCGATCGGCGCGGTCTCGTCGTCGATGGCGTGAGCGAGGAACGTCGGTGGGGCCGTTGAACTGATCCAGGTGATGGGCGAGGCGCCGGCCTGGGCGTCCGCTCCGTCTCCAGCGAGAGCGGCGTACTTTCGATCGTCCCTGAAGTCGTAGATACCGCTGAACCCAGCCAGAGCCGGGATATCCGGAGGTTCGTCACCGGCAGGGGTGACCTTCCCTGGAGCCAGCACCGCGAGTGCGGCCAGGTGTGCACCCGCAGAGTGGCCAACCACTGCGATCCGATCGGGATCGACGCCGAGAGCGTCGGCGTGCTCGCGAGTCCACCGGATCGCCGCCCGAACGTCGGCCACCATTTCGAAGACCGTCACCTCGGGATAGAGGCGATAGTTCGGATTGACGCCGACGTAACCTTTATTGGCGAGATTCACGGCGTAGCGGCTGAACTGGCCTTTGCTGCCGGCCGACCAGGCACCGCCATGGACGTAGACGACAGCCGGCTGGGTGTCGGTCTCGGCTGGTCGATACGTGTCGAGACGCAACGTTCGATCCTCGATCTCTCGAAACGGCAGGTCGTGGTCGACGACGACGCGACGGCTGAGATCGAGGTCCATGCCTCTCGCCTCGGCCGGACCGGTAAAGACGTTTCCGGAGAGGGGTGTTTCTCAACCCTTTTATCGCCGTATCGGTTTTGTCCTCACATGAGCGAGCAGGACGGGACGTCCGAGGCGGACGAGCAAGAGGAGACGACAGAGGAGCAAGCCCAGCCGGAACCGTCCGAAGGTGGCGAGGAGCAACTCGACAATGGGAGTATCGAGGAGTCGACCGAAGCTGGCGTCGCGGACAAAGCGGAATCGGCCCCCGAGAGCGAAGACGAGCCACGGGAGGACGAGGACACGGAACCGACAGAGGAAGACGTCGAAAGCGAAGCGGACGAACTCGGCGTCGCCGACGAGGTTCTCGAATACGTCGAGTCGGTAGATCCCGAGGAGATCGCGGACGAAATCGCGACGCTCCGGTTCGAGGTCGAGACTCTGGAATCCGACGTGGCCAAGTACGAAGAAGAGGTCGAGGATCTCCGCTCGCGTCTCAAGCGCAAGCAGGCCGACTTCGAGAACTACAAGAAGCGCATGGAGAAGCGCCGCGAGCAGGAGAAAGCCCGCGCGACCGAGGACCTGGTGACCCGGCTGCTCGACGTTCGAGACAACCTCCAGCGTGCGGTCGAACAGGACGAGGATACCGATATCAGAGACGGTGTCGAGTCGACTCTGGACCAGTTCGATCGGGTGCTCGAACAGGAGAACGTCACCGCGATCGAACCCGAACCCGGCGACGACGTCGATCCCGAGCGTCACGAGGTCCTCGTCCGCATGGACAGCGATCAGCCCGCGGGAAAGATCGCACAGGTCCACCGACCCGGCTACGAGATGGCTGGGAAAGTCATTCGCACCGCACAGGTCGCTGTCAGCGAAGACGACGAGTAGCTGGCGTACGTTGGTCCGTCTTCTCGATCGGTCCAGTCACTTCCAGTAGCTAGGCGTGAAGAGCACCACTACCGAGAGGATCTCCAGTCGGCCGATCCACATGAGGGCGACCATATAGATCTTTGCCGGATCGGAGAAAGAGAGGTAGCTGTCCATCGGCCCGACGATTCCGAACCCCGGCCCGACATTCCCCAGCGTGGCGATGGCGACGCTCATCGCTTCCAACGTGGAAAGCCCGCCCTCGATGTCGGGATTGGTCACCCCTTCGATGAGTATCAACACCGTCGAGAGGACGAAGATCAGCATGAACACGATGATGAAAGCGACCAGTCCCCGGATCGTCTCCTCGTCTATCACGCCGTCAGCGGTCCGGACGGGCCTAACTGCTTCGGGGTGGACTGTGATGAACAGCTCGCGGCGGATCGAGCGCTGAACGACGTACCATCGGATGATCTTGATCGATCCGGCGGCTGAACCGGCCGACCCTCCGAGGAACATCGAGAATAACAACGTGGCCTGGGCAGTCCCATCCCAGGTGTTGAAGTCCATACTGGCGTAGCCAGTCGTCGTCACGATAGCGATCACCTGGAAGACCGCTTGCCTGATCGCGTGTTCGAGGTTTCCCGGGATGACGCCGACGGCCGCCGGTCTGGACGCCAGTCCGAGTCCAGTGAACAGTAACACCGCGACCAGCGTGCTGATCGTGACCATCGTACCGATGTATCCCCGGAATTCGGAGTTGTTCACCAGCTTTTCGGGCCGGCCGATAAGAACGTACCAGAACAGAGCGAAGTTCGTCCCGGCGACGATCATGAAGAAGACGACGGCCCACTGAATTGCCGGGGAGAACGCCTCGATCGAGCGCGCCTCCGGTGAGAATCCGCCGGTCGGCATGGTGGTTAACGCGTGGGCAATTGCGTTGTAAAGCGTCATTTCGTTTGCAAAACCTGCAAGTTGAAGACCATAATAGACCAGCACGGCGGCAACGGTGAACCCCAGGTAGATCAACCAGAGGATACGCGCAGTCTCGCGGATCTTCGGGCGAAGCTTGTCGACGCCGACTCCGGGGGATTCTTCACTGATCAGGCGCGCGCCGCCGACCGACAGTTCAGGCAGGATCGCGACCATCAATACGAGAATCCCCATTCCACCGAGCCATTGAGTCAGCTGTCGCCACAGCATCATCGCGTGGCCGTGGCGCTCGACGGAAATCTCGCCCAGAAGTGTCGCGCCGGTCGTGGTAAACCCCGACATCGATTCGAACAGTGCGTTTACCGGGTCCGCGACGGTGCCGACGCCCGCGAGTAGATAGGGCAGCGTACCCAACATTGGCACCGCGAGCCAAGTCAAACTCACCAGGAGGAACGCCTCGCGGTGGCCCAGCTCGCGGTCCCCACGAAGACGTTCGAGCGCCAGTCCGACGCCGAGGGCTACGACCACCGTCGCCAGAAACGGGACCGCATCGTTCCCGTAGATCAGCGCCGCCGTCAACGGCACGACGAGCGGGAGCGAGAGGTATTTGAAGACGCTCCCGAGGAGGCCGACGCTCACCCGCCAGTCGACGACTGTCGACATACTTTTGTTGGGGTACACACCCCTAAAAGATGCTTCGGCTTCTCGGAGCGACGACGAGAGGATCGATCCGTATCATAGTCCGTCGGTATAGTGATTCCTGTAACGATTTACCGGTACGACCGCACGAAGGAGTGCGGTCGATTCGAAACAGACTTACAGGAATCACTATGAAAGCGGTTGATTTATACGCATCGGTATTCCGAACACCGAGACGACGAAACCGCGCCCCGTGGCGGTGTCGCTCTGGATTCTGGGTCGTCGCGTCTAGCAACTTTTAACCGGGTCTGACGGATAGATACCCTCAACATGGCAAGCAACAAGATCCTCGGAATCGACCTGGGGACGACGAACTCCGCGTTCGCAGTGATGGAAGGTGCCGATCCCGAAATCATCGTCAACGGCGAAGGCGACCGGACGACACCCTCTGTGGTCGCGTTCGACGAGGGTGAGCGACTGGTGGGCAAGCCCGCGAAGAATCAGGCCGTAAAGAACCCCGACGAGACGGTCCAGTCGATCAAGCGCCACATGGGTGAGGACGACTACACGGTTACCCTCGACAGCGAGGAGTACACGCCGGAGCAGGTCTCGGCGATGATCCTCCAGAAGATCAAACACGACGCCGAGGAGTACCTCGGTGACGAGGTCGAGAAGGCCGTCAT
>JAZKRQ010000152.1:0-5217 GCA_036628575.1 Halapricum sp.
ATCGCTCCCTTGCGGTTGCCGAACTCGACCTGCGCGTCCTTCGTGCCGAGGAACTCCGCCCATATCTTCTGTTTGACCGGCGTGTCGGTGTCACGCGCGAAGGTGAACCCGTCGATATGGAGCATGTACATGTCCTCCGTTCCGGGATAGGCCATCCAGTCCCAGTCTGTCTGGTACTCGACGCCGCTATCCTCGGCACGATACATGCCGTACGCCCAGTTGCCCTGCTGGATACAGCCGGCGTCACCTGCCATCATGGACGAGTTCCCCTCGGTGAAGCTGATCGTCGAGGCGTCGTCGTTGATGTAGTTCTCCAGCATCTCCTGGGTGAGTTCCAGGGCCTCGGTCAGATGGGCCTCGTCGCCGTTACCCTCAATGAAGTCCATGTACGCGTCGTACCCGCCATCCATACCGAGGAAGTTCTGGAAGACGAGCTGCAGCGTCGGCCACGTTGCCGACATCGCGTGTGTCATCGGATCTGCATCGGTCTCCGATTGAATCGTGTCGAACGCATCGATCAGCGCGCTCGGACTGTCGACCGAATCCGGATCGATACCTGCCTCGTCGAAGACGTGAACGTTGTAGAACAGGTTGTTCATCCGGTGGGAGACCAGCGGGATGGCACGGTACTCGTCGTTAAGTCGACAGAGATCCGCTGCCATCGTATTCATCGTATCGGTATATCCGTTTTCCTCCCAGACGTCGGTGATATTTCGCAGCAATCCGCCGTACTGAGTGAGATTCTCGCCTGGCCAGGCCTGCCAGGCTGCGGGCGGATCCCGGTTGGCCAGCCGTCGGGCGACCACCGAGTCGAGGTTGACGTTCCCCGTCCCACCGATCGGTCGGAAGTCCGTCGCGAGATCGGGGTACTCCTCCTTGAACATCGACGTCAGCTTGTTGATTGCATCGGCGCCGTCTCCACCGGTCCAAGCGTGAAGGACCTCCAGAGGGGAATCGTTCGGTGTCAGCGTGCCATCGGCAGGTGTGTCGCCTGTGTCATCGTCGCCACCGCCGCCACAACCGGCCAACCCGGCCGCGACGAGTCCGGCAGACGTTCCCAAGATTTTACGACGCGTAATCGGACTGCTATCTGCACTACTGTCTGGTGCCATACGTCTTGGTTTTCTACGTTCTCCTATATATCAATTGTGGTCATTTTTGATGGACATCCTAGAACAGACAAGCAGCTACAGCGACAGGCATACAGCGAGGAGCGTCCCCGATCGATCAGGCTGGTTCGGCCCCGCGCAACGGCTGATCGCTTTCGACTTCCTGGAGGCTCCGGCTGTGCAACGCGTCCCCCGTCTCGGCGTCGAAGATGTGGATCGCGTTCTCGGGGAGTTCGATCCCGACGGACGCACGCTCGTCCACCGAGCGCATACCCCCGATCGTCGCGGTCAGTTCCGATTCAGTCGGGTCCTGTCCCTCGAACGCGAGGTGGACAGTGTTCTCGTCTCCTTGGGGTTCCACGACGTCGACGGTTGCCGGGAATGCGTGGTCACCACTCGGGCTGTCGACGATTTCGATATCCTCGGGCCTGATTCCGAAAATCAGTTCCGAACGATCACCCAAGTCGGAGAGAGTCTCGTCACTGAGCGGATAGTTGAAGTGCTCTCCGGTGAGCATCCCGTTTTCGAGCGTGACCGGGAGGAAGTTCATGGACGGTTCGCCGATAAAGCCCGCAACGAACTGGTTGTTCGGCCGGTGGTAGCACTCCAGGGGCGTTCCCACCTGCTGGAGTTCCCCGTCGTTGAGGACGGCGATCCGGTCGGACATCGTCATTGCCTCGGTCTGGTCGTGTGTCACGTAGATGGTCGTCGTCCCGAGACTGTTCTGAAGGTGCTGGAGTTCGGTCCGCATCTCCGCCCGGAGCTTGGCGTCAAGGTTGGCCAGTGGTTCGTCTAGCAGGAACGCCTCAGGTTCGCGGACGATCGCTCGACCGAGTGCAACCCGCTGTTGCTGACCTCCCGAGAGCTCGTCCGGCTGCCGATCAAGCAGGTCGTAGATGCCGAGGAGTTCGGCCGCCTCCTCAACGTTTTCGCTGATCTCGTCGCTCGAGAGATCCGTCGACTCCTCGAGGCCGAATGACATGTTCCCACGCACCGTCATGTGGGGATAGAGCGCGTAGGACTGGAACACCATCGCGATGTCCCGTTCCTGGGGCGTGAGGTTCGTGATCGGTTTCTCGCCCAGACGGATCGTCCCCTCTGTGGGCGTTTCGAGCCCCGCTACCATTCGGAGAGTCGTCGACTTTCCGCATCCCGAGGGGCCGACCAACACCAGGAACTCGCCGTCTCTGATGTCGAGATCCAAATCGTCGACCGCGACGATCTCACCGCTCTCGTCCTGGAATACTTTCGTCACTCCATCGAGAGTTACGTTTGCCATGCTCGATTGTGTGGTACTCCAGTATAAATAGTTTATTACATTGGATGGACACGTTGCCCAGATGATCACTCTCCGGCGTAGAGGTCCGCTTCGGTGTCGGTGTCGAACTCCTCCAGAGCGTCCCGAAGCGGACGTGCATACTGAGTCAGGTCACGAGCGCGGTTGGAAATCTCCGTGAGTTCAGCGGCCTGCTCCTCGGAGGCGCCGGCGACGATACCGGATTCAGCGAGGGTCTCTTCGCTGAGGGTCGCGACCTCTCCGACGCGGGTCGCGATTTCGTCGAGGCGTTCGCCCTGTTCGCGGACGTCATCGTCGCCATCGTCGTCGAGGTCTTCGAAAGCCGCGGCAAGATCGTCGATCTCCCTGGATATCTCCTGGAGCTGTTCCTTCTGTTCGTCGGCGTCGTCGGCGATCCGCTGGACGGAGTCGGCGACGTGACCGCTAGCAACTCGGACGCTATCCGAGCTCGTCTGTAGGAGTTCACCGGCGTGTTCGACCTCGACCGCGAACCGTTTTAGCTGCTCAGTCGTCCGCTCTAGCTCCGCCATCATGTCGTTGAACGAGGTCGCGATCTGGTCCACCGCGTCGTTCTCACCGTCGGGTTCTAAGCGCTGGGTCAGATCGCCATCCGCACAGAGACGCATGATCTGTGAATGTTCCTCAGCTTTCTGCTGGAGGTACTCGTTCATCTGTATCGCTTCCGCACGGGAAACTTCGGCCTCCTTGCGTGCGCGTTCGGCCTCCTTGATCTGCTGCCGGAGAGAGCGGCGCATATTCTCGAACCCGTCGTACAGCTCACCGATCGCGTCGATCCGGCTCGTTGTCTCCGTCGTTTCGAGGTCACCCTCGCGCATTCTGCGCGCCCACCTCCGGAGGCGATTGATATCACGAGTCGTGTTGTATCCGATAGCAGCACCCAGCAGACCGACCAGCAAAACGCTGCCCAGGGTCGTGACGATTCCCCAGCGTGAGATTGCCATAACAAAGCCGAACGCGTTCGAGCGTGGTTCGTGCACGAGAACAGACCAGTTCAGAGCCACGTTCGAGACCTCAACAGGCGCGTATCCGACAGTATACTCCTCATCGAGAATCGCCGTCTGTGGCTCCATATCGGGGATGACACCGGCCTTCTGGTCGGTTCCTTTTAGCTGGGATGCGAGGCGGACGGGGCGCATCGCCCCCTCGTCTCCGTATTGATCGAGACCGAGGGTCCGATCGGTGTCGTCGGCCACCTGAATGGTGCCCGCATCATCGACGACCATGGTGGTCCGGCCCTCAGTACCAGTTTCGAGCGACGCTGCGAGGTCCGCCACGGCGTACTCCATCACGAGATAACGGTCCGGATGACCGGAAACCGGACTGATGAACGCGACAACGGCCGAATCGCCGACCCAATTGACGCTCGTGACGTGGGCGTCCATGACATCGATAGAGTCGAACGGGGCCGTCCCGACCCAGTCTCGCCTCGTCTGGTTGAGACTCATGCCGGAAATGATCTGCGGGCTTTGGACGACTCGCGGTGTTGGTCCCGAGGCGTTCAGCAGATAGACGGCGTTCACGCCGTAGACGTTGCCATTGATAGTCGCTAGTTCCCTCCCGATATCGAATCGAGACCCTGGAGCGGTATCTCTGAACGCTTCGTTTCTCGAGGCGAGTGTGACGGAGATCGAGTTGCGCTCGATCCACGTCTCCAGGGTATTCGCTTGCTGTGACGCTAGGTTCCGATACTCCTCTTCGACGTTCTGCCCGACCTGCTGGGAAACGACATCGGTCGCAGTGGCCCCCATAACCGCTATCGTGACGCCCATGATCGCCAGTATGAGAGCAAACTTCAGGGTATATCGCCGGCGAACGACATCGGGGACGATCCGGTGGACGGCCGACGTCCCGTCGGACTCGGTTTCGGTTTGCCCGGTGTCTGGGCCGCTCATTGTTTTTCTTGTATCCGACGACGCAGTACACACCCGTATATGTTTCTCCACCGGTCACGCCAGGTGAACCTATCCACGATGAGATATGCAAGACGTTACTGATTGTTCGTTCGTTTTCTAATAGTGAACGAAAAGCGTGCTGATCCGACCGTCTAGAGGCGGTGTTAGCCACAAAAAAAGGTCGATAGCCCGAATGTGCCCGCGAACAGCAAGGTACACTCTCGCTTTCGCCCCAGATCGTTCACTAATAGCGAACAGTCCATGAGATCAGGTCGTCACGAATCCACCGACAACATGACACGCACTATCCACTCGGATACGAAACCTAATCATAGTGACTGCTGTAACTATTTTCCGGTACGGCCGCCCGACTGCGGGCGGTCGATGTGAAATTGGTTTACAGCAGTCACTATCAGGGCAACTCCGCCGAAAGAAAAGATCGCGCCAGCGCCGAAGCGAGATGACTTGGGAGTGAGATCGTCCTGGAAACGGAGAGGACTCATCTGGCGAGCAGACGAAAGCGGAGTCTCTCCGATAAGCGAGATTCGAACAGACCACGAGACCTTCCTTACGTCCAGACTGGTCCACGTCGAACGGCTGCCGTTCATTCCTGGCAAACGAACGGACAGAACTTGGCAGTTCAGACCTCGTTATGGAGACCGGCGAAGAGTGGCATGTCAGGCTCCGTCCGAACCCGGTCACCATCGGTGTCGGTGACCGGGTCGGGCATCTCCGTAACAATAATATGGTTGTAAAAGAGCTTATCGAAGTTCGTCAGCGGACACCCGGTCGTGTCGGTCGTCGACTGCACGGGCGTCTTCGGGGAGGAGAGCGACCAGGAGAACTGCAGCGTGCTCCGAGAAGTGGTCGACGAGCTTCGCGATGCGCTCGGAGTCGA
>JAZKRQ010000153.1:0-5177 GCA_036628575.1 Halapricum sp.
CACTGACGCACGCGCTCCGCAAGCCTCACACGGCGACTGACCGTGTTCTGTTTCTGGTTGATTGTCTCACTGTCGCAGTTTTCTATCGATACGCCAATACGATAGCAGGTGATGTCCCCTATTGTTTCCTGAAATACGGTTTCAGAACAACGAACTCTCGTTTCCCATTCACAAAATTATAAGTGGATTCCGTGAGTATGGACAGTTGCAATGAGCACCCAGAAGGAAGTCCGTCAGGAAGCAGGCACAGTCGACGAGAACCGACTTCGACTAGAACAGGGCAAAGCCGAGCAGGTCGTCGAGGCACTGAACACCGATCTAGCAGCGACGTACGTACTTTACCACCAGTTGAAGAAACACCACTGGAACGTCGAGGGCGCGGAGTTCCGCGACATCCATATCTTCCTCGGTGAAGCGGCAGGTCGCGCCGAGGAAGCCGCCGACGAACTCGCCGAGCGGCTCCAGGCCATCGGTGGTGCCCCGGTCGCTGGGGGGAAGAACCTAGAAGAGCACGCGCCGGTCGAGCCTGAGGACGACGACGTCTTCGATATACGAACGTCCCTTGAAAACGATCTGGAGATCTACGGCGACATCATCGAGAGTCTGCGCGACCACGTCGAACTCGCAACGAACCTCGGCGATCATGCGACAGCCGAGACGCTTCGACAGATACTCGTAGAGGTCGAGGATGACGCCCACCACATCGACCACTACCTCGAAGACGACACGCTGGTCGTCGACGAATAGGGACGTAGAACCGAACCGCCGGGGACAGTCTTACTCGTTTTTACGTTTCAAGGGTTGAGCGACTGCAGTCGTGAAAGTGAGCAGTCCCGTTCAGCGGGTCGGATCGACCGTCGTATCAGTGGCGATCCAGGCGTCGGGATTGCCATCTTCGGTGAAGACGGCCTTCTCTTCCGACGGGAAATGGGCCGATACGATCGGCGGGTCCTCGACCACGTCATCGATTATGCGCGTGTCTGCCATCGACGCTGATTAGGCGAGCCTAAAGATAAAAGGGTTTTGGGTATGCCTAAACCGTGGGAGCGGCCCGCGCCGGTTTTAGGGCGGTGCCCACCCAAGGGATGGGTATGACCGACGAAGATCCCGACGTCGAACAGCAGGTAGCAGAGTTGTCACGGACAGTCGAGCAGTTGCGACAGGAGTTACGACGGGAACGCAGACCCTCGTTGGCACCCCGACCGCCGAGACTACCAGAGCTACGGGAGTTCACCAGCGAGGTGGCGATTCCGGGGCTGGTGTTGTTGCTGGAGACGAACGTCCGGGCCTTGAAACTCCTCCAGCGCACGATACGGTTGGCTGACGACCGCGAGGCCGACAGGGGTACGTCAGTCTCAGAACGTGCCGAGAAGGTCGGATCGGCGGCGCTCGCTCGCCTGGATGACGCACTCGGCGAAGTCCAGTCCGCGCTGGAATCTCAGCCACCGGACAGCGAGGCGCGCGACCTTCTGGAGGACGCCCAGCAACTCCAGGCGGAAATCGAGCAGCAACTCGACGCTTCGGAAGGGAGAGCGACTGATACGGGGCCGTCGGTCGACGTCGAGGCCGAACTAAAGTCGATCAAGGACCAGGTCGACGACGAAAACCACGATTGATTTGGCTGGCGGGTTTCAATTCCCTGTATGCGCGCGAAGGACATCAGAGACCGGAAGGGTGATGACAAGCCGTTGACGATGTTGACGGCTTACGACGCGCCGACTGCCGAAGTGCTCGACGAGGTAGGGGTTGACATGGTTCTGGTGGGGGATTCGGTCGGCAACTTGCGGCTCGGATACGATTCGACTATCCCGGTAACGATGGATCAAATGGCGAGCCACACGGCCGCGGTCGCCAGGGCGACTGAGGGCGCGATGGTGATCGCGGACATGCCGTTTCTCTCGGTCGGTGCCGACGAGAGCGACGCAGTCGAGCACTGCGGACGGATGCTCAAAGAAGCCGACGCCGACGCCGTCAAAATCGAATCCGGTCCTCATACCGTCGAACTCACCGAGCGTCTCACTGACGTAGGAATCCCGGTTCAGGCGCACCTCGGACTGACGCCCCAGCACGAAAACGAGACCGGCCTGTTCCGTCAGGGGACCGATAAGTCCTCGGCCCGTCGGATACTCGAACTCGCCCGCAAACACGAGCGAGCCGGTGCCTTCTCGCTCGTGCTCGAACACGTCCCCGCAAACGTCGCCAGCCGGGTGACCGACGCGCTCGAGATCCCGACGATCGGTATCGGTGCCGGGCCGGACTGTGACGGTCAGGTCCTGACCGTCGACGAGGTCATCGGGCTGTCCGAGTCGGTAGCGCCCTTCTCGAAGGCCTTCGGTGACGTCCGCGGAGAAATGACCGACGCCGTCGAAGACTACGTCGACGCCGTCGAGAACGGCACGTTTCCGGCCGACGAGCATAGCCACTACGAGGACGGTCTGGAGGATATCTATTGATCCCGGACGCGGGGACGTTGGCGGTTTGATTTATTACGGATACATGCCCGCTGCGTTTTCTATCTGACAGTCGGTTGGGCCGACGTATCGATTGGCCGAAATTGTGAACCGCAATTCGACTTGATCTTTCACCACGTATCCCCGTCCCCCACTATTCAGAGAAAAGTTTATATACACAAATAGCTAACTTGGAGTTAGCATGACCGCAACACAACAGCTGGACGATGATGTCCCAGTGAGCCGGTATGAGTACGACGACGGCGTCGTGCTGGCGGCGGATTTCGGCGTGACCGAGGCGTCGGCCGAGATTGTCGGCGACACGGTAATCGTCGTCGCGGGCCGCGACCAGTACGATCTGACGGTTCCCGAGGGTGACGACGCACGAGCGTTTATCAAAAACGGCGTCCTCACTGTCGAGGTGGACCGATGAAACTCACTGTTAAACCGCTCAAGCAGAAAGACGCGGGGCGGGGGCTAGCCGCTATTGATCGGCTCGCCATGGAGGAACTCGACCTGGAGAACGGGGATTACATCCTCCTGGAGGGGCGTCAGGGCGGCCGGGCCGTCGCGCGCGTTTGGCCGGGCTATCCCGAGGATAGCGGCGAAGGGATCATCCGGATCGACGGACAGCTCCGACAGGAGGCCAACGTCGGTATCGACGATACCGTCGAGGTAGAGAAAGCCGATGTCAAGCCCGCCAAGTCGATAACCGTCGCGCTCCCGCAGAACCTTCGCGTGCGGGGCAACATCGGCCCGCACGTCCGTAACAAGCTCAGCGGGCAGGCGGTCACGAAAGGTCAGACGGTCCCCTTCTCGCTTGGACTGGGCCCGATCTCGAACGTCGGCGGGCAGAAGATTCCACTGAAGATCGCCGAAACCGACCCCGAAGGAACTGTCGTCGTGACCGATCAGACTGAGATCGAGATCAGCGAGCAGCCCGCCGAGCAGATCACCGAGGGGGCTGCCCAGGAGGAACCCGAGACGCCGAACGTCACCTACGAGGACATCGGCGGTCTGGACGACGAACTCGAACAGGTCCGGGAGATGATCGAACTCCCGATGCGCCACCCAGAGCTGTTCCAGCAGCTGGGCATCGAGCCGCCGAAGGGCGTGCTCCTGCACGGCCCGCCAGGCACGGGCAAGACCCTGATGGCCAAGGCCGTCGCCAACGAGATCGATGCCTACTTCACTACGATCTCGGGGCCGGAGATCATGTCGAAGTTCTACGGCGAGAGCGAGGAACAGCTCCGGGAGGTCTTCGACGAGGCCGAGGAGAACGCTCCCGCTATCGTTTTCATCGACGAGATCGACTCGATCGCGCCCGAGCGTGGCGAGACCTCCGGCGACGTTGAGCGCCGCGTGGTCGCCCAGCTGCTCTCGCTCATGGACGGCCTCGAAGAGCGGGGTGACGTCATCGTCATCGGCGCGACTAACCGAGTCGACGCTATCGATCCTGCACTGCGCCGAGGCGGTCGCTTCGACCGGGAGATCGAGATCGGCGTCCCGGACCGCGGGGGCCGCAAGGAGATCCTCCAGGTACACACCCGCGGGATGCCGCTGGTCGACGAGATCGACCTTGATCACTACGCCGAGAACACCCACGGGTTCGTCGGCGCGGACCTCGAACAGCTCAGCAAGGAGGCCGCGATGAACGCCCTGCGCCGGATCCGCCCGGAGATCGATTTGGAGGCCGATTCCATCGACGCCGAGATTCTGGAGTCGATGCAGGTCACCGAGAAAGACTTCAAGGAGGCGCTGAAGGGGATCGAACCCTCGGCGCTCCGTGAGGTCTTCGTCGAGGTCCCCGACGTCTCCTGGGATGACGTCGGCGGCCTGGAAGACACCAAAGAGCGGCTCCGCGAAACGATCCAGTGGCCCCTGGAGTACCCGCAGGTCTTCGATCAGATGGACATGCAGGCGGCCAAGGGTGTCCTGCTATACGGCCCGCCAGGGACCGGGAAGACACTACTGGCGAAAGCCGTCGCTAACGAGGCCCAGAGCAATTTCATCTCCGTGAAGGGACCGGAGCTGCTCAACAAGTACGTTGGCGAGTCCGAGAAAGGCGTCCGCGAGATCTTCGAGAAGGCTCGCGCCAACGCCCCGACAGTCGTGTTCTTCGACGAGATCGACTCGATCGCTGGCGAACGCGGCCGCGGCATGGGAGACTCCGGCGTCGGCGAACGCGTCGTCTCCCAGCTGTTGAGCGAACTCGATGGGATCGAGGACTTAGAGGACGTCGTGGTCGTCGCGACGACTAACCGTCCGGACCTCATCGACGCAGCGCTGCTCCGGCCCGGGCGGCTGGACCGGCACGTTCACGTCCCCGTCCCCGACGAGGAGGGGCGCCGGAAGATCTTCGAAGTCCACACCCGAGATAAACCGCTGGCCGAGGACGTTGATGTCGACGATCTGGCCGCCCGAACCGACGGCTACGTCGGCGCGGACATCGAGGCGCTCTGTCGCGAGGCCGCGATGGCCGCCAGCCGGGAGTTCATAAATAGTGTCGACCCCGAGGACGTCGACGATTCGGTCGGCAACGTCCGGATCGAGTCTGAACACTTCGGGGCCGCGATGGACGAGGTCGGCCCCAGCGTCGACAAGGAGACTCGCGAGCAGTACGAGGAGATCGAGGAACGGTTCGACCGCCGCGAGAGCGAACTCGAAGGAGAACGCGAGGTCAGCCGCACATTCCAGTGATCTAACCGATCTCTGCATAACGAATCA
>JAZKRQ010000154.1:0-5169 GCA_036628575.1 Halapricum sp.
CGAGCGGTGTAGGTCGCGGCCATCAGGCCGGCGACCCCGCCGCCGACGACCACGACGTCGGTATCGGTGCTCATATCGGTCGAGAGGGTCCGGCCGGCAAGGAATCATTCGGTCCCGGAACTGTCCTCGAACCGGCGACAGATTGACTGTGATGGCTGATGAACTATCACGCATGCCCGAATTAACTTTCCACGGGTTGGATATCGGGAAAGTGGAATTGGGCGATGACCTCGTCGGCCGGATCGCCGAGACGGCCGCCGAGGAGTATCCACTCGAAGACGGGGACGTGGTCGTGATCACAACGAAAGTCGTTTCGATGGCCGAAGAGCGACTGGTCGATGCCAACGAAGTCGAGGTGAGCGAGCAGGCCGAGCGGGTCGCCGACGTGACCGGGATCGACCCGCGCGAGGTCGAACTGGTCTACCAGGAGAGCGAGGTACTCGGTGCGATCCCGGTCGGCGAGATCGGCGAGGACATCGTCATGGACCACGCGGTCGATCCCGAGGCCGCCGAGGAGGCGATCGAGGAACTCCCATCGGCGCTTGTGACCGACAGGGACGGTCGGCTCTGTACCAACGCCGGGATCGACTGGTCGAACGCACCGGAGGGGGAGATGACGCTCTTGCCGGAGGACACCGACGAGAGCGCACGACGCATCCGCGAGGAGCTCGAAGCCCGCACCGGAAAGGATCTGGCAGTCATACTGGCGGACTCGGAGATCCTTGGGCCGGGCTCGATGGACCTGGCGACGGGGTGTTCGGGGATTCAGGCGGTCGACAGCAACTTCGGCCGGACGGATCTCTACGGCCAGCCCAAGATCGGCGGGATGGACATGATCGCCAACGAACTCACTGCCGGATCGGCACTCCTCTTCGGCCAGGCCGACGAGCGGATTCCGGTAGTCGTGGTCCGCGGCCTCGACTACGAGGACGGCGAGGGAATCCCCAACTCCGGCGGGTTGATCCGACGCGGGCTCCGCAAGACGATCCAGCTAACTGCCCGGCTCAAAGCTCGGGAGTGGATCTAGGGCCACCAGAACGACTCATCTCAAACCGCGGAACAGCCGGTTCGATTCTAGGTCGTCGACACGTCTTCGTCGGCGTCCGTCTCGCGACCGAGCCACGATTTGACACGTTCGATGACGTTGTCGAGCGACATAGTGAATCCGCGGATTCAACTGCAAAAATATTATATCTTTCTATTACTCTATCTATAATTTCCGTACCGGATATTATACCCCGGAGAAAGCAGCTATCAGGCGTCTTCGACGCTGCCGACGTTCCGGCCTAGCGCTTTCACGAGTGCGAGCGCGACGCCCATGCCGGCTTTGACCTCGGGGTCACGCAGGGCCTTTGCGAGGCCGATCGCGCCGATCGGTTCGGGCTCTTCCTCGCTGGCGTCGCCGACAGCGTGCAGTACGTCTTCGAGCCCGCGAGAGACGTCGTCCTCAGCCGCTGTGTCAGCCACACCGCCCAGCTCTGAGGCCAGCTTCGAGAGGCTCATCACCATCTCGTCGTCCATTGCGCCCATCAGCAACGAGGCGACCTGTGCTAGCTCCAGCAGGTCGTCGAGCGTCCCGGTACGCTGGATCTGAGCGAGCGATTCCAACCCCGCAGCCAGTTCGTCGGCGTTGCCGTCGATCGTCTCGGATAGCGCCGACCGTTCGTCGCTCGTCAGTTCGAGGTCGCCCGTCTCCTCGGTCGACCCGCTCAGCAGCGAGGTGACATCTGTCCCCTCTTCGTCGAGTCGTTCGAGCAGGTTCGCGACGTCCTCGGGGTTGTCCTCGACTAGCGTCTCGAAGTCGTCGGCCTGTTCGGATGTTTGGCTCATTTCAGATCAACCCCCTGGCAGTGAGCCAGTAGGACTCGTTGTAGCCCAGTTTCGACCAGTGGATCGGTTTCGAGGGTTCGCGCATCGTCGGTTCGGAGCCGTACTCGAAGGACACGAACGTTGCTTCGTCCATCCCGGTCTCGATGAAGCAGACCGTCTTGCCATCGAAGTTCGCGACCGGCTGCTGGCCGCGGACGCGGCTGGCGATCCGGTCGGCGACTTCGCCGGCCTCGTAGTGGGCGACGCTGCCCGCCTTCGAGGTCGGGACGTCCGCGATGTCACCGACGGCGTAGACGTCCTCGGCGTGTTCGGCCTCGAGGGTGTGCTGGTCGACCTCGACCCACCCATCCTCGCCGAGGCCGGCCTCGCGGACGAGGTCGCTCCCGTCGTGGGGCGGGATCCCGACCAACAGATCGTAGTCCATCTCTTTACCCTCCATCGTCTTCATGACCTGCTTGTCGGGATCGACTTCCTCGACGTTGAAGAACGTCTCCAGATTGATGTCCCGCTCCTCGAAGATCGGGGTGACCCAGTCGGCGATCGACTTCAGGCCGTGGGCGCGCTGGATGGGGTACGTGTAGGTGATCTCGACGTCCTCTCGGAGACCGCGCTTGCGCAGCCAGTCGTCGACCATCAGCGTGAACTCGACGGGCGCGGCCGGACACATGTGCGGCACGCCGATCACGCTCAGCACGAGGTGGCCCTCGCGGAACTCGACGAGCTCGTCCCGGAGCGCCTCTGCGCCCTCGGGGCTGTAGAAGTGGTGGCCCCCTTCCATCAGGCCGGGCGTCTCCTCGGGTACGAGGTTCGCGCCCGTCGCCAGCACGAGTTGGTCGTACGCGAGGCCGCCGCCGGAGGCGAGCGTCACCTGTTTCGCGTCGGTGTCGACGCTCTCGACGCGGTCGACCCGGAAGTCGACGTCCCGCGGGATCAGGTCCCGGATCGGCTTGGTCGCCTCCGAGGTGTCCTTCTTGCCGAAGGGGATATACAGGTACGCCGGCTTGTAGAACTGCTTTTCCCCGTCGTTGATAAGCACGATCTCGACTTCGTCGTTACTGAGTTCCGGATCGAGGCGCTCGCTCAGCCGGTTGGCCAGTACCGTTCCACCTGTGCCGCCGCCGACGATGACGATCCGTTCGGTCATGAGGCGTCACCTCCGAAACGGCCGTGTACAATCATTGCAATATCACTCTGTCTTCTTGACGTAGAGGCTCCAGTAGTCGTCGTGTTCGACGGTGTCGAGCATCTCGTGGCCCGCTTCTTTGATCCACTCGGGCACGTCGCCTTTGGAGCCGCTGTCGCTGGTCTGTAGTTCGATCACGGTACCGGGGTCGACCTTCTTGATCTTGCCGATCAGATCCATCAGAGGACCCGGGCAAGTCGCGCCGCGCGAGTCGACCGTCACGTCGGGGGAAATGGATTCACTCATGATTGGCACCTCAGACGAACAGCACCTGTTTGTCCGCAGCCTTCTGCAGGAAGCCCGAAACGCCGAGCACGCCGTCGAAGACGTCGACGTAATCGTCGATCTCGTTGTCCATCAGGTCCATCACCATCTCGCAGGCGTAGACCTCGAGCGGGCCGAGATTCTTGGCCCGTTCGAGCTGTTCGGTGAACAGCGGCACCTCGTCGCCGCCCGATTCGAGCATCGCGTAGCCCGCGGGACCGGCGACCTCGAAGTCACCGTTCTCGACGGTCTCTTTCTCGAAGGCCGTCAGGCCGTTCATCGTCGCGAACACCTGAACCGGTGTCTCAGAGGCTGCGGCGATGGAGCCGATCATACTTACTGCCTGTACGCGTTCCAGCTCGCCCGAAGCGAGGACGATCGCATATCCAGTCATTGGTCAGTCACACCTGATCTGTAGGCGTCTGTGTATAATAGTATTGCGCTGTATTTCCAAGAGTATGAGAATACCCTCCCCGAACTCGTCGCGTACGGTTTTTTGCCCTTCGCGGTACTTTTTGGTGGCAATGACACGTCGGTCGGTCGCCGTCGAGGCCTATCGGGAGGGACTGCCGGCGCTTTCGGCCAGTCTCGTCGGCGGCCTGCTTGCGGGCGTCGTTCTGGGCGGGATGCGAAGCGATCTCCAGGCGATAGACGGGCTGCTCGTACTCGTGCCGGCGCTGCTTGCGACGCGGGGCAACGTGTATGGATCGCTTGGCGCGCGGATCGCGACAGCACTCCACCAGGGGTTGCTCGAACCGCGAGTGAGCGGGGCCGACGACAAACTGCTTCGAGCGGTCGCGGCGTCGATCGCCAACGGTCTGCTCGCCAGCGTCTTCGCTGCTGTCGTGGCGACGCTCGCGCTAGTGACGCTGGGACGACCAAGCGCGGGCCTGCTGACGTTCGCGGCTATCGCCGTCATCTCGGGATTGTTATCGGGGGTCGCGCTCGCGACGACAGTCGTTCTCGTCGTCTTCGCTGGTTATCGCAGGGGGTACAATCCCGATACACTCGTCGGCCCGCTGGTTACAACTGCGGGCGACGTTTTTGGAATGGCCGCCCTTTTGCTCGCGGCTCGACTGATCGTCCTCATCGGGGGTAGTTGACGTGAGTCGAACTGCCTGGACTGTCCGGGCCATCACGCGCGCGATGCTACCGATACTGCTGGTGTTGACGACCATCGAGATCGGCAGCGGCCTGGTCCTGGGGAGTTTCGAAGCCGACCTGCTCAGGTATCCCTCGCTGTTGATCCTCGTGCCCGTGACGATCGGCACGGCTGGGAACCTCGGATCGATCCTCGCCGCCAGGCTCTCGACGGCGTTCCACCTGGGGACCCTGTCGTTCGCCCCCGATGACGAATTACTCGCTGGCAACGCCCTCGCGACGGTCGCGCTCGCGTTGACGGTCTTCCCGGTCGTCGGAGGTGGGGCCTGGTTGCTGGCGCTCGTGACCGGCGGAGCCGCCCTCTCGCCGTGGACAGTCGTGCTCGTGTCGTCGCTGAGCGGCGCCGTGCTGTCGATGTTGGCGGTCCTGGTCACCACTATTGCGACCTACGTGGCGTATCAACGGGGCCTCGATCCGGACGACGTCGTTATCCCGGTAGTGACCAACGTCTGTGACGTGCTGGGTGTCGTCGTCTTGTTCAGCGTCGTTAAAATCGTCGTCTAGTCGCTCTGGACGCGCGGAGCGAGCATGTAGGTAACCTGTCCGTCACCCTCGGCGATCTCGAAGTGCATCTTGACGGGGAACTCCTCGCCCAGTTCCACCGTGACCTCGGCGTCCTTCGGGATGGCCTTGTTCATGTCTTTGAGGTAATCCAGCGAGAACAGCGAGCTGGCCGGCCCGGGGGTTAGATCGATGAGGTCCTCGGCGGTGAGTTCGAGGTGGACGTCGTC
>JAZKRQ010000155.1:0-5156 GCA_036628575.1 Halapricum sp.
CAGCCGGAGAGTGAGCACGCCGAACCGGCAGAACAGTCGACGAGAGCCGTTCGAATCGAACAGCGCGTCGATGGGCGAAGGCGGGAGTCGACAGCGGAACTCATTGGATAGTTTTCCAGGGCGTTAGCAGCCCCAGTTCGATGCATCAGCTGTTACGTATCTACAGGCGGAACAGGCCGAGTGCCTCGGGGCTTGATCCCGAGGCGGTTCACTGGTTAGTCCTCGCCAAGCCCCACGTTATTCTATCCCACAACCGCTCGTACCCGTAGTAGATTCCTGTCTTGATGACGTTGGCGACGACCCCAATGCTGAGAGCAGCACTGGAATTCCCCGTGAATATGAACGCGACAGCGATGGTTATAAACACCATGAGAACCCGGTACAAGAGGGTCTTGACGAGAGCACGCGACATGCGCTGATGGGGCGACCGCGAGAGAGCAGTCTGGATCATCCGCTTCAACTTATCGATCAAGGCCATCGTCGATGTCCCAGAGAGGGTACCCTACATGTATAATATTGCTGAATGATACACTGCTAGCGGTACACCATATCGGTCACCTACCTCTGTGGGGTGAATCTGTGGTAATCAGGACGAATGCCCTATTCCCGACGCGTGGATTTTTCTCGGTTCGGTTCTGACGGTGGAGTGTGCAAGAGTACCAGCGCAAGCAACTACTCGAACGCGTCGACCGCGAGGGGGCGACGGTCGGGGCGACCATCCCTGAAGAGATCGAGATCCAGGGAGAGCTGGTCGAACTCCGGTCGTTCGTCTTCGAGATCAAGCGCCGGGAGGCGGTCCCGCCCGGCGAGCGCGACCGCGTCGAACGGGCGAAGCGGAACCTCCGGCGGGAACGGTTACAGCGTCGCCAGCGACTAGAAGAGGGAGCCGTCAGTTACCAGGAGGGAAAGCGCCTCGTAGAGGCGATCGTCGGAATCGACCGGGCGCTGGAGGCCCTGGAGTCACTCGGGGCCGGAGACATCGAGAGCGAGAAGGAAGCCCAGGAGGTCGCCGACCGCAAACGCTGGATGTCGTTTCTCAGGCAGGCACTGGGTCACGACGAGGCGGATGACGGGCGGCGAGGCGGGGGTGTACAGTGACCCGTAACGACGCCGTCGCGGATCTCCTCGAAGAGATGGCCGACCGTCTTGAAGCGATGGACGTCGAGTACAAGCCCCGAGCCTATCGGCGGGCGGCCGAGAACGTCCGCGAGTATCCCGAGGCTGTCGAACGGCTCGCCAGCGAGGGCGAGGACGCAGTCGGGCAGATCGACGGTGTGGGTGACGCCATCGCCGCCAAGATCGTCGAGTACGTCGAAACCGGGTCAATCGGGGAACTGGAAGACTTGCGCGAGGAGGTGCCGGTCGAGATGGACGCCCTGACCAGCGTCGAAGGCGTCGGTCCCAAGACCGTCGGAACGCTGTACGAGGCACTCGAAATCAGGACACTGGAAGAGCTGGAAGCCGCGGCCGAGGCTGGTGAGATCCAGGCAGTGCCGGGGTTCGGCGCGAAAACCGAGCAGAACATCCTCGACGGCATCGACTTCGCTCGCGAGGCACACGAGCGCCAGCTGCTCGGGGACGCGGTGCCGCTGGGCGAGGCTGCCCGGTCGTACCTTGCCGACCAGCCCGCCGTCGGGTCTGTCGAGGTGGCTGGCTCGCTCCGGCGCTGGAAGCCGACGATCGGCGACGTGGACGTGCTGGTCGGCAGCGCGTACGGCGAAGCCGTCGTTGAAGCGTTCACCGACTGGCAGGAGGCGGAGAAAGTTATCGAGGCCGGGGGGACGAAAGCTAGCCTGCGGGTCGGCGACGTCCGGGTCGACCTTCGCGTGGTCGCTCCCGACGAGTTCGGGGCCGCGCTACAGTACTTCACGGGGAGTCGGGACCACAATGTCGCGCTCCGGAACCGCGCCATCGAACGCGAGTTGAAGATGAACGAGTACGGTGTCTTCGACGTCTCCGACGTGGACGATCCGGACGAGGGCCAGCGCGTCGGCGAGCGGGTCGCCGGTGAGACCGAAGGAGGCATGTACGAGGCGCTGGATCTGCCGCTGATTCCACCGGAGCTCCGTGAGGGGCGCGGTGAGATCGAGGCCGCTGCAGCGGACGGCCTGCCCGACTTGCTCGAAGAGAGCGACGTACGCGGTGATCTCCACTCACACACGGACTGGTCAGACGGCGACAACTCGATCGCCGAGATGATCGAGGGTGCGGCGGCGTTCGGCCACGACTACATCGCGATCACGGATCACGCGACTGGCCCGGGGATGGTCGGAGGCGTCGGGATCGACGACGAAACGCTTCGGGAGCAACTCGATGCCATCCGGGACGCGGCCGCTGAGGCGGACATCGATGTCTTCGCCGGCATCGAGGCGAACATCGACGAAGACGGCGGCGTCTCAGTCGACGACGACCTACTGGCCGAACTGGATCTGGTGGTCGCCTCGCCCCACGCTCGCCTGGACGGCGACGGCACCGATCGGCTGATCGCCGCCGCCGAACACCCGCATGTGGATATCATCGGCCACCCGACGGGGCGATACCTCAATCGCCGTCCGGGGCTGACTGTCGAGTACGATCGACTGGCCGAGGCCGCAGCCGAGGCGGGCACGGCCCTGGAAGTCAACGCCAATCCGCGGCGGCTCGATCTGGGCGGGCAGGCCGTCCGGGCGGCCGTCGAAGCCGGCGCGACGATCGCCATCGACACCGACGCTCATCGACCGTCGAGCTACGAGTACGTACGATACGGCGTTCACACAGCCCGTCGTGGCTGGGCCGAGGCCGCGGACGTGCTCACCACGCGAGACGTCGAGGCTGTCAGGAGGTTCCTCGAATGAACGAATCAGCCTCGGTTGAACGCCAGCCCGCAGTGATATTAGACGTGATGCTCGGCAAACTCGGGACGTATCTCAGAATGTGCGGGTACGATGCCGCCTACGCGCTGAACCGAAACGCCGAAGCCGACGACGCGATCCTCGCGCTCGCGGAGACGGAAGGGCGGACTGTCCTCACGAGGGACAAGGAACTGGTCGAACAGGCGTCCGATAGTGTCCTGCTGGAGTCGCGGGATACTGTCGATCAACTCCGTGAACTCGTCGACGCGGGGTTCGAGATCGAGCTCGACGACGAGCCGTCCCGGTGTGGAGCCTGCAACGCCCCTCTCACGACAGTCGCGCCGGAAGAGCCAACACCGGATTACGCCCCGGACCCGGCCACGGAGGCGGTCTGGCGATGTCGTGAGTGTGGCCAGCACTTCTGGCGGGGCAGCCACTGGGAGGACGTCGCCGACACGCTGGAGGGTCTCTAATGCGACTCGTCTGTCCTGGCTGCAACCGGAGTTACCCTGACGACGGTCCCTGGCGGTGTTCGTGCGGTCACGCGCTGGAGTTCGCCCGACAGCCCCTTCCCGAGGGCGGGCCGCCAGAGACACTGGACCGGGACGACGGACTGTGGGCCTTCGAGGATTTCCTGCCGGTCGAGCGGCGGGTCTCTCTCGATGAGGGATGGACGCCGCTGATCGAGGCTTCCCAGTGGAACGCCCAGTTCAAACTCGAGTACCTGTTCCCGACGGCGAGCTTCAAGGATCGGGGCGCGACGACGACGATCTCCCGGGCCGTCGGGCTTGGTGTCGATCGGATCGTCGAGGACTCCTCGGGCAACGCCGGGCTGGCGATCGCGACGTACGCCGCCCGGGCCGGGATCGAGGCCGAGATCTTCGTCCCCGCCGATGCCAAACCGGGTAAGCTCCGGGCGATCGAGGCAACCGGTGCGACGCTCCGGACCATCGAGGGATCCCGTCAGGACGTCACCGACGCCTGCATCGAGACTGTCGAATCCGGGTCAGCGTACTACGCCAGCCACGCCTGGGATCCGGCCTTCTTCGCGGGGACGATGACTGCCGCCATGGAGATCGCTGCCCAGCGCGGCTGGGAGGCGCCGGACGCCGTAATCACGCCGCTGGGCCACGGGACGCTGTTCCTGGGGGCGTACCGCGGCTTCGACGCGCTTCGGCGAGCGGGCTGGATCGACTCGATCCCCCGGCTGCTCGGGGCCCAGGCCGCCGGCGTCGCTCCGATCGTCGCAGATCTGGACGGCGACCCAGGAACGGAGCGCAACGACGCCGCCGACGGCATCCAGATCGAAGCGCCTGTACGACGGGACGCGATCCTGGACGCGATCGAAGCGACGAACGGTGATGCAGTCGCCGTCTCCGCCGAGGCGACCGAACGCGAACACGTTCGGCTTGCCCGTGCCGGGTTCCACGTCGAGCCGACCTGTGCGACGGCGACTGCGGCCCTGGCCCGGTTTCGCAAAAAGGGTGTGATCGACGACGGAGACGACATCGTCGTAGCGCTGACCGGCAGCGGGTTGAAAGGAACCTGACCCGCCGACGGATCGGTACATAACGTTCGAATTCTTGATGAGAAGAATGGAGAACACCCGAAAGCAGCAGATTCTTTACGATCGTTCGGGAGGATGCGGTCGAGACCGCTGAGGTTTTTTCGATCCCGCTCGTTCGGAGAAACGTGAAGAACGTCACCCACAGGAAGTCCAATCCGTTCGGGCTGCAGCCCGACTGTAGCGATCTCATCCCGGGGTACGGGGACGCAAACGCGCACTTCCACGTCATCGGCGACCATCCGGGCGTCCACGGCGGCACCGATTCCGGGATCCCCTTCACGGGAATGACGGGCAGTGAACGGCTCCAGCATGCGTTAGTCGAGGCGGGCCTGCTAGAAGCGGCCGGGACGCCGCCCGAGATGGCGAAGACGTACTTCTCGTATCTCTGTATGTGCGCGTTCGAAGATGGACCGACGGCCGCCGACTACGCCGACCTGGAACGGTTTTTCGACACGGAACTACGGGCGATCACAGCTCACGTCTTGCTCCCGGTCGGCAAGCGAGCGACCGAGCACGTCCTCGGTAACTACTCGGCGCGAAATGGCAGCGTTGATATGGACGAGCTACACGCGAGCGAGATCCAGGGCGCCGGGTGGCTCATCTATCCGATCAAGGATCCCGACGATTGGATCGACGGGGACGAACAGGCATTGATCGACGCGCTCGTCACGCTCCAGCAACGAGACTACCGCCAGGAGGTTGATCTCGGCCGGTTCCTGCCGGGCGAGGACCCCTATCGCGTTCGGTGACGCACGGAC
>JAZKRQ010000156.1:0-5152 GCA_036628575.1 Halapricum sp.
GCTGTAATGCCGGTCGACATCTCTACTCGTCGCCCGGCTGTAATGCCGGTCGACAATCAGTCGTCTGCCGGCGCGCCGCCTTCCTGCTCGTACTGCTTTTTCGTGTGGGAGAGCTTCCCGCCGTCGGCGAGGATCTCGCGCTCGCGTTCGGACGCGTCGAGATGCCCGGTGGCTTCCCACTCGTCGTTGACGCGGATGGTGAACTCTTCCTGGCCCGAGCGGACGGCATCGGCGACGTCGTCAACGATCTCGATGTCGTCGCCCTGTTCGATCTTCTCGTAGGTGTCCTCGTCGATCTCCAGTGGCAGCAGGCCGAAATTGAACAGGTTCGCCTTGTGGATGCGGGCGAAGCTCTGGGCGAGCACACCCTCGACGCCAAGATACATCGGGCACAGCGCCGCGTGCTCACGCGAGGAGCCCTGACCGTAGTTCTCGCCGGCGACGAGGAAGCCGCCGTCGCTCTCCAGGGCGCGGTCGGCGAAGCTCTCGTCGACCCGCGAGAGGGTGAACTCCGAGAGCTTCGGGATGTTCGACCGGTACATCAGGATGTCCTGGGTCGCCGGGATGATGTGGTCGGTCGTGATGTTGTCGTCCATCTTCAGGAGGGCCGGTCCCTCCAGGTGGGCGTCGAGGGGATCCTTCAGCGGGACGTCGCCGATGTTGGGGCCCTTGACGAGTTCGTCGTCGACGGCCTCCTCCGGCGGGATGAGGTCGGCTTTCGATCCGTCGTAGACATCGGGCAGTTCGAAGCCGGGTGCTTCCAGGTCGCCCAGCTCGTCAGCCAGATCACGCGGATCGACTATCTCGCCTTTGATGGCCGCGGCGGCCGCGACTTCCGGCGAACAGAGGTATACGTTGTCGTCTTCCAAGCCGGAACGACCCTCGAAGTTGCGGTTGAACGTCCGCAGGCTCACCGAATCGGATGCCGGAACGTGACCGATGCCGATACAGGCACCGCAGGTCGACTCCGAGAAGTTCACGCCGGCGGCCATCAGTTCGGAGGCCCAGCCGTCGCGGGCGAGCATCTCCGAGGCCTGCTTGGAGCCGGGTGCGACGATCATTTCGGTCGTCTTGTTGACCTCCCGCCCTTCGAGCATCTTCGCGGCCGGAAGGATGTCTTCGTAGCCACCGTTGGTACAGGAGCCGATCATCACCTGCTCGACGTCCTGGCCCGCGGCCTCCCGCACCGGCACGACGTTGTCCGGCATCGAGGGCTCGGCGATGAGCGGTTCGAGTTCCGAGAGATCCACAACGATCTCGTCGTGGTACTCGGCGTCGGGATCGGGGCCGATCTCTTCGTAGTCCTCGCCTCGGCCGAGGCGTTCGAGGTAATCCTTGGTCTTCTCGTCGGTCGGGAAGATAGACGTCGTCGCGCCGAGTTCCGTCCCCATATTGGTGATCGTCGTCCGTTCGGGGACCGAGAGGGTCTCGACGCCGGGACCCGTGTACTCGAGGACCTTGCCGACGCCGCCCTTCACGCTGAGCCGGCGCAGCAACTCGAGGATGACGTCCTTGGCGGTCGCCCACTCGGGGAGTTCGCCCTCCAGGCGGACGTTGACGATCTCGGGCATGTCGATGTAGTAGGCACCGCCGCCCATCGCGACCGAGACGTCCAGGCCGCCGGCTCCGATGGCCAGCTCGCCGAGTCCGCCCGGAGTCGGCGTGTGTGAGTCGCTGCCCAGCATCGTCTTGCCGGGCGCCGCGAAGTTCTCCTTGTGGACGTTGTGACAGATGCCGTTGCCCGGCCGTGAGAAGTGCGCGCCGAACTTGCCCGCCGCCGATCGGAGGAACCGGTGGTCGTCCGTGTTCTTAAAGTCGAACTGATAGGTCTGGTGATCACAGTACTGGGCGGCCAGTTCCGTCTGTACCTCGTCCAGATCGAGCGCCTCGAACTGCAACCAGACGAGCGTCCCTGTCGTGTCCTGTGTGAGGACCTGATCGATCTCGATGCCGATCTCCTCGCCAGGCTCGAGTTCGCCGTCGACGAGGTGATCGGAGAGGATCTTTTCCGTGAGCGTCTGTCCCATAACGTCCGTCAATCGGCCGCGGATCGATATAAATCCCGCGTGTTCCCACGAATACTGCCCCGATGCCGTATTGCGGTTTCGATAATTGATAGGAATAGACGATGAACATTCTGGGCGCGATCGGTGGCGTTTTGTCGTCGCTGATCCCTTCTGAGGACATGTTCAAGAGTGGCCGTTTCGTGGCCGATCACCTCGACGAAGTCGATCCCGAACAGGTCCAGCCCAACGGCGTCGATCTCACGCTCGATGCTGTCTTCGAGCAGGTCTCGCCCGGCAGGATCGGAACTGACGGCAAGACCATCGGTGACCGCACGGAGGTTGAAGACGACGACGGCGTGTATCGTCTTTCACGGGGCGGGTACGTCGTCAGATATGCCGATCTGATCCGAATTCCGGATGACCACGTCGGATTTCTTTACCCGCGATCGTCGCTCCTTCGGAACTCCTGTATGCTGGATACCGCGGTCTGGGATGCCGGCTACGAGGGGCGCGGCGAGGGCTTGCTCGAAGTCTACCACGAGATCGAGCTCGAACGCGGTGCGCGGATCGCCCAGCTCGTCCTCGCGAACGCCGACCACGAGGATACCTACGACGGGACCTACCATCGTGAGAATCTAAAGTGATAGTGATTACTGTAGCGATTTACCGGTACGACCGCACTCAGTCGTGCGGTCGACCCGGAACAGACCTACAGTAATCACTATGAGACACCACTCCGATTCCTTCTTTATCGGTGCTGTTGTTAAATTAACCCGGATACACAAGCCAGCACCACTTAAGAGCCTGAATATACAGGTTATGGTATTATACAAGTCATCTGTAAATGATGGGGTACGGTGCTGAGGGACAGTCCCGGATCACGCGCCTCTGACATGACTCGTGCCAACGGGTCCTTCAGCACCGCTCTGCTTTCGTAGCGCATCTGTTAGTCTACTATCGACCGGAACGGGGACGTCACGCGTCCGATAGGGAGTGATTTCCGGCCCAGTCCGGGATCGGCCGTCTCCTGTAGAGTGACCCGGAAAGTTGTTTTACTCTTCGTTGTGAGTGTCAGGTATGACGCGTATCGCGTTGATCGCTCACGACGACGAGAAACCGGAGATGATCGACCTCGTCAAGAGTTACGCGGACTACCTCTCGACGGTCGATATCGTGTGTACGGGGACGACAGGCAAGCGAATCGCCGAGGCGACCGGTCTGGAAATCGAACGCAAGAAGTCCGGGCCGCTCGGAGGAGACATGCAGATCGGTGCCGAAGTCGCGGATGAAGAAGTTAACGGGATCGTCTTCCTCCGGGACCCGCAGACGGCTCAGCCCCACGAGCCGGATATCTCGGCACTGCTGCGTATCTGTGACGTCCACGACACGCCGCTGGCGACGACCCGGACCTCCGCGGAATACGTCCTCGAAGGGCTGGCACGCGAGGACGGCTCCGAGATCGGGTGACCCTCTGGACGCCGGCCGTCATTCGAAATCCTTTTTTCCGGGTCCCCCGCAGTTGGGGTACGCGCCGCCTTAGCTCAGACTGGGAGAGCACTCGACTGAAGATCGAGCTGTCCCCGGTTCAAATCCGGGAGGCGGCATTAGACTCAGAGTTCAAATGCCTGCGGTGCTGCGCGGGCGATTTCTTTTCTGTGGATCTGTTCGTCGAGTCAGGAGTGCTTCATATGATGTCGCGCGACGCGTACTTCAATCGACCTCATTGAGTGAGGTATCGTCAAGCCGTCGAACCAGACTGTGACGAACGAGAAGGAGGAACGCACACAGTTCTGCTCGTCGGCGAGTCTCGGTGAAATGGAATGCCACGTTGTAGTGGTCGGTCCACGCCGCGACCGTACCCGTGACTTGATTCGGATGAATGTCTCGCCACGCCATACACCCGTGATTGCGGAGAAGGGTCTCCCACGACGTCTCGACGACGACGGGGAGGGGCTGTGTCCACTGGACTGCCCGCTGTAACTCGCGTTTGAACCGCTCTCGCTCCCAGGTGAGTGCCGTGAGAAAGTCGTGTCCGGACTTTCGCTCGATGGCGAATTGCGGGTGATACGTGTCTGTTTCCGGGTCATGAGAACAGTGTCTCGGCACAGCGTAGTCACCGGTCGAAAGCGTTACGTCGCGCGTCTCGACCGGACAGCCTTCGAAGGTCCACGGTCGTCGTTCGCGCGTGTCTCGCAGGATCGTCGTCGGAATCGGCGTTGTCTCTCGGGTCTCGACCATCTAGCGGGGTCTGTGCCCGGTATCACGGGTAAACGTTCGTCGCAATCAAAACCCAGCCTTCTCCAGTTCGTCGAGAAACGCCGGTCGGTTCGCGTGTTTGTCCTTGAGGAAACCGACGAACTCCTCGAATCGTTCTTCGGGGACCAGTCCCTGCATCTCTTCCAGGTGGTCGGCAATCTCTCGGTAGTGGCGTCGTCCGGTCTCACCGGCGGCAAACGGGACGAGCAGTTCCCGGTACCGTTCGAAGTACTCCACCGGATCGATACTTGCAACTGGGTCCCGATATCGTTTCAGTAGGGATAGGTCGTCACTGTCTATTACTTCGGCGAACGCTTTTTCGAGGTCGCCATCGTGGACGTACAGCGCGATGAGCTGCTGTCGGTCGTCCGCAAAATGCTGTTCGAACTCTTCGTGGATCGATTGCCACTCCTGGTCGTCACAGACGTCTTTCAGGTCATCGTAGGCTGCCCACTCCGTGTGGTCGAGAAACAACGCTTTCAGTGTGTCACGGTATCTATCCGGGTTCCGTCCTTCGTAGAGATCGGCAGCGAGCCAGCGAAGATTGCGCGTCGAGCCGAAGGTATGGATGCCGTCTTCGATGACGTCGATTGCCCGCTCTTCGTTCCCATCGTCTCTCAGTCGCTCGGCGTACGCCTTGCAGAAACGGGCGCTTTCGAGATAGGCCGCCTCGTACAGCGCCGAAAGTGCTTCTCCCTCACCGAGTTCTTCGAGGAGGTAGATGTACGTGGAGATAACACGCCGTGTGCGAAGTGACGAGGATATCGCCGTCTCATCGGCACGTGACCCGGCTGGTTCGACATCGACGGTGTGTTCCTCGATAGTGGTCGGGTCGTCCACGCGAAGTTCCTCGAACGCGTCACCGACGAAGTACGCCAGTTTCAGTGTCC
>JAZKRQ010000157.1:0-5102 GCA_036628575.1 Halapricum sp.
GTGACCAGCAGGCGGCCGACGCTCCCGACGAACGTCGCGGCCGCGAACCGGTAGTAATCCCTCTCCAGCACCGAGAAAGCATAGATCGAGATCGTGTCGGGAAAGCCGGGGACCGACAGCGCGAGCGCCATGCCGACGTACCCGTACCGCCGGGCGAGTTCGACCGTCCGCTTCTCGGACCAGCTGACGATGTCGAACCGTGACCGGCGCACGAACCGGACGATCGGGCCGGACCGTTTGGCTTCCTGGCCGATGTGAAAGGCGAAGACGCTTCCGGCGGCCTTGCAAAAGGAGCTGACGAGGACGATGAGTGCCAAGGTCACGTCCGTCGGGAGGCCCAGCCGCATGTGACTGGCCGGCGCGAGGACGACTTCGCTCGGCAACGGGAGGACGAAGGCAATCAGAAACGAGTAGATTCCGATCAATCCGAGTCCGACCGGGCCGGTCGCAGTTCTGACTGCCTGCTCGATCGTCGTGTAGAGGGCATCGAGCACGCCACTCACGAGGATGGGGAGCAGTTCAGTGACCACGACCACCTCTGTGAGCGGAGGGGTCCTAACGTTTGATATTTCAGTACCAGTCCAGATCCGCGACGAACGAGCGCAGCATCGACCGGGTGACGTGGGGCATACAGACCACGCGGAGTTCGTCGGCTTCGGTCTTGGCCACACGCCAGCCCCGATCGCGTAGTTGCTCGACCAGTGGCAGGGAGACATCGGCGGCCACCAGCGGCAACTCCGGCTCGACTACGTCGTAGCCCCGCTCGGTCAATTCTTCGGCCAGCCACGCCGCGTTGTCCATCGAGCGGTGGAAGTGCTCGCGGTAGCCGTCCGGCCACAGCGCGTCCATAGCGGCGACGGCACTGGCGACACCAGCGCCCGAGCGCGTCCCCGTGAGTGTGACCTGCTTGGTCGATTCGAGATACGGCGTGTCGATCGCGAGTTCGTCGAGCAGCTCCGGCGAGCGTGCGAGCAACCCGCCGGCAGGCACCGCGGCCTGGCCGACCTTGTGGGGATCGATCGTCATCGTGTCGATGTCGGCGTGGCCGAAGTGCCACCGGTGATCGGTGAAAGGCAAGTAGAACCCGCCCCAGGCGGCGTCGACGTGGACGAGCGCGCCGACGTCGCGGGCCAGATCGGAGAGCGTCGGGATCGGATCGACGTATCCGTACTCGGTCGAACCAGCCACGCCGACCACAAGGACAGTGTCGTCGTCGATCAACTCGGCCATCGCGTCGGGGTCAACCCGATAGTCACTTGCTGGCGCGGTCCGGAGTTCGACCCCGAGGAGATCGGCCGCCTTCCAGAAGCTGAAGTGGGCATGGGTCGGAGCGACGACGTTCGGATCATCGGTGTCAGCCCGGTTGCGAGCGATCCGAACGGCCTGGATGTTCGCTTCCGTCCCACCGCTGGTGATATAGCCAGCCGGTTCCGGCAGCCCAGTCACAGCCCCGAGCATGTCGACTGCTTCCCGTTCCAGATCGGCGACTCCCTGGTAGGTGGCCGGATCGCCGGGATTCGTCGCCAGAAAGCGTTCAGCCGCCTGTCGGGCAGCCGGATGCGGCTCGGTACACATCGAAGAGAGAACGCGATCGAAGTCCTGCGGCACCGGCTCGGCCCGCTGCATGCTGGACTACGTTTTGCCCCACTCCCGTATAGTGGTTGCGCTATCGGCCTTTTTCGGCCGATTAACCGTTGAAGATACCTCCGGCCGACTCGACTGCCGAACCGTCGAAGATAGGTGTTCGACTGCCGAACCGTCGAGGACACGTATTCGACTGCCGTACAGTCGCGGATCAGGGTTCGATGATCTCCTCGTCGTCGCTCTCGGGGACGACGACCGTCCCCTCCAGGGTGGTGACAGCCCGTCCACCGACCTTGACCTCGGCACCGATGCTGACCGACACCGTTCCGGGCCGGTCCAGGAAGTGCCCCTGCTCGAAGGTCATCGCAGCGGTCTCCTCAAGCGCCCCCAGACGGTCGAGATAGGCACCGACCGCGCCGCTTGCCGTTCCAGTTACGGGATCTTCCTCGACGCCCGCATCCGGGGCAAACATCCGTCCGTGCAGCGTTGAATCTCCTTCGAGGGTATCGAAAGTGAACGCGTAGACTCCGGTCACGTCCTGTTCCTCGGACAGCGCCGCGATGGCCCGCATGTCGGGGTCCATCGCCGCGAGGTCCGAGAAGTACTCGATCGGCACCGCGAGGAAGGGGAGCCCGGTCGTCGTCCGGGCGATCGGGAGACCCACAGCGGTAATCGATTCGGTGTCGACGCCCAGCGCGTCGGCCACTCGGTCGACGTCGATGTCCAGTTCCGTGACAGTGGGGTCGTTCTGGGTCATCCAGACCAGCCCGTCTTCAGCGATCGAGATGTCCAGGATCCCTGCGTTTGTCTCGACGGTGTGTTGGCCAGCGTCGATCGTGTCTCGCTCGTACAGCAGCGCGTGGCTCGCGATCGTCGCGTGACCACAGAGATCGACCTCCGTCTCCGGGGTGAAATACCGGAGCTGTCGGTCGGCTACGTCGCTCTCGCGGACGAAGGCGGTCTCGCTCGCGCCAAGTTCGTTCGCGATCGCACCCATTTGGTCGGCGTCCAGACCGTCGCCATCCGGGAGAACGCCCGCGGGGTTGCCACTGGTCGGCTCGTCAGTGAAGGCGTCGACGAGGAAGGCCTTGCGCGTGTCCATGCACGCTGGTGAGTAGGCCGGTGGGTTAACCGTTGGCGTTCGATCGAACCCGTCGCCTTCTTGAATCCCTAGTTCGACTATTCGGACGGTGAACACCCGATGAGCGATCTGCCCGAGGAGTTTCCCTGTACCATAACGAACTGGGAGTACATCTACGGCCTCACGCGCGAGGTCAGCGACGAGATCAAGGCCGACGACTTCGAGCCGGATGTCGTCGTCGCGCTGGCCCGCGGAGGGTGGTTCGCGGGCCGGACGCTCTGTGACTTCCTCGGCCTGGACGACCTGACGAGTCTGAAGATCGAACATTACGTCGGGGCCGCACAGGCCTCCGGCGAGCCCGAGGTCCGCTACCCGATGCCCGAAGGGTCCGTCGAGGACAAGGACGTCCTGATCGTCGACGACATCGCTGACACCGGCCAGTCGATGGCCCACGCCGCCGAGTACGTCCACGAGCGAAACCCCAGCGACGTCCGGACGGCGACGCTACAGCTGCTGGGCACCAGCGAGTTCGAACCCGACTTCGTCGGCGAACGTCTCGAAGAGTGGGTCTGGATCGTCTACCCCTGGAACTTCGTCGAGGACATGGTCGAACTGATCGAGGGCGTCATGGACAAGTCCGAGGCCGAGACCTTCGAGAAGGACGACATCCGGGCGGCGCTACGGAAGTATCACGAGATCGAACGCATGGAGATGGAGATTGCCCAACCCGATCGTCTGGAGGAGGTCCTCACAGAGATGGAACGGCGCGAGGTTATCGAAGCAGTCGGCGACGAAGCGTGGCGACTCGCCTGATCACTCGTCTCGACGCATCGCGATCTCGAACCAGGGACACAGCCGCAGTTGTCGATACTGCTCGGGATTGTTCTGCAGGCGACGGTATGGGACCCACATCAGTCCCGCGACCTCTTCGGGGTCGGGATCGAGGGTCGTGTCGGTGAGCGTCGCCTGCAAGACCGCACAGACCTCGTGCTCGACGCCGGCGTTCTCGAAGTAGCGCTTGTACTCGAAACGATCGGTGACGCGAAGGTTCTCGTACTGGTCGGGCGTGATCCCGAGTTCCTCTTCGAGGCGGATCCGCGTCGCCTCTTCCTGACTCTGGCCTTCACGGGGGTGGGAGGCGACCGTCCCGTCCCAGAAGGTGTTCCACAGGCGCTTCTCGGGGGCGCGCTGGGCCAGTAGGACGTTGCCCTCCTGGTCGAACAGCAGCGCGGTAAAAGCGCGATGGCGAATGCCATCGCCGGTGTGGGCATCCAGCCGGTTGACCAGTCCCTGGGCATTGTCGTCAGCGTCGACCGCGATAACGTCCTGTGCGGCGTTTTTGTGGGCTTCCGTGGCGTCGGCGTCCGTACTCATATAGCTATCACGTAGGTGTGCGCCTTCAAACCGTCTTCGACTTCCGACACCGTGACAGGACCTGTTACTATATCTATATATTCCTCGGTGGTGTACGTACACGTGAAATGTCACTCACTTCGTCGGATGGAACAACTGCACAGGGAGGCCGGGCGCCCGAGCCACTGAGCCGGCTCGTCGAGTGGGCCGTCACCGGGCTGCTCGTCCTCGGCGGACTGCTGGTCGCCGCGATCGGGATCGCCGTCTACGGCGGGGCCGACCGCGAGTGGATCACGACCCTCGTCGCGGAGGGGTACATCGAGTCGACGGAACTCACAAACGCGGAATTGATCGACGTCACCTACGCCCTCGCCTGGTGGATCGGGACCGGCCTGATCGTCACTGGACTACTATCGGTCGTCGCCGGAATCGCGTTCCTGGCGTACCGTCGCCGCATGGACGACGAACGTACGGGCCCCGACACCACGACCAACGCCATCGTCGGCGGCATCGTCACCGCTGTCACGTCATTCGTCCCGTTCTCGCCGGTCCTGGGGGGACTGGCGTCCGGGTATCTCCAGGGGACCGATCGAATGGACGGCGTTCGGGTCGGCGCGTACGCCGGCCTGGTCGCGGCAGTGCCCGTCGTACTGCTGTTCTCGTTCCTGATCGTCGGGGCCGTGGCCGTCGCGACGGAACTCAGTCTCGCCGCCCCGATGTCGATCGGCGTCGCCGGACTCGTGGTCGGCCTGATCGTACTCGTCGCGTACCTCGTCGTCCTGAGCGCCCTGGGCGGATACCTCGGCGTCGCGCTGGGCGAGCGCGCGGACGAAAGCGACGACGCCGCGGTCTGATCACGCGGTTTTTTTCGTTCTGGCTCCGTGTGTAAGACTTACCAGCAGTCACTATCACTCATACTGCCGGCTGTAACTTCGTGGAAATATTCGCCTCCCGGTGTGGCGAAATTCTGCACGTGATTACAGCCGGCAGTATCAGCGTCGCAAATTGGTCGCTGTCAGGAACTTCCCACTGGCCGAGTCCCCGGCACGTCCATCCACGGGGCGTCAAGACTCCTCAACTTCCG
>JAZKRQ010000158.1:0-5012 GCA_036628575.1 Halapricum sp.
GTCTCCCGGCGGAAAGCATGGCTGATGGCCGCGCGACCGCAGACGCTGCCTGCGGGGGTGTCACCGGTGATCGTCGGCGTCGGGCTGGCGATCCACGCCAGCGTCCTCGCGCCCCTGCCCGCGCTGGCGGCGCTAGTCGGCGCGCTCCTCATCCAGATCGGGACTAACTTCGCCAACGACTACTACGACGCCGTGAAGGGCGCGGACACCGACGAGCGGGAAGGGTTCACCCGCGTCACGGCGGGTGGGCTGATCGCACCCGAGCGGGTCAAATGGGCCATGATCGGAACCTACGGGCTCGCCGTCCTCGTCGGGTTCTATCTCGTGGCTATCGGGGGCTTTCCCATCCTCGTCGTCGGTCTCTCCTCGATCGTTGCAGGCGTCCTCTACACGGGTGGACCGTACCCCTACGGCTACCGCGGACTGGGCGACCTGTTCGTGTTCGTCTACTTCGGCGTCGTCGCGGTGACGGGCACCTACTACGTCCAGGCGGTCGCGAACATGGCCGATCTGGGGCTGTTCCCGATGGGTCTGCCCGCCGGAAGCGTCCCGATTGACGCGGTCGTGGCGAGTCTTCCTGCCGCGGGACTCTCGACGTGCATCCTGGTGGTGAACAACATCCGGGACATCGAGACCGACCGCGCGGCCGGCAAGCGGACGCTGGCGGTCATGCTGGGCTATCGTGGGGCTCGGATAGAGTACCTCTTGCTGACCGGGATGGCTTACGTCGTCCCCGTGCTCTTCGCGCTCGATCCCGACTACGGACTGACGGTGCTGGCCCCGCTGCTGACGCTCCCGCTGGCGGTTAGCGTCGGAAAGACAGTCTTGACCGAACGTGATGGAGACGCGCTCAACCCCGCGCTGGAACGCACCGGTCTGACCATGTTCCTTCACGCGCTTCTCTTTGCTGTGGGGCTGGCAGTATGAGGATCGAATCCTTCTCGCTCGATCTGGCCGAACCGCTCGCAACGGCTGCGGGGACTATCGAGACGCGTGACGGATTCATAGTCTCTTACCGCCATCGTGGCGAGACAGGAATCGGCGAAGCCACGCCGCTCCCTGGCTGGACGGAGACCGCCGAGGAGTGTCGAAATGCGCTCGAACGGGCTGCCCAGACGGCGGAGGAGGCGGCGAGCGAACGGGACGGAGCGGGCCACGGACCCGCTCTGCTGGAACTGGACGCTGCCGAGGTCCCCGCGGCCCGTCACGGTTTCGGAACGGCGTTGCTGGACGCCGACGCACGTGCCGATGGCCTCACTCTCTACGAGTGGTTCGACGCCCCTGTCGGCACCGTCCGGTCGGTCCCGGTCAACGCGATCCTGGGAGACGCACCGCCGGATGAGACGGTCGCGGCCGCCGAGGAAGCCATCGAATCGGGTTTCGACTGTCTGAAGATCAAGATCGGTTCGAGACCTGTTCCTGAGGACCTCGAACGGGTCCGGGCCGTCCGCGGGGCCGTCGGCGAGGACGTGACGATCCGCGCGGACGCCAACGCCGCATACGACCGCGAGACGGCCGCCAAGGCAATCGAGGGACTCGCGACAGCCGGCGTCGCCTACGTCGAACAACCCCTGCCCGCCGACGACCTGGACGGTCACCGGGAATTACAGGGCCGGGGCGTCGATATCGCGCTCGACGAGAGTCTGATCGAGCACATGGCACAGGAGATAATCGACGCCGAGGCTGCGGACGTACTGATCCTCAAACCAATGGTGGTCGGCGGGCCGGGAAACGCCCACACCCTTGCGATGCGGGCCAGGGATCACGGGATCGAACCGGTCGTGACGACCACGATCGACGGCGTCGTCGCCCGGGCCGCCGCGGTCCATGTGGCCGCCGCGATTCCAGACGTCCGTCCGTGTGGCCTGGCGACTGCCGATCGACTGGCCGGGGATCTGGGACCGGACCCCTGTTCGGTCGATGACGGCCGAATTACCGTCCCACAGAAACCAGGTCTGGGCGTGGAGGTGGACCGTGAGTGACCGCGAGTGGCCCGAGTACGACCTCCTCACCCACCGCTCGAAGACCACGCCCGAGCGGACGGCGCTGCTCGACGTCGACACCGGTGAGGAGTGGGCCTACCGCGATCTCGACGACGCCGTGGCGAACGTCGCCACAGGACTGGACGCGGTCGGCGTCGCTCTGGGGACGCGAGTCGGTATCCTGTTACCGACGCGACCGGACTACGTCCGACTGGTCCACGCCATCGCGCGACTCGGTGGCGTACAAGTCCCGCTGAACGTCCGCAAGTCCACCAGGCAGTTGGCGGAACAGGCCGACCGTGCCGACTTGGACGTACTCGTCTGTGGGGCAGAGACGGTGGTAACGGCACGCGATCTCGGGGTGGAGACCACAGTCACGATCGACGGGGGATCCGAGACAGAGACTGATGGCATCGACCGACTCCCGACTTCGGGCTCTGAGACGCTCGTCCCGATCGGCCGGGACGTGGACAGTCTCGGCGTCGTGCTGTTCACCTCGGGCACCACGGGCGAGCCAAAGGGCGTCCGGCTGACCCGGCGGAACTTGCTCGCCAGCGCCGAGGCTTCGGCCTATCGGCTCGGAGTCACACCCGACGACCGATGGCTGTGCTGTCTCCCGATGTACCACATGGGCGGACTCGCACCGATATTCAGGACGGCGCTGTACGGGACAACTCTGGTTGTCCAGCGTGAGTTCGATGCCACCGGGACGGCGACCGTCATCGACGAGCGGGCGATCACCGGCGTCTCGCTCGTGCCGACGATGCTGAAACGGATGCTCGATGCAGGCTGGGAGCCGCCTGCGAGTCTCGACACCGTCCTGCTCGGCGGCGCACCGGCTGACGAATCGCTGATCGAACGAGCCGTTGACCGTAACGTGCCCGTTTATCCGACCTACGGAACGACGGAGACGGCCTCACAGATCGCTACTGCACGGCCCGAGCAGGCCGTCGAGTACTCCGGAACGGTGGGGCAACCCCTGGTCAATACCACGGTCAGAATCTTCGAAGACGGCGAACCCGCCGATCCGGGCGATATCGGCGAACTCGTCGTCTCGGGACCGACGGTGACGCCCGGCTATCTGGACGACGAACGGACAACCGGGGCGTTCGACGAATACGGGCTGCACACGGGTGATCTGGGCTATCGTGACGCTGACGGTCGGCTCTGGATCAAGGGGCGGTGCGACGACCGGATCGTCACCGGTGGCGAGACCGTCGATCCCGAGACCGTCATGGCGGCGATCCGCGACCATCCCGACGTCACGGACGCGGCTGTCGTCGGCCTATCCGACGAGGAGTGGGGCGAGCGCGTTTCCGCTCTGGTCGTCGGCGACGCCTCACAGGAGGTACTGCTGGCCCATTGTCGCGACCGTCTCGCCGACTTCGAGGTTCCCAATACGATCGAAGTTGTCGACTCCCTTCCACGAACTGCGTCCGGAACGATCGATCGCGAGGCCGTCAGGGAGTTCCTTTCTGCCAAAACCTAAGACCTGGCCATTCCAGATAGGGACATGGACTGGATCGCTGAGACGTTCACGAGCGAAGTCGGCTGGAGCCACCTCGAATCGCTGGTCGACGTAGGAAACCGGATGGCCGGCAGTGAGGGTGAACATCGGGGGTTGGAACTGACTCGCGACTCGCTCGCTGACGTCGGCGCTCGCGAGGCCCGGATCGAGACTTTCGACATCCAGGGCTGGATCCGGGGATCGAGCCGGATCGTCGCAGACGGAGCCGAACAGGACTGCATCGCCCTCCCGCGTAGTCCGAGCGGGACGGCCACTGGCCGATTCGTCGACGTTGGCCACGGCCTCCCGGCAGACTTCGAAGACGCCGATCTGGAGGGGGCGATAGTGATGGCAAGCAGCGATGTCCCCGACTGGTACGACCGGCTGCTCCACCGCCGCGAGAAGTACTACTATGCGGTCGAGCGCGGTGCGGCGGCGTTCGTCTTCCGCAATCACGTCGAGGGACGTCTCCCACCGACAGGGAGCGTCGGTACCGACGACGAACCGATCGGCGCGATCCCGGCCGTCGGAGTTAGCAAGGAGATCGGGGCGCGCCTCGCCAGGCGATTCGACGGTGAGAACGTCACCGTCGATGTCGAGGCTGACGTCCACGGCGCGGAAAGCGGGATCGTCTGCGCAGCCGTCGGTCCGGACACCGACGAGCGGCTTCTCCTGACGAGCCATGTCGACTCTCACGATATCTCTGAAGGTGCCATGGACAACGGCGCAGGGACCGCGACGGTCGTCGAGATAGTCAACGCTCTGTCCGCCCGCGAAGCCGACCTGGACACGCGCGTCGAGATCGCCTGCTTCGGGGCTGAAGAGGTGGGACTGAAAGGATCGGAACACCTCGCGGCAACGACCGATCGAGAATCGATCCGAGCGGTGGTCAACCTCGATGGTGTCTGTCGTGGACGGACGCTTTCGATTGCAACCCACCACACCGACGAACTGGCCGACGCGGTCGAGCGGGTCGCTGAACGGTTTGACCACCCGATTACGATCGATCCCACGATGGTCCCGCATAGCGACCACTGGCCGTTCGTCTCTCGCGGGGTTCCGGGGCTGATGGTCGCAAGCGAATCCGATAGCGCGGGTCGAGGTTGGGGACACACTCACGCCGATACGCTCGACAAACTCGCCGTCAGGGACCTCCGGGAAAGCGCTATCCTGCTGACTGAACTCGTCGTCGAACTCGCGGATTCGGAGACGATGGTCCCCGAACTGGACCGCGAGGCCATCGAGGACGCCCTTATCGAGGAGGGCTACGCCGAGGGGATGAAACGGACCGGCGATTGGCCGTTTTGAGTTGGCGAGTTAGCAGCCTCGATCACCCCAGTATGACCCTGGTCTTGGGCAGGGTGGGCTACGGGTTGTGGCAGACTGTTCGGGAGCGGTCCGCAGATATTTCTGGCCGCACCCGGAACCGGAGTGTATGAGCGCCGACCAGCCCGGTGCACAGTTTTCGACCGCTTCGAGTTCACGTCTGAGCGCGGAAATGATGGCCGCTCTCGCCGCACTGA
>JAZKRQ010000159.1:0-4971 GCA_036628575.1 Halapricum sp.
GAACCTCCCACGACCACTGAACCGCCGGCTGAATCCGCCAGTCTCGAAAACGGGGGTTTCGAGTCCGAACTCGAGGACTGGACGGTTGGCAAGGACCTCCCCGAGAAGCCAGGCGAGTCCGACGAGAAGGTCGACTCCGCGGTAGAAGTTACGAACGAACAGGCCTCTGACGGCGAGTCCGCACTGCAGATCTTCATCGACGGTAGCGCCGACGACGGGACGGTTTGGGTCCAGCAGCAGGCCGATTTGTCGGAAGTCTCGACGCTAAAGATCGACGGCTACAGCGAACAGAACTCGTTCAACACTGTCCTGCAGGTCGCGACGTACGCCGGTCCTGTCCCCGAGAACGGGCTCGTGGAGACGGACTTCGATCGGGAACACTCACTGTGGGATCACGAGGGCTGGAAGACCTACGAGTACGACGTCGAGCACGACGGCCCCGGGCTCGTCGCGGTCGGCCTCAACATCATCTGGGAGACCGGTGCAGCCGGAATCCTGGATAACGTTCGCCTTGAGTGAGGATCGGTCGCGGCCCGTTCTCCGGCCGCAATAGGGTCGCTTTTCCGTCCACGTCGTCTACGAGGCCCTAATGAGCCAACCCTTCGAAAACCTCCCGACGACCCCACGATCGCCGGAACTAGTGGACAAGGCCTTCTCGCGGGCATCCCGTGCCGGCCGGGCCAAGCAGGGCTTCGAGGCCCAGTCCTCGATGCTCCAGACGGCCGCGAACATCCTCTCGGACAATCTCGAAAACGTCGTCACCGAGTGGCCGGACTTCGACGATCTGGACCCCTTCTATCGAGACCTCGCCGACGCCGTGATCACCGGCGAGACCGCCATCGGTAGCGAAGACGATCGCGGCATCGACGCGCTGCGCCAGCACCTCTCGGAAGTCACCTGGGCATCCCGGAAGACCGCCGACATCCGCGGCGAGTACCACACGAAACTCCGCAATGCCGGTGACGTCGATCACGCCCGGAAACTCCGCAAACAGGCCTTTGCCCGGCTGGCCGACGTCGTCGAGCAGGTCGAGGACTCACTACTTGCGATCGGGGCAGCCCGCGAAGCACTCCGGGATTTGCCGGATATCAAACCCGACGAGCCGACAATCGTCGTCGCGGGCTATCCCAACGTCGGCAAGTCCTCGTTCGTCAACGCGGTCACGCGGGCCAGCAACGAGATCAACTCCTATCCGTTCACGACCACGGAGATCTACGTCGGGCACTTCGAGCACGACCGCGTCCGCTACCAGCTCGTGGACACGCCCGGCCTGCTCGACCGTCCGCCCGAAGAGCGGAACGACATCGAATCCCAGGCCGTGAGTGCCCTGGAGCACCTGGCGGACGGCGTGCTCGTCCTCGTTGACGCCAGTGGCGAGTGTGGCTATCCGATCGAGGTCCAGCTGGAGTTGCGGGACGCGCTTGTCGAGCGATTCGAGGACGCCCCGGTGCTGACGGTCTGTAACAAGGCCGACCGCTCCCGGGAGGTCGAGGCCGACTACTACATGAGCGTCACCGAAGGCGAGAACGTCGAAACGGTGCTCGATGCCGTTGTCGAGGCCGTCGACTACGAACCGGAACTCCCCTTCGAGGAGTGATCGGGCCGATCGACAGTCAGGCCGATTCGACAGTCACGTACCGGACCTCGGTATCGATCTCCCGACTGGTCGTCCGTTCGAAGCGGTTGTCGAGTGTGTTCACCAGGCTCGGCTCGCTTTCCCCAGGTGGCAGCCCGACAGTGACGATGACCCGTCGGGGTTCTCGGAAGACCGCGCTATCGGTGCGCTCAACCTCAACGTCCAGTGCCGTCGCCGCCGGCCGCTCGTCGAGGACAGCATCGACGTCTGCCCGGAGAGCATCCTCGGTTGTCGCTCGCTGGTAGGAGTCGTAGGTTATCCCACCGAGGAACACCGAGAGGACCGCAATCGCCGCCACGAGGACGGCGATCCGGCGGATGGTCGTCCGGCGGGCGTCGTCCTGGTGGAACCACTCGCTGGGCCGGTAGCCCCGATACCACAGCACCGCCAGCGCGACGAAGTTGATCGAGAGGACGTTAACCAGTGTCAGCACCGCCGCGGGTAGACTCACCCAGGGGTCGCCCCAGGCGATGCCGATCCCCACCGTAGCCGCCGGCGGAATGAGAGCGACGGCGATCATGACGCCCACGAGCGCCGTTGAGACGCCGGCCGAGAGGCTAATCACGCCCGCGATACCCGCACCGATGGCGACCGCCAGCGAGAGGAAATCCGGGAGGAGACGCTCGCGGATCGATGGCACTTCGGTGATCACCAGTCCCGGCTGGATCAGGTTCGCAGTTCGGGCGATCCAGGCGAAGGCGGCAGCGCTCATGACGGCCAGAGCCAGTCCAGTGAACTGGAGGATGAGGCCCCGTCTGAACAGTTCCCGGTCGTCGACGACAGTGCCGACGCTGGCGGCCATGGCCGGCCCGATCAGCGGCGCGATCACCATCGAGCCGACGATGACAGCCGGCGAATCGAGCAGGAGGCCGGCAGTCGCAATGACCGCGCTCACGACCGTCAACACGACGTAGTTGGACGTGCTCGGGGCCAGCCCCTTGGCCTTGGACGTGAGTTCCTCGCGGGCGATTCGCTCCTCGTCTTCTTCCTCGGCGTACCGGTCCTGCAGTTCCTCGAATTGCCGGGAGATCACAGTGTTAGCCTCGACGACGACTGTGTAGGCCTGATCGTCGAGGCCGGCGTCCCGGAGGCGTTCGAGCACTGGCTCGACCGCGTTCGTTGGGACGGGAACGTACGCGACCGCCGTGTATTCACGACCACTGGTCTCGTCAGTCAGGATGTAGTCGACGCCCTCGTCGTCCAGCGCCCGCTCGATGGCCTCGCGCTTACCCGTCGGGATGGTGACCTGCAGCAGTCGCACACAGAGTGTGTTGGAGGGTACGGGCAAATAACCGTGGGTCAGCGTCGACGACGACGGAAAGGCGTCCACGGCGGTCAGACGAGCCAGTAGTGAAGTACCTCGGGGTCAAGCCCCGAGGCTTCCCCGTCTTGGGCCAGCACCGCACCCGCAGGCGAATTTAATCCCCCCCGACCTCCCCGCAAGGGTTGGCTGGAATTAACACCCGAACATACTGCGTGTCCGTGAGGGTCGGCCGCTCCACCACTGCCCGACAACTCCCGTCTCACCGCCAGTGGCGGGTTTTGAGAGGAGTCGCATTTCCAAGCTGTCGAACGACCAGCGAAGGAATTGAGGTCTTCAACTCCATACTTTGAGAGGTTTTTTCTGGTCGTTTTCTGTGTATCATAGGTCCAAATATTTAATTTGTGTCATATCATGACGGCCTTCACCCTCGGGGTCAAGTGGTTCGAGAATCGGAGATTCTCGTCATCACGGAAATCTTCGATTTCCGTACGACCCCGAGGCACTCGGCCTGCTCCGCCTGTAGACGACGACCTTCGACAGCCGCGTGAACGCGAACGGTGACCCGCCGCGGGCGTGGCTGATCGCACTCGCCAGCAGCGTCAGCCCGAACGTCGCCGCGCCGGCTAAGAGCGTGACTGTCACACCACTGATAGTGATTACTGTAGCGATTTACCGCTACGACCGCACGGCTGCGTGCGGTCGATGTGGAACAGACCTACAGTAATCACTATGACTCCCGACAGATCGCGGCCCAGTAAGGTGAATCCAGTTATCGCGAGCACCGCGACAGTCGGTACGACCGCGTCCACGAGTGCAAGCAGGCTATACCCGATCGCACGTCCGATACCCATCGCCTCGATGCTCACAGCCCAACAAGACAGCCTTTTCGCCTTCGGTCGGCTATCCACGTCCATGTTCGACACGCGGCCGGATCGGGACGCCGAGGTCGTCCTCGTGGGACGATCGAACGTCGGCAAGTCTACACTGATGCGCGAGATTACCGGCCACACCTTCGACACGGGACAGCGGCCTGGGGTCACCCAGAAACCCAATCACTACGACTGGGCCAGCGAGGACTTCGTCATCACCGATCTCCCCGGTTTCGGGTTCATGAAGGGTGTCCCCGAAGACGTTCGCGAGCAGATCAAGACCGACGTCGTACGCTACGTCGAGGCCAACGCCGGCAAGATCCTCGCGGGGATCCTGGTCGTCGACGGCAAGAGCGTCATCGACATCATCGACCGCCACTCCAGCGAGGACGAAATACCCCACGACGTGGAGATGTTCCACTTCCTTCGTGACGTCGGCATCCCGCCCGTCGTGGCCGTCAACAAGATGGACAAGGTCGACGACCGCGACCAGCGGCTGAACGAACTCTGTGACCGCCTTGGGCTCTACCCCCCCTGGAAACAGTGGCAAGACACCATCGCACCCATCTCGGCCAAGCGGGGCAACATCGAGGCGCTCAACGAGGCCGTCCGCAGTCACCTCCACGAGGCCGGGCGAGACGACCTCTACAAATTCTTCTAACGCTCTTGTGGAGACTGGTGGAATAGCACGTTAACAAGGCGCAATTCACTCCGTATTATGGGCCAAGACGCCAGAATACAGGGAAATAGCGATAGCACACCGAGCGTTTTGCGGCAGTTCCGCTGTACTCTCGAAGAGCATCGTGTGTTTTTTTGCTGTGCTTGTTGATTCCGAATTGTTTGATATTACCCCGCTGCCGACCGCATCGATTTGCGAGAAGACAAATTTGTAGAGATTTATTAAAATTATTAAATTTTTTGATGATCTGTGCTCCGTGTAGTTGAGAAATTTTTAAATATCCTGCCCGAGGGATACTAATTGAGATGTCAGACGATAATTCAATTTCGAGACGAAACGTAATTCGGGCGGCCGGCGTACTCCTCGGAGGAGGGGGTATGATGTCGGGACCCGGATACGCAAAGCCGACTAATGGTCCAAGCGCAGAATTTCATCCGAATTCCCTTAGCGAAGTAAAGCAGTTCGCGGAGGCACTGTCTAGTTGAGGGATTGAGAAGCGAGGAGGTCGTAGCGAGAACTGCTC
>JAZKRQ010000160.1:0-4970 GCA_036628575.1 Halapricum sp.
GTGACCGCCGCGCCGGCTCCCGCCTCTTTCGCCGTTCGGCTGCCCTGGGAACTGTGGCGGTTCGACCCGGACGTGATCCATGCCGCCCCGACGCCGCCCTCGCAGGTCAGCGCCGCAAGTCTCGGCGGGACGCTCGCTCGCGCGCCGCTCGTGCTGGAATACTACGGTGACGCCGACCCCACCGGATCGAGGTGGGGTGGGCGCGCTCTCTCGAAGCCGGACAGGATCGTCGCCCCCTCCGAGATGGTCCGGACCACTCTCCGCGAGAACGGCGTCGAGGCCGATCGTCTGCGGGTCGTCCCCGAAAGCGTGGACATGGACCTCGTTCGATCGGTCGAACCCGCAGAGAACGTCGATGTCGCCTTCGCGCACCGGTTGGACGAGACGGCAAACGTCAAGAGTCTCCTGCTGGGGCTTGCGGAGTTACGCGATCGGGACTGGTCGGCCCGGATCATCGGCGACGGCCCTGCACGCGAGGAGTACGAGGCGGAAGTCGAAGATCTGCGGATCGATGACCGCGTCGAGTTCGTCGGCGAGTGCTCCCGCGAGGAACGGATATCGATATACAAGGGCGCCCACGCCTTCGTCCAGACCGCATATCAGGAGCATTTCGCCTCCGAGTTGCTGTGGGCGATGGCCGCTGGCTGTGTGGGCATCGTCGAGTACCAGGCCGAATCGAGCGCACACGAACTCATCGAGAACTACGACCGTGGGTTCCGAGTGACGACCCCACAGCAGATCGCCGACGCTATCGTCGACGCCGGTGACAACGAGCACCTGACGATCGACGAGGACTGGAGTGAGTACGATCGTCGCTCCGTCCTGGAGGAGTACCTGCAACTGTACCGGGATCTCCAGGACGCGTTCGGGCTGTTGTGATCGCAGTCCCTCGATTCAATCTCCATCGAACGCCTCGGGATCGGCGGCGGCGGCGACCACGTCCCTGGCGGCGGCGTTCTCCTCGACGTCGTGGACGCGAATCACGTCAGCGCCTCGTTCAGCTGCCAGAGTCGTCCCTGCGATTGTCGCGGCCGTCCGTTCGTCTGCGTCCCGTCCGACGTGGCCGAACAGCGACTTGTGGGAGTGCCCGACGAGGACGGGACAGCCAAGCGCCTGAAACTCTCCGAGCCGTCCCAGCAACTCGAAGTCCTCGCCGGGGGTCTTCCCGAAGCCGATGCCGGGGTCGACGAGGATCTGCGAGCGATCCAGCCCGGCTTTCTCCGCGAGCAGGACCCGCTCGGTCAACTGGTCAATGACGTCCTCGACGACGTCGTCGTAGTCTATTTCCCGGTCCGGATCGACAGGGGTGTCGATGCTGTGCATCACTACGACGGGCACGTCGTACTCGGCTGCGAGATGGCGCATCTCAGGGTCTTCCAGCCCGGAGACGTCGTTGAGTATGTCTGCGCCCGCCTCCAGCGCGGCCTCGGCGACGGCGGCTTTCCGGGTGTCGATCGAGAGGTGTACGTCCAGATCTGCGATCCGTTCGATCACTGGGACGGCCCGATCAGTTTCCTCTTCGACTGGCACCGGCTCGGCACCGGGTCGGGTCGACTCCCCACCGATGTCGATGATGTCGACGCCGTTTTCGACCATCTCCTCGGCCCGGGCGACGGCGTCGGCGACGGCGTCGTACTTCCCGCCGTCGTGGAAAGAGTCAGGCGTCACGTTCAGAACGCCCATAATCGCGGTGTCCGCTTCCCAGGGAAATCCGCGTCGATCGGGTTCGACCTGGATCCCGAGGTGTTCGCGGACCCGGTCGGCGAGCGGCGACAGCCCGTAGGGCTGACCGTCGAGTTTCCCGACCAGACGCTTGAACTGCGCAAGCGTCGCCATCATCACGACGTCCAGCGGCTCCTCGTCCTGGTTGTTCAGGGCCGACACGGCACACTCCCCGCCCAGCGAGAGCAACTCCTCTTTCAGATACTGGGCCTGCCGGGGCTGGACCCGGGTCTTGACGACGCGGTGGACACCCTTGCCACGCATCCGCCAGACGCCCGCGTCGGTGACGTGCGCACCCGATAAGGTCTCGCGGGCGTCCTCTATCTCCTCGATCCGCTTGGGGATCATCGCTTGCGTCCAGCGACGCCGGGCCTCCCGGACGGCGTACAGCGAACCCGAGACGAGGACGGCGTCGCCCTCTTCGGCGGCCTCCAGCGCAATTTCCAGTGCCCCTGCCACGTCCGAGCGGGTCTCGATCTTGGCATCTGGATACTCGCCTTCGAAGGCAGCTGCGACGACAGTCTCGTCTTCGGCCCGGTCGACGTCGGCCTGGCAGGCGACGACGTGGTCCGGTTCGGATAGCGAGGCGGCGATCCCGTGGTGATCCTTGTCGACCATCGCACCGACGACGAGATGGAGGTCGTCGTACTCGAACTCCCGAAGCGTTTCAGCGACTCGCTCGCACCCGCCGGGATTGTGCGCTCCGTCCAGGACAACCAGCGGGCTACGGTCTATGACCTCGAATCGGCCCGGCCAGTGGGCGTTTCGCAGTCCTGTTTTGATCGTCTCTTCGTCGATCTCGGCCACCTGTCGTGCGAGGGTCGCTGCGACCCCGGCGTTCCTGGCCTGGTGCGACCCCGGAAGCGGCAGCCGCGTCTCGACGTAAAAGTCCTCGCTGTCGAGTACGATCCGGCCGCCGTTCCCCTCGACACCCTCGTAGGAAAAGACTGTATCGGCGTCACCGTCGTCGACAGTCTTGATATTGCCGGCGACCTCGCGGATGGCCTCGCGGGCGCTGCCAGTCGCGCCCGTCACTATCGGGGCGTCGTCGGGCGCGACGTGGGCCTTGTCGGTCGCGATCTCCTCGACAGTATCACCCAGCAGATCAGTGTGTTCCAGCGTGACGCTGGTGACGGCGCTGGCGACGGGATCGACGACGCTGGTGGCGTCGTAGCGGCCGCCGATCCCGACTTCCAGAATCGCCACGTCGACGTCGGCGCGGGCGAACTGCCACAGTGAAAGGACGGTGAGCGTCTCGAAGAACGTCGGGGCCTCACCATCGGCTGCTCTGTCGGTGATATAGGGTTCGACACGCTCGACGAACTCGACGAGCGCAGATTTGGGAATCTTCCGGTCGTCGACCGTGATCCGCTCGCGCACGTCGTCGAGGTGGGGCGAGGTGTACAGCCCGACGGACAGCCCGGATTCCCGGAGCGTGGATTCGAGCATCCGAGCGGTCGAGCCTTTCCCGTTCGACCCGGCGATCTGTACCGCGCGGAGGTCCTCGTGTGGATCGCCGAGTTCCGCCAGCAACGCCTCCGTGGCATCGATGTCGCGCCGGGGCGGGAACCGACGCAACTCCAGACAGAAGTTCGCCGCCTCGTGAAAGTCCATGCCTGTCGTAATCGGTGCCGCTCGCTTTAGCCTGTCGAACTTTCGGATTCGTCACTGCCGACTACTGCACGAACGACCAATTGGAAGCCCAACCCGATCGCCGCTGCGACCGCCTCGGCGTCGGGTGCCGGCGGCTCTGGCTCGTCCGTTCTGGCTTCGCCCGCTTCTGGTTTGCTCTCTTTGGCTTCGTCCGCTTCGGCCTCGTCTTCGCTCCCGCCGAGCAGTCGTCGGAGGAGCGCGGCAAGAGCGCCCAGTCCGACCCCGCCGATGGAGACGCCGAGCAGCACCTTTCGGGCTTGCTCGCGGCGCGAGGGTCCGTCATTTCTCGGTTCGCTACCTTCCAACTCCTCTCTTAGCGCGCTGCCGGTTCCCGCATCGCCGTCTCGGTCGTCGAACGGTTCGGCAGCGTCACCGGTCTCGTCGTCGACCGGTTCGTCCTCTGAACCGATGCCGGGGATCGACCCCCGGATCCGATCGGTCGGGAGCCTATCGAGGGGGTGTTCGTCGTCCATGTCTTCCCTGTCGCGGGCCAGCGCCAAAGGTATTCACACGGCCAGAGTCATTCGTCGTGACAGTAGTCACTATCAGACGACTGCGAGTCCGCGCGGGATCTGTTCGCGATAGCGATCCTGCCAGTCGACCGGGAGACGGTGCCAGCCGTCGCCGGTCGGCGAGCGGAACAGGCCGTGATTGGTCAAGGCGTAGAACGCGCCGTCAGGGCCTGTCGCGAGGACCGGCCGTGCGATCCCCTCCGGACCCGGGAGTCCGTCCATCGATACCTCGAAGCGGTCGCGCTCGCGGCGGTAGACGTAGTTCTGCCCGTCCGGATCGTGTGCCCGGTGTGCGCTGGTCGCCGCCGAGACGAGCACGTGCTCGGGATCGGCGGGGTCGACGGCGACGCTCCAGACGTACCGGTGCTCCAGCCCGGCCTGCGGTTCGGTCCAGCTGTCGCCCCGGTCGCCCGACTCGGCGTAGCCGTCCCCGGCGGCGACGTAGACCCGACCCGGTTCGGCACGATGTATCGCGATCTGGTGGATGTCCCGTCGTGCGCCCTCCGGGCGTTCCTGCCAGGTCTCGCCGCCGTCGTCGGTCCGGACGAGCGCGCCGGCCTCGATGCCGACGTAGAGCCGGTCCGGGTGGTGAGGATCCGGCTCAATCCACCGGACGTGATGGGTCTCGGGTCGGGGCGGGAACGCCCACCTCTCCGCGGAGGGAAGATCCGTCAGGCCAGGGCGGAGCCGCCAGCTCTCGCCCGCGTCGGTCGAGCAGTAGACCTTGCTCGGCTCGGTGCCCGCCCAGATCACGTCGGGATCGTGCGGCGAGACGGTGGCTGCCGTCACCGTTCCCGGAGCGTCGGCCAGCCATGCGCGATCGAAGTTCCGGCCGCCGTCCGTGCTTCGCCACATGCCTGACCCGTCGGCTCCGACGAACACACGTCCCGGTTCGTCCGGGGACGCTGCGATACACTCAGGAACCCGATCTTCCAGCCGAACGACAGTTCGCCAGGACTCCTCCGACCCGTGGACGGCGAGGACGCGATCGCCCAAGGCCGCGTATACCGTCGGCATACTCCTTCCAAGGTGGCCGACCGTGATGAAATCGAGGGTCGTCGGCAGGTATACCGACGGACGTAA
>JAZKRQ010000161.1:0-4970 GCA_036628575.1 Halapricum sp.
CGCCAGGACTGGGATTTGAACCCAGAATCCCGAAAGGGAACACGCTTTCCAGGCGTGCGCCTTACCGTTCGGCCATCCTGGCTCGTTCGATTGGTCAGTCGGCAGGCGATTAAGGGCTTTCGTTATGCGATGACGGCGTTTTCGCTCACCTCACGCGTCCGGCGGCTGCAGGTCCCGCTGGAATTCGTCGAAGACGTCGATATCCTCGGACACCTCGTGATCGAACCGCCGCTCGTCCCGGCGGTCGACGTTCGCGTCCACCAGTGGTACGGCCACCGACTCCCAGCCTTCCTTGACCGCGATGGACTGGGCGGGCGTGCCGGCGGCGATGTGATGGGCGGGGACGTCCGCCCCGGCGACGGACTTGGCGGCCAGCACCGAATTCTCGCCCATTCGAACCCCGGCTCGGACCATCGCGTCGTAGGTGAGCCGAACGTCGTCCTCCACGACCGTGTGGTAGTTGTCGACCTGGGTCTGATCGACGACGTCGTGGTCGTGGCTGTAGACGTGGACGCCGTCGGAAATCGAGACTCGATCGCCGATCGACAGTTTGCCGCGGTCGTCCAGGTGCACGTCGTCGTGGATCACGACGTTGTCGCCGATTTCGATGTTGTGCCCGTAGGTGAACGTGATTCCCTTGAAAAACCTGCAGTCCTCCCCGCAGGCTGCAAAGAGGTGATCGGCGAGCATCCGCCGGAAGCGGAGCGCGAACTCCACGTTGTCGGCCATGGGGGTGGCGTCGAACTGCCGCCAGAGCCACTGGAGGTGTTTCGACTCGGTGAACCGTTCTTCGTCCTTTTCGGCGTAGTACTCGCTTTCCAGGGTCGCATTACAGGGATTGTACCCCTGCAGGCGGACCCGCTCGGCAGGGGAGACCTCGCCGCCGTCCTGCCAGCGCTCGTAGGCTTCCCGATCGCCGTGGAGATCGATCAGGACGTCCTCGACGACGTCGCAGGTGTCCTCGTCACTCTCGAGTCGCTCGTCCACCTCGGTGATGAACTCGCGTAACCCGTCCTCCGCGTAGGGAGGCAACGAAACGTGCCGTTTTGTCATACCCACCGGGAAGTAGTCCGGCCACATAGGAATTCGGTTGTAGCGATCCGAGGGCCGCCCGTCCGGAGCCGTCGTCGCTCGCTGTGTCGACCCGAGTGTTTCCGCTCGAATCGGCCGGCAGTCCCCCGATACCGACCCTCGAACGACACTTTCACTCCGGTCTTGGTCATTCCCGGGTATCGTCCCCACGGACGTGGTTCGCGTCTGTACGTCTGCAACCCCCGCATTTCCCCTCCAAATCGGCTGCAGTCTTGTGTTTTCTTTTCAGTCTCTTCACTTTCGTCTCGGTGTCTGATACTGACTGCTGTAACGATTTACCGGTACGACCGCACGCATCGTGCGATCGATCCGGGATCGACGCGAAACAATGGTCCTGCCGGTACCCAGTCACAGTGACGAGAACCGGTGAAAAGGGGCTGCCGCTACTCGGCCATCAGGCCGCCTTCCTCGACGCGCATGACCGCTTCGCCGTCGGGGAGATTCGGCGCGTCGACGAGTTTGACGATCCGCTTGTTGCCCTTCGATTTGCGGAGGTACATTCGGAACGTCGAGGTGTGGCCCAGGATGTTGCCACCGATGGGCTGGGTCGGGTCACCGAAGAAAGAATCGGGGTTCGCGGCGACCTGGTTGGTGACGACGACAGCGGTGTTGTTGAGGTCGCCAACCCGCATCAGGTCGTGGAGATGTTTGTTCAGCTTCTGCTGGCGTTCCGCGAGTTCGCCACGGCCGACGTACTCCGCGCGGAAGTGTGCGGTCAGCGAGTCCACGGCCAGCAGGCGGACGGGGAACTCGTCGTCCTGGGATTCGCTGGCGATCTCCTGGGCCTTCTCCGCCAGCAGGATCTGGTGGTTCGAATTAAACGCCTTGGCGACGTGGATCTTGTCCAACATCGATTCGACGAGGTCGTCGACGAGCGCCTCGTCGCCGGCGTCGGCGTCACCCTCCTCTTCGACGACCCCGTGAAGGACCATCGATGCCTCGATGGCTTCGTCGTCCAGCCCGTTGACCATCTGGTCGATCCGCTCCGGCCGGAAGGTATCCTCACTGTCGATGAAGATGGCGCTGCCTTCCAGTCCACCGTGCTCCGCGGGGAGCTGGACCGTCACGGCCAGCTGGTGGGTCACCTGTGACTTGCCGGCCCCGAACTCGCCGTAGACCTCGGTGATCGACTGGGTCTCGACGCCCCCGCCAAGCAGTTCGTCGACCTCGTCGACGCCCCAGGTGAGCTTGCCGATCTGTTCACGCCGTTCGAGGACGGTCGCACCGGACTCGAACCCGCCGATATCGGCGGCTTCACGGGCAGCCTGAATGATGTCCGCTGCCGACGATTCGCCGACGTCGGCCGTGTTTGACAGTTCGCCGGGAGAGGCCACGGCGATTCCCTGATAGGATTCGTATCCGTTCTCTTGCAACTTCTCGGCTGTCGCCGGGCCCACGCCCGGCAGGTCTTCGAGGTCTTCGGTCGCTGCCATACCCCTGGCTTGTGCCGGATGGGTGATAAACCCTCGTTAACAGCGTACTGAAAGTGAAACCGAAGGAAGGGAACGAGGTAGACCGAACCAGTATCGGGAGGTTTACTAGTGAAGACGGGATCAGAGCCGGCCGCTCCCGACGGCTGCGAGCCCGATCGCACCCGTGATGGCGAGCCCGTCGAAGAGGGGGCCGGCCGTCGAGAGAGCCCGCGGCGTGAGCACACCGACGAGCAGCGCGAGAGCGAACAGCGTCGACGGGACCGGGTTGGTAGCCATCGACGAGCCGAACGCACGTAGCTGCCAGTAGAAGGTTCGGGGGACGCTGGTGAGGATGGCCCCGATAGACCGGTCGTCGGTGGGGTTCTCCGCGGGTTCGAACCCGTCGAGAGCCTCGCGATCGACTGTCACGACTTCGCCGGTGTGGACGCGGCGTCCGTCGGCGTCGCCAACTCGAAGGAGGGTGATCGCTTCGGAGGTGCCCACTACGCGATAGGTCCCCTCCGGAACGTCGACTTCGGTCGGTCGGAAGTGGTCGTACACGTCCGGATCGGTCATTCCCATGGGTGGCCGTCGTCCTCGGGCCAGAGCGGGTACCAGTACTCCTTGTCGTCCTCGACCTCTAGTTCGCCGTCGAGGACACTCTGGAGCTTGAACTCCGCGCCGGAGTCACGCTCGCGCTCCCCGGGCACTGGTGCGAAGGGATAGTAGGCACCCCGTCGGAACGAGTAGACCCAGTAGACCGGCCGGTCCTCGTCCGGGCGCTGGAACGAAAAGAGCGCCGCCAGCAGCCGCGAGCTGTACCCTTGCTCTTCGAGTTCGTCCGCGGCGAAGTGGACGGACGTCACCAGGTCCTCGAAGGACTCGTCTTCGAGGACGACCCAGTGATAACCGTGACTGTCCTCGACGAACTCCGCGTTCGTCCCGGTCTCGGCCTCACCCGCTTCGAGGATCGCCTCGACGTTCTGTAGCGCGCCAGTGAAGTCCGTGCTGTCGACCGCGGCGAAACACAGCGCGGCCTGGCCGGTCGGTCGGTAGTCCAGGTCAGCCTCCATCGTGACGTAGGCCGTGCTCATCCCCCAGAGATCGTCGGGATCGGCATCGCGGGTGGCGTCGGCCTCGGCTTTGAGCCCGAGCGCCTGTTTGATCCCGTCAAACAGTCCCATAGATACACACCTCGACGGCCAGTCCTTAGACCGTTTCCATCTCGCGCTCGAGTTCCTGAAGGTGCTCGATCCGCTTTTGGGTGTCCGGGTGAGTCTTGAACAGGCTTCCGATGAACCCCTTGCTGATCGGGATGATGAAGAAGGCGTTCATCTCGGCCTGGTCCCGGAGGTCTTCTTTGGGTACCTTGTCCATCCGTCCGGAGATCTTCGTGAGCGCGCTCGCCAGCGCCGAGGGCCGGCCTGTGATGATCGCACCGCCGCGGTCGGCGGCGTACTCCCGGTAGCGGCTGAGTGCCCGAATCAACAGGAACGAGACGATCCAGACGACCAGCGAGACGATGATCGCGACGAAGACGGGTGCTTGGTTGCCGCCGCGTCCGCCCCGACCGTGGCCGCCAGAGAACAGCCAGCCCCAGCGGACGATCATGAACGCGATCGTCGAGAGGAACGAGGCGATGGTCATTACCATCACGTCGCGGTTCTTTATGTGGGCCAGCTCGTGGGCGATCACGCCTTCCAGTTCGTCCTGGTCGAGCGTCTGCATGATCCCCGTGGTGACACAGACCGTCGACGATGACTGTGACCGCCCGGTTGCGAAGGCGTTTGGGACCTGGGAGTCGGCGACCGCTACCTCTGGTTTGGGGAGATCGGCCTGCTGGGCCAGCCGGCTCACGCTGTCGTGGAGCTGTGGGTACTCTTCTTCGGAGACGGTCCGTGCACCCATGCTCCGTAGCGCGAGCTTGTCGCTGAAGAAGAACTGTCCGAGGCTGAACAGCCCCATGATCACGACCATGATGAGCAGGCTCACGCCAGATACCGCCAGCACCGCGATGAAACCGACGTACAGGAGCGCGAGGAGCAGCATCGTCAGGCCCATCCGACCGCGGAGGCCCCAGTCTGGTTGCCACTGCATTCGTACCCGTCTATAGGCGGTTGGGACTGATATACTTCCCTCTCTGCGGCTGGGAACGCGTCGATGGAATAGTCGCGATCACTCCTGGATGTGGCCTTCCTCGCGGAGCTGGTCGGCCTCCTGTTTCTCGTAGCGCCAGGTGATGTCGGCTTTCTCGTCCTGCCAGTCCCAGGGTTCGACGAGCACGACGTCGTCCTCGCGGATCCAGATACGTTTCTGCATCTTGCCCGGGATGCGAGCCGTGCGCTCTTGCCCGTCCATGCACCGTACCTTCACGCGATTGGCCCCCAGCATGTCCGTGACGACGGCGAACACCTCGTCGTCGTCAGGCATGCGGAGATCCTTTCGCCCGTCGTTGTCGCCCATACC
>JAZKRQ010000162.1:0-4959 GCA_036628575.1 Halapricum sp.
CGCTATCGAATATCGGTTGACGAGACATTAGCGCGAGAACGCGAGCTCACGACATCTGTGTTCGTTGAAAAGCTCTCTAACCGGATCGAATAACGTCTCTAAGCGTAGGTCTGGTACTAATATACTCAGAAATTATAGAATCAAATTTATATAATAAATCACTCTATTTCTTTTGTTCTAGTATATATACTGGTGAGAGAGATAATTATGCTGAGGATTAGCAGCATTGTGGGTATATTTCTATTACCTAACAATTGGATCAGAATTGCTACTACTATCACATAAAGTGAGAATAGTATTAGATATACGCTGGTGCCGTGACTCATTGGTAATCTGTATTCACCATGGGACACTCATCAATATTTCACTATGAAATTCTCATCTATATCAGTTGGGACTATAGCTCCAGGAGTTTCATAGAATTCAGTCTCGATATCGAATTTACGATATTCTGGAAATTGCAGTAAGGAGGCGGACAGGACTTCTTTCCCAGGTTTACGTAAGAGTTGACGCGGTCGTTGGAACGCTCGGAGATACAGTGTGAGTTTGTCCTTAGGGTGTTCTGTCCTGAGGGTGGACGTGTCCGATCGACGGGAGACACGGCAGACAGTAGGATCCCTCTTGAAACTTGTATCCGCCGACTCGCACGGTCAGATTGCGCCCGTCAGCTTGCACCGTGTCGGGGTGGCAATAGCCGGCCATCGACGCCGAAACCCCGCATCACTCCTCGAGCACGTCCACGACGAGGACATCGTCGAGATCGATGTCGAGGGCCAGGAGTTCGCGGGCCGTGACGGTCGGTCGATACCCGCTGTCGGTCGCTTTGACGAGTTCGCACTCTTGGAGCGATGCCAGCGTTTCAGCGAGGGTTGGTTCCGCCACTGAGAGTGATTCCGCGAGACGCTCCGTTGGGACTGGCTCACCCGATGTGTCGACTTCTCTGACGATCTCGACAAGGACGGTGTGAGTGGACAGAGACATGGCGAGGGACCTCAGGGACGACCGACGTGCATACGAGCACTCTCGGGCCCCGTCGCATACGTCTTGCTTACTCCCAGTCGACCGTGTTACGTGCGGCTTACCTCCCTGATTAATTGGTTCCGGTCCCTACGAAACGCTGTGACCTCCCAGGATTCCGATCCGATACTCTACCCGAACGACGGCGGCACCGAGGGCAGTACTGACGGAGTGTCTCGCCGCCAGTTACTTGCGAGCGGCGCGACTGCCGGGGCCGTCGCAACGGCTGGGTGTGCCGGCGGGGACGACGACACCGATTCCGCCGGAACGTCTACCGAACCCGCCGGAAGGGCCACCGTATTCGTCTTCAATACTGGCGACGGGACTGTGAGCCTCCTCGATCCCGAAACCGACGAGCGCATCGACACCCTGGACGTCGGTCTCTCTTCGTCGTTCCCGTCGAATCAGTACTCGCCGGCACTGACCGACGACGCCGCGGACTCGCTGTGGCTCAACGTGGGCCGGGGTGTGCGTGGCCTCTCGGTCGGCTCGCTCGCAGAGACAGCCGTGGTCGAGACCGGATCCGGCGCGAACTGGCTCGAACAGACACCAAACGGAAGCCACGTCGTCGTGAGTGCGCGGGAACCCAGCCACACCCAGTTCCGGATCGACGCAGATCCCGACTCGGCGACATTCGGCGAGGTGACCGGCGAGATCGATCGCGCATCGGAGGACGGACGGGGATCCAACGACGGCCCCGGCCCGTGTGACGTGACGATCCATCCGGACGGACAGTACGCGTACGTCCCGGATCTCTTCGGCGACACGCTGACCGTCCTGTCGATCGACCCGTTCGAGATCGCCACACAGACCGACGTCGACCCGGTCGGTGACGGTCCGTCGGCACCGTGGATGGCGACCGCGTCCCCCGACGGTCGAACCCTGCTCGTCGAACACAACGAAGGCGACACCGGGACCGAGAGCATCTGGGATCTCAGCGACCCGGCGGCCCCCACCGAGCGGGCCCGACTGACTATAAGCGACGACCTCGGCGAGCGACCGCTGACCAGCGAGATCGGCCCGGACTCCGAGACGGGATACGTGTTCACGCCGGGGTCAAACGACGTGACCGTCGTCGATCTCACTGAGGCGACAGTGGTCGACCGGCTGGACCTAGGCGGCTCGGCGTTCGTCGGGACGTGGGACCCCGGCCGGACGAAACTCTACGCCCCAGTCCAGACCAGCGACGAGGTCGCGGTGATCGACCACAACCGGACGGAGATCGTCGAACGGATCGACGTCGGCTCGAGTCCCTACGGGGCGACAGCGGCGCAGGTCCGCCCGGACGCTGATGCTTCGTCGTCGATCGCCGCTGAGATGGCCGGACTCGGTCTGCGGAAGGATACAGCGGAGACGACCTACTGTCTCGGGAAGTGTGCCTGCGGACACCGGCTCTGATACTGCTGGCAGTATGAATCCGGATTCGTTCTCGTCGTACTCCGTGCACGAGAGTAATAGAAATATTCTCACTTTCAGAGAAGTGGTATGTGCGATAAGTGTCGACCGCAGGGTCTCGTGCTGGATCCCGACCGCAGTAGCGGGGGTCACGTTCCCTCGACGAGTCGTTCCAGGTGTTCGGGCGGGATCGCTCCCCGAGCACCGTGTCCATCGTAGGCGAACGTCGGGACTCCGGTGATACCGTCCTGCTGGGCGTCGGCAAAACGCTCTCGGAGACGGTCGCGACGTTCCTCGTCCGCAACGGCTGTTCGGATCTCCTCACCGCCAATTCCGGTCTCTTCGGCGATTTCGGCCAAAACATCGACATCCCCGATGTCCCGCCCCTCGATCCAGAGCGCCTCGAAGATAGCTTCGTCGAAGGCGAGCCATTGGCCGGGATACTCGGAGTTCACGTAAAACGACGCGACCTGCGCGTCGAAGGAATCGACGTTTTCGGGGAGGTCATCCAGCGACAGCATCTCGTCCGCGTCGTACTCGTCTTGCAACCGGGCCACATTCTGGCGAACCTGATCGAAATACGCGTCGTCTTTCCCGTCCTCGACCGAGTGATCGATCTCACCGTCGGGCCCACGCTTGTGACGTCGGAGATCGAACGGATGCCAGTCGATCTCCAGTTCGTTCTCTCGCGTTTCCTGATACGCTTCGAGGGAGCGTCGGCCGAGATAACAGAACGGACATACGTAATCCGAATACACGGTGATCCGATCGTCGGTTTGGGTCATCGCACGTCTGTACGGGCTCCGGTCGGAAAAGACTCCGAGTGAGTTCGTGGTAATCGAGTTCTGCGTCGGTCGACTTGTTAGATGAACTCAGTGTTCTGCGGACCGTTCGTGATGTGGACCTCGAACGGCTGGGTGCTCACGTCGTCCTGTTCGACGAGGTGCCAGTAGGTCTCGGCCATCTCGTCGGGATCGAGGAACGTCTCGTCGTCGCGGTCGGAAAATCGCTCGCGGACTCCGGGGGTGTCGATCTGGCCGTCGATAATGACGTGAGCGACGTGAATCCCCTCGGGACCGAACTCCTGGGCCATGTCCATCGCCATGCCGCGGGCTGCGAACTTCGCGGCCGTGAAGCCGATGGCCCCGCCGAGACTCCGCACTGCGGAGGTCGCGCCGGTGAAGATGACCGTCCCGCCGCCCGTCTCGAACATGTCCTCGACTGCCTCTTTTGAGCAGACGAACGCGCCGCGGCCGTTGACCGCCCACGCCCGTTCGAACTCCTCGACGCTCGTGTCCATGAGTCCCTTCCAGGAGGCGGCGCTCGCGTGGTTGACAAGGACGTCCACCGGACCGAACGCCTCGCGGACCGCGTCGAACCCGTCGCGGATCCCCTCGACGTCTGTGAGATCCGTCTGTACTGCGAGCCCCTCGCCAGGGTCCGGAAGATCGGCAGCGAGTTCTTCGAGGTAGTCCACCGAGCGGGCGAACAGCCCGACCTGGCATCCCTCGGCCGCGAATTTCCGCGCGAGGGATTCTCCGAGTCCAGGGCCGACACCGGCGATGACTGCTGTACGTGGCATAGCTATACGTAGACCTCGTCGGACAAAACCGTGCTGACGACGCTCACGCGATACCCAGGCCACCGAGAACGAGTCGAACGCCGATGAGAGTCAGCAGTCCCAGAACGCCAGCGCGACGCTGCCGTTCGCCGATCGTCGTCCGGAGTCGTTTCCCGACGGCGACGCCGGTGACCGCCGGAATCACGGCGATGCCAGACGCAATCGCGATCGCGGTACTGGGGTACAGGCCGAGTGCGCCGGCGGCACCGATCCGGACCCCGTTGAGTCCGAGAAAGACCATCGCGACGACCCCGACGAACACGCCGTGTGAGAGGTCACAACTCCGCAGGTACGCGATGAGCTGAACGCCGACGTTCGTCCCACCGAACAGCAGGCCCGAGACGGCGCCCACCCCGATCATCCCGGACGTCGATTCGACGAAACAACCCTCTTTCGCGCGGTCGAGGCCCGGGATCGGGATCATCTGCTGGGCGCTTGCGACGAAGGCGAGCGAGACCACGCCGAGCCCGACTTTGAGCGGGGCCTGCGGGACGCGATCGAGTACGACCAAGCCGGCGATCGTACCGACCAGCGCGGCGAGAATCAGGGGCGTGAACCGGCGACCGCACGTCCGTAGATCGTCGACCGAGAGGTCCCTGACCAGCGAGAGGTTCACGCCCAAGATGGGTGCGATCATGAACACGACAGCCGTCGCTGGGTCGATGACCGTCGCCAGTGCCATCGTTCCGACTAAAGCGAACCCGAAGCCAGCGAGCCCGTTGACCGCGCCGGCGACGACGATGACGAGTGCGATTCCGGCGATCAGTTCCGGCGGTAACCCCGATAACACACACGTCGATACTTCGGCAGACGACTAAATAGTACGGCTACCCCCCGGTAAGGGCGTCTGGCGGATACGGGTCGCAGGACGTTACCTAACTATCTCCTCCGTACAGTCCCTAACCCCTGTGTTACCGGGGATTTAG
>JAZKRQ010000163.1:0-4928 GCA_036628575.1 Halapricum sp.
TATCGACCCAGCGAGACAGGTTCTCGATGACATCGACGTTCCAGGTCTTGTCGGACCCACATTCCGCACCCCCAATTTGGATCCTGATCAATTTTTCGTCTGTCGATTATGCCAAATAATGTTTGAAATTAAAAACTAACAACTGAGTGTTGTCAGCCATGGAGGGTGATGACGCCAAGATTGCCACAAACGGACGCAGTGAGTGTTCTCACGCCGATTTAGCTTAGATTGGAATTACGGCTGATGTGGACAGACCGCCTGTTGAGCCGATCATCTGCGAAATGACAATTACACAATCAGTTTGCAAAACCGCAAGACGGAAAAATGATGGAGTTGAGATTGAGGGGTGCGGAATATGGAGCCATAACTGTAGAACTGCTGCTTTTCCTCTACGAAGCAATTCTCCTTGTGTGGACACCCCTCACAGAACTCTTTGGCCATGCGTCCAGAAATCCGGCCACTCTCGGGCATGTACCGTTGCTCGAATGGTTCGTGTCCGGCAGGACACGCAACCATTCGGTGCCCGTCCCACTCCGCGTCAGCAAATGAGAGAGACTCCTCAGCTGGGTTCTCGCCCGTGAGTCCAGTAAAATGCTGTGTGATCCCATGATCAGCGCAGCGTGACTCTACCTCTTTGTGCGTGTAACCACCGTCAACAAGGAGATCAGTCAGCCCAGTTTCGTACCAATGATTTCGGCAACACGACCTGCGTGATCAGGATGACGATCACGCCGGGTATCCCCGCGACCAGCAGGTCAGTCAGCGAATACTGACCGATGAGTTGCGTGTCGGTGCCGAGCGATTTCGGAATCCGCTTCGATGGATCGGTTGCGCTACTCATGGATTATCACTGGAGGTACCGTGGTTCGTCATCGACATAGATCGCATCTCGATTCTGCGAGGAACGGCGCGGATCCCGGAGCTCATCACGTCCGGCATCTCGGTTCCGACTCGCGTCGGAGCGGGATCCGCCGTCGTTCGTGGCGGTGTCATCGCCTGTACCTCCACCGCCGCCGTCATCACTCGACGAATGGGGGCCACGGTCAGGCCGTCCTCCGTGGCCGCCGTTGTTGTCTCCACCATCACTACCGCCGCGCCCACCCGCGCCGTCGTTGCCTCCGCTGTCGCCGCTGCTACTGCCACCGCCGCTCCCGCCACGGCCGCCACCGTCTCCTCGGTTACTGAACGCCCCTCGAAGTCGACTCCCGCCTCGATTCACCCGCTGGCCCGCCGCGTGCGCTCGGGAGTCGCCAGAGTCGAGCATCGTCTGGCCGTTCCCACGGATGGCGGGTTTGTCGCGGACACCCCGGATGAAGTTGCGACCGCCGCGTCCCGTCTGCCGGACACGTTCTCGTCCGCGACTGAGGCGGTTCCGAGCACGCTGAGCCGAGACGTGACGAGAGGCCCGATCCGCGACGAAGAGGATGAGCCCAGCCTGCCAGAACAGGACAAACGGCGAGGCGACCGCGGCGAACGGGATGACCAGTGCGGTCAGCCACGCACCGATACCCGTCGCGGAGAAGTCGGCGCTCTGTCCGAGCAGGTCCCCGACGCGGAACAACAGCGCGACGGGTATCGTCATGAAGAGGAACGGGACGTAGAAGCCCGCCAGCCGGCGCATGAACTTCGCGACCAGGCTGAAGGGACCGACACCGGGGATCCAGAAGACGATGAGTATCGGCATCAGCAGTACGAACAGGTAGAGCACGAGCTGTCGGACGAGGTAGATCAGGCCGATCAGGACGAACAGGACGAAGTCTGTCGAGAGCGTGAGGACCAGCCCGAGCACGCCCATTCCGGTGAACGACAGCGTTTGGAACAGCGAGATGTCAGACACAGACGGAATCAGAAACGCCGCCAGCGAGTCGATGAACCGCAGCGAGAGGGCAGCGATCCACCACCACGAGAGGATGCCAAGCAGACCGGAGAAGGCCCGTTTCTTGAGCTTCGTCCGGTGGTAGGTGCTGAACAGGTGGCTCGTCGACTGGAAGAAGATGACCAGCCCAATCGACAGGCCGAACAGCGACAACGAGAGCGGAACGATCGTCTCCCAGTAGTAGCTGTAGATGTTCGGCCACGGGCCGTTGGTCGGTGCGCTGAAGACCGCATCCGGGTGGGGCGTCCCCACGACGAGATCGAGGAGCGCGTCGCCGTGGTCTTCGATGACGGACCGGATCGGGCTGAACAGGATCCGGAGCAACTCGGTGAGCGCGCCGATGATGATGTCTCCGAGGCCATCGAGGAGGCCACCACCGCTGCCGCCGTCGCCACCGTCCTGTGCGACCGCGGGCTGGACAGCGGCGACGAGCAATCCGGTGGTCACCGCCGCGTACCGGGCGATTCTGCGCCCCGACGCTCGGAGTGGAAGCGAACGGTCGCTGGATATCTGCATCCGAATTACAACCCCCGCCACGGTGGCCAGATGCCCGATTGCGTGACCCGATCGACGACGTAGACGGTCAGCAGAAACAACCCGACCGGGACGAAAAACCGGGAGAGGGTCACGATCAACTCAAGCGCCGTCCCGCCGACGTGGATCTTCGCACTGTCCCCGACGTATCCGGGCGTGTTCCGCCACCACCGTCCGGGCTCGTACCGGGCTGAGACCACGGCGTTCGACCGGGTGATGGTCACCATCGCGGTCCCGTTCCCGGTCGTATTCAGCCGCTGTCCGTCGAGAACGACGTAGCCCTCGCGTCCGGCCGTATTGATCGGCTGGCCGGTCGCAGCGTCTTCGAGGCGTACCCGGACTGTCGTCGCGTTCTCGCTCGAATGCACCGTCGAAAGCGTGAGATTGCTCCGGCGGATCTCGATTCGCGCGAAGTCGCTCTCGGTGGCTTCGACCGTCACGCCGCGGACCAGACCCCAGGCCTGGAGGCCCGAGAACGCATTGTCGGTCGCAGTGCGGGTGGCGATCCCGTAGCTGGCGGTATAGGGTTCGGTCGCAACGTCCAGGTTGACGTTCTCGGGAAGTGATGGGGGCTGTGTCGTCTCGCCGTACGCGCCGAGGATTTCGACGTGACGATCCCTCGCCGACGGCCCTGTTTTCATCGGGAACGCGTTCACCTGGAGTGGATGGAGCGGCGAGTGTGTCCGGGTTGAACCATCTTCCGTACTCCGGACGAGCGTATCCCAGTCCGAATCGCGAGCGGAGTAGAACCGCCAGACGCCCCGAGCGTCGCCGTTCGGTACCGAGTGACCGAGCCACGGTTCGTTCTTGTAGACGACGAATCCGAGATCGCCGTTCGGGTACCGCGCGACGAAGCCGGATACGGCGAGGTCGTACTCCTCGACGGTGACCGAATCGCTGACGCGCACTGTCTCGGTCGGGTACGTGTACTCGTTGTCCCACTCGGTCCAGCAGGTGGTGCTGTTGCCCATCCGCCGGCAGTGCCGTTCCTTAGTGCGGACGTGCTTCTCTAGCGTCACCGTAATCTCAGCTTCGAGTGTCAGCGTGTGTCGCTCGCCACGGTAGTCGTCGATGTCTGAGTACGCGAGATCAACCGTGTGGGAACCGCCGTCGGTCGTCTCGACCTCCCCGTCCACCAGTAACCGAGTAGCGTCGATCCGGTAGCTCTGGAGATTCCAGTAGACCCGTCGGTCGCCAGTCGTGTCGTCTTCGGGTACGTCGACGCGATAGTCGGCGGTTCCGAGCGCGTTGCCGTCCGGTGCGACGTACAGGGGCGTCTGCGATTCAGACAGCCGAGCACGTGTCGAGGGTTGGACGGCGAACAGTTCCGCGTACGCGTCTTTCACGAACCGGCCATCTTTGGTGTCAGCGTCGGGTGGATGGACCGAGACGTCCTCATCCGTCTCGGGAAAGTCGGCCAGGTCGCCACGGTTCCATCGCTCGGCCGCTTGTGGGGGCGAGTTCAGCGGGATGTCCGTCCCGTTCGCGAGCTGCCGGAGTGCGGCGAGTTCCCCGTCACCAGCCTGCGTAGTCACGTTGCCGTCCTCGTCACCCGACCAGAGGACGACGAACGTCCGCTCGTCGATGCCGTGGTCCGTCTCGTTCTCCGGATGCGCGAGCGCGGGAGCCACAGGTGATATCCCGACGAGAACGCCCGCGAGTATGACGACAGCGACCGTCCGCCGGTCAGAACCCACAACTCGACCCTCCGGCGACGACGTTGTTCAGCAGGAACGCGACGATCTGGGTGCCCAACGGCGCGACGATGACGCCCCATAGCAGGCCCTGGTTTCGGATGCTCTTCATCTCCTTTTTCCAGTCCGACCGGCGGACGAACGGGAGCGCGACGGTCGCGCCGAGCGCGAGGACGCCACCAACCAGCGGCCCGCCGAACTGGATCAGCGTGAAGATGTTCTGGATGGTCTGGGCCATATCCGTATCACAGAACGCCGAGCCGGCCGACTGCGCGGCCACCGGCTCGACGAAAGCGATCAGGCCCCCGAAGACCAGCGCGATCCGGAGCCACCGTCGAGCGCGGTCGAGCATGGTCGCGGTTTCGTGCGATCCGACTGTCGAGGACATGGTGGAGTCCGTCATCGGTTGCTGTGAGGAGTCGCGATCGATTCGCCGCCGAAGCGGGTGCTGTACTCGGAGTCTTCCTCCAGATGGCGGTCGCTGGCGTCGACGATGGCCGTCGCTACTGGGTCGGCTGAGCACTGGACTGAATCGGGAACGCGCGGCGTGCGTGGTTCTGCGGGGGTGTCGTCGGGGCCGATCAGTGCCGGAGAGGCGTCACAGGAGCAACCTTTTTGCTCGATGGCGATGATGGTCCCGATAGGCACCAACATGACAGGTTCCCCACAATGTGGACAGTGGGCCGTCACGCTGGACACCCCCGGATACAGTCTGAGGGTTTGATACCCCACTTCTCTCTTTTATAGTGGGATTGTGTAAGAAAAGTTACAAGCCAAGGGCCGGATTTGAACCGGCGATGGGCGGCTCTGCAGGCCGCTGCGTT